>JAOUCL010000012.1 GCA_029859805.1 Rhodospirillales bacterium | reverse complement strand
GTCAGGGCATCACCGGGATGTCGACCCTGGCGCTCGGCTCGCTGATCGCGCTGCTGTCGATCATCGCCGGCGGGGTCTACGGCATGAAGTATCTGGAGGAGGGCAGCTTCGGCGGCGCTTTCCGGGCGATCCTCGCGCGCGGCTGACCCGGCTCGGGGGCCGTCCGGCGCTTGCGCGTCAGGCTGTTTTCCTGATCAACAGGTGGATCACGCCGCCGTCTTCGCTGTGCTCGACCAACTCATGCCCGGTCGTGCGGGCGAAGGACTGGAAGTTCGAGAGCGCGCTGGGGTCGGTGGCCAGGATCTCGAGCGTCTGGCCGGGTTCGAGGGAATCCAGCTGGGTCCTGGCCCACATCACGGGCATGGGACAATTGACCCCCTTGATGTTCAGGATCTGAGTCGCGCCGGTCTTCTTCATTTCACGCTTTCCCCGCTCCGGCTCCGGGCCGCCGGTTACGAAGGCCCGGAGCCGTAGACAAGAACCATTGGGCCTCTCCCGGGGTACGTCTAGCCTCCCCGGCCCTTTCCTGTTCGCGCCCCCGCGTGTGACGCGGCGTCCGCGGCCGGCCGACGAGGATGCAGCTCGTCGGGCTTGCGACAAAACAAACCATAGAGCGTCTCCATCATCGCGAGGGCCTCGGGGCTCGCCACGGAGTAGTTCACCGTCGTGGCCGAGCGCCGTGTTTCGACCAGCCCGTCACGGCGCAGTATGGCGAGGTGCTGCGAGAGCGCCGACTGGCTCAGTCCGATCTCATCCCGCAATGCTCCCACGGATTTCTCGCCCTCGGCCAAATGGCACAGGATCAGCAAGCGCTGCTTGTTGGCCATGGCCTTGAGAAGCGTGCTCGCGCGGGAGGCGTTTTCCCGCAGTTCCGAAGGTTCGCTCACGGCTTCCGCCTGGTGCTTGCTCGAAAGGGCCGTCCTTGCTCGCAGTCTTTCCATCATGGAGGGTTTCCTTGCCTTAGGCGCAGCCGTCGAATCCGTCGGCCGCCATCTTGGCCTCGTATTTGTCCGCGACCTCGGCGCCTGGGATCAACGAGGCCTTTACGCCGTCCCAGTCCTCGGGCTTGAGGACGACCAGCCAGCCGGCATCGTAGGGATCGTCGTTGGCGGCACCGGGGTTCTTGGTCAGCTCTTCGTTGACCTCGACGACTTCGCCGGCCGCGGCGGACTTCGCCGGGCCGACCCACTTGCCGGACTCGACCGTGGCGCAGGACTTGCCCGCCTTCACGCTGCGCCCGACCTTCTTCGGCGTGAACGCCACCAAGCGGCCGGCCATGGCCGTGGCGACGGTGGTCATGCCGATCCGTACGTTGCCGTCGCCGACCTCCTTGAACCAGATGTGGTTCTCCACGTCGTAGAGCAGCTCGTCGGGCATGTGGCATCCGCGTACAACGGGCATCGATCCTCTCCTCGTCTAGACACCAACTTCCCCGCTCTTATCCCTCAGCTCATATTGGCATGCAATGGCCTCGAAGAGCAGCAAAACTCGCCCAACTGTTCGACCTCCATCTTGCCGCTCACGAAGAGGTACAAATGGTTCGCGACCAGGGCGGCCATGGCCAGGCGGGCGGCCGTGTCCGGGTGGCCGGGGTCCATCGTGATGAGGTTGTGGTGATAGACCAGCTCTCGGCAGGTCTCGCGGCAGGCGTTGAAGCTGGGCTCGCCCTTGGCGCCCTGGCGGTGCAGGGCGAGCAGTCGGAATCCCTCGCGGCGGGCGGCCGTCGGCGTGCCGCCGCGTGCGGCGATCCAGTGTTCCAGCACGTCCTCGCCCAGGCCCAACAACTCGCGCGCCGCCGCGGCCGGGTCGGCAGCCGGGTTGGTGGCCCCGCCCAGCTGGTCGATACGCGCCTCGATGTCGCCGAGCGGCCTCATGCGAGCCCCTTCTCCTTCACGAAGGCCATGGAGTCGGAGATGTTCTCGTGCACCCCGACCTTCTTCGGCTTGAGCCCGAGGGCCAGACCGAGCAGCTGGGTAAAGTACAGGATCTTCACGCTTGTCTTGACGCCAAAGCGCTTCTCGGCCCGGACCTGGTGCATCTCGAGGCCCGAGTGACAGGTCGGGCACTCCGTGGCGATGACGTCCGCGCCGCTCGCCTCGGCGGCACGCAGCAGGTTCAGGACCAGCTTGGTCGAGGTGTCGGAGTCCGACAGCGTATGGGCGCCGCCGCAGCAGGAGGTCTTCAGCGGGAAGTCGACGATCTCGGCGCCGGCTGCGGCCAGCAGGTCGTCCATGAAGTGGGGCTGGGTGGTCGATTCGCTGTCCGGCCCCTGGTCCTTCTCCGGAAAGATATGGCGCGGCCGGGTGTACATGCAGCCGTAGTAGTTGGCGACCTTGAGGTTCTTCAGGGAATTCTCGAGCCGCGCGCGAATGCCGTCCTCGCCGATGGCCTGCTTGATCCAGTCGAGCGCGTGGATCGTTTCGATCTCGCCGGCCTCGTAGGTCTCGTGCCCGGCCTTTTTGGACAGGCGGTCGACCACCTCGACCGAGTCCGGGTCGTTGGCCAGGTCGTATTCCGCCTTCTTGAGGTTGTGATAGCAGCCGTTGCAGGGCGCCATGACCGTGTCGAAGCCCATCTCCTTGGCGGCGATGGACATGACCCGGGAGGACAGATAGGTCTGCAGCTTGGGGTCGATGTTCTTGACCTCCATCGCGCCGCAGCAGTTCCAGTTCTTCACCTCCACCAGGTCCAGTCCCAGCTTCTCGCCGACCGCCTTGGTCGAGCGGTTGTAGGCGTGGCCCGAACCTTCGAGGGCGCAGCCGGGATAATAGGCGACCTTCTTGTACCTCTCCTCCATCGGATGTCCTTCCCTACTCGGCCGCTTCGGCCAAAGGCCGCTCGGCGCCGGTGGCCGGTGGTCGGTCGAGCCCGAGCGCCTGGCGCTGCCTGGCCTCCTGCTCCTCCACGTATTCCTCGATCGCGGCGCGCGCGCCGGCCCAGCCCCGGGTGCGCGGCTGGATGACATTGGCCAGTCCCAGGGTGATCATCAGCTTGACCGGAAGGTGCCTGAGCAGGCGCTTGATCATCTCGACCAGCCAGTCCTGGGTGAGCGGCTGCCCGGTTCGCTTGAAGAAGCCGCGCAGGGTGCGCCCCTCTTCGATCTTGCCGGTGGCGAAGACCTGCTCGGAGAAGACCTCGTCGAACAGCATCGACGGCGACTTCGGCCGGTGACCCTTGAGCTCGAGCCAGTGGGCGGTGGCCTTCATCACGCCCTCGGGGACCACGTCGCGCGGACAGACATAGGTGCACTTGTGGCAGGACACGCACTGCCAGATGATGTCCTTGTCGCGCAGCAGCTCCTGCTCCATGCCCGTGCGGACCAGGTAGATCCAGAAGCGTGGATTGAAATCGGGGTTCAAGGCGTTCACCGTGCAGGCGTTGGTGCAGGATCCGCACTGCCAGCAGCGGTGGATGTTCTCGCCGCCCGGCAGGGCCGCGATCTCGTCCTCGAGGGCCTCGTTGTAGTCCGTCACCACCCGGGACTCGATGAAGGTGCTCCAATGCCCCGAGACGTCGACCCCCTCGATCTCCAGGTTCTCGTGGGTGAGGAGATTCTCCGGGCGGATCAGGGACTTTTCGTGAATCGGCATGGGCGGGTCCCCAGGGTCAGTTCAACAGCTTGACATCGTCCAGCACGGGGCGGCCGCCGTCGACGGCCTTGAAGCGGCTGCGCCCCGTCTGGGTATTGATGCCGTCGAGCCCGAGCAGGCGGCGGGTGTAGAGCAGCGGATCCTCGGGCGAAGAGAAATCCGCGCGCAGGTAGCTACCGCCCTGGGAGGTAATGTACCCGGCATAGACCTGGGCGCAGAGCAAGTCGACGTAGAAAGTGACGTCCCGGAACACGCCGTTCTCGGTGAGGAACTGACTGAGCTCCTCGCGCAGCACCAGGAAGGTCTGATAGCCGTCCGGCACGTCGATCACCATGTGGTCCACGTTGTCCCCGTGCCAGATCTCGCGCAGGACGCCGGTGTTGGCCCGGGCGTCCCAGACCCAGCGGCACATCAGCGGATAGCGCTCCGGGTCGGTGTAGTGCAGCAGCTCGGTCGCCAGGTCGCGCACCCAGCGGTGCTGCTTGTCCTGCGGAAACCGGCCGCAGAAACCGTCCAGCCGGGCATCCGCCGTCGCGGTGTCCGAGGCGCCGTCGAGCAGCGCCGTCACCGCTTCGCGGATCGCGGGGAACCCGTACTCCTCGAGCCGCGGGCCGATGCGCCGGCGGACCGGCGCGACGAAGGCGCAGAGCGCCTTGAAGGTGTCCTCGTCGAGCTCAGCGGCCTTGCCGTCGCCCAGGGTCCGTTGGAAGGCCGCGGTCTTGAGCTTGATGCCTTCGATATAGACCTCGATCCCGCCGGCCTCCTTGCTGCTCGCCACGAGGGTCTCCAGGCCGGACGCGAGCGCGGGCCCGCTCAAGTCGAGCGTCGGCCGCGCGGTCTCGGGCGCCGGTAGGTCCGCGGGCGAGCGCCGGGCCATCAACATGTGCCCGTCACTCCGCCGCGGCCTTGATGGCGGGGGCTCCGGCGAGGGCCGCCATCGCGGCGCCCTGGCCCTGGGCGATGGAATCGTCGATGGTCTCCGGGCCGGTCGCCGCCCCCGCGACGAAGACGCCGGGGCGCGAGGTCGCGCCCATGGCGCTGTAGGTGCTGGCGCGGGCGATATGGCCGTGCTTCTGCAGCTCGACGCCGAAGATCGACGACAGCAGCATGTTGTCGACGTTCGGATCCATGCCGATGGCATGGACCACCAGGTCGAAGGGGATGGTGATCGGCCGCTTGACCAGGGTGTCCTCGCCCTTGACGATCAGCTTCTCGCCGTCGAAGGTGACCTCCGCGATGCGCGCCTTGATGTACTTGACCTTGAACTCCTCCTGGCTCTTCCAATAGTAGAGGTCTTCGTAGAGCCCGAAGGTGCGGATATCCATGTAGTAGATGTAGACGTGGCAGTCGGGCAGCTCCTCGCGGATCTCCATCGCGATGTTGCAGGACACAGTACAGCAGACCTTGGAGCACCACTCGCGGCCGATCTGCCGGTCGCGCGAGCCGACGCAGAGCAGGATGGCCACGCGCTTGGGCTTGCGCCCGTCCGAGGGGCAGCGCACGCCCTGGCCCGAGGAGAACATCTGCTCGACCTGGGTCGTGGTGACCACGTCGGGGAAGGTGCCGAAGCCCCATTCCGGCTTGCTGATCGGGTCGAAATGGGTGAAGCCCGTGCAGAGCACGGCGGTGCCGATGTCGAGCGTCGAGTCGTCGGCCAGCCTGGCCGTGAAGTGCCCGGGCTCGCCGGAGAACTCCTTGACGGTCATGGAGGTGCGGACGTCGACCAGCCCGTTGCCGGCGACCCTCTCGACCATGCCGCCGATGGCGTCCTTGGCCCATTCGCGGCTCGGCACCAGCCTGGCGTAGCCCGAGAGGATCGGGGCGCCGCCGAGCCGGTCTTCCTTTTCGACCAGGACGGACTTCTGGCCAATGCTGGCGAGGGCGTGCGCGGCGGACAGTCCGGCCGGGCCCCCGCCCAGGATGAGGACGGGCTTGTTCATTTCGCTTGGCCTATCTTCTTGACCTCGGCCTTCTTGAAGCCCGGGCCCGAGGTGATCATCAGCCGCGGGTCGTAGAGGTTCTCCTGGTTGCCGGCCTCGACCTCCTTGAGGTAGGCCTCGAACTCGGCCTTCTTCTGCTGCCAGTCGATGCCGAGCTTCTCCATCAGCGTCTCGGTCGGCGAGGCGTGCCAGTGCGACTGCACGATCTTGTAAGGGTGCGCGCCGCAGACCAGGGCGGCGAACTGGCAGTCGGCCAGAATCGGCAGCTCGACGTCCTTGCCCGCGGCCTTGCCGATCCACTGGTTCTTGTCCAGCGTCGTGATGCAGCCGGTATCGTGACCGATCATCATGTCGGCCTGGGCCTCCTCGACGGCCACGCGGATCTTGCGGTCGATCGCGAACGAGCGGGTGAACTCGCGCTCCGAGATGATGTGGCGGAAGCCGAAGCCGCAGCAGTCGTACCAGGTCGAGTAGTCGATCACCTGGGCGCCGAGGGCCTCGATGATGCCGGTCGACACGGCGACCCGGTTGCCGTCGAGGACCTCGTCGTCGTAGATCGCGTCCTCGGGCACCATCTTGTAGACGTGGCAGGCCGGGTGAATCGTGGCCCGGACCTGGCCGCAGTCGATTTCCTGGTGGTTGCGGATGTCGCCGCGCATGACGTGCAGCCATTCGGAGTAGTGAACGACCTCCTCCGGAATCAGCAGCTTGCCGTCGACCAGCCGGTTCAGCTTGCCGAGGATCGCCTTCACGCGCTCGCGCAGCTCCGCCGAATGCAGGAGATAGCCCCGGACCTCCTTGTAGTTGCCGAAGGAGGTGCCGCAGTGGACCAGGGGATAGTAGTAACCGTCCGGCAGGCCCTGGGCCCGCGCGGCCACATAGGCCTGGTGGAAGTTGCGCAGGAAGACGGCCGCCAGGCTCTCCAGGTTGCCGATGCCCGAGCCGTGGTAGTTCCAGGCGGTGCAGGAGGTCTGGTCGGTCTCGTCCAGATAGGCGATGTCCATCTTGTTCATCAGCCACAGCAGCGAGGCCGGATAGCCCGGGATGTTGCCGCACTGGCCGCAGGACTTGTGATGCCAGAGCTGGGTCGTCGGGATTCTCTTGTCCCAGCCGTAGAGCGTCTTGGCGGTGACCGGCCGGTGCTCGTCGGCGACCCGGTGGACGACGATCTCGCCCTCCTTCTCGAGCTGCCACATGATGTCGCGCACGTCCTCGACGCGGTCCTTGTTGGTCAGCATCGAGCGCTTGTCGATCTTCTGCTCGACCCAGGCCGTGGCGGTGCGCGCCTGCGCGGGGCTCAGGCTCGAATCGGTCCACTCGGGGCCGTGCCCGGTGAAGCGCGTGCCGTCGTCGTTCTTGCCCTTGTCGGTGGCCATGGCTTTCTCCCTTTTTCGGCGCCCGGTCGAGGCCGGCGCCGCGATCCTATTCGTCCTCGCCGTCCTCGTCCTGCTCGTCGCGCCAGTCGTCCAGGTCCTCGCGCTTCTCGTCCATGATGTCCGTGATGACGTCGAACAGGTTCTCGTCGATGGTCTCCAGCTGGTCGAGGACGCCGGTCATCTCCCAGATGGTGTAGAGCTCGACGGAGGTCGTGAGGTTGACCTCCCAGGCGGTCGCCGTGGTGTTCAGCGTCGGCATCGGGATGGCCTTGCGCAGCAGCTTCAGAGGGGCGTCGACCTTGGAGATATTGGGGCCCCAGTCGGCGAAATGGTCGGCGTTGATCATGTCCGGCGACAGCTGGTTGCCGGTCGAGATCAGTTTCAACATGACGCGGCTGAACGGGCGCAGGACATCCTTGGCCGACTGCATGCCGTGCTTGATGGCCGCCTCGCGCATCAGCATGACCAGACCGCCCGGCGAGTTCCCGAAGGGGCAGCGCGCCGCGCAGGTGTAGCACTGGGCGCAGGCCCAGATCTTTTCCTGCATGGCGTCGTAGATGCCCTCGAGGTTCTCCGTCCACAGCAGCTGGACGATCTCGCGGGGGCTGAAGTCGTAGTAGTGCGCCGCCGGGCAGGTCGCGGTGCAGATGCCGCAGTTGAGGCAGCCGTTCAGCTCGTGGTCGTAGCGGAGATCGGCCTGTATGTCGCCGAAGATCTCCTCGAGGGTGTCCCGGTCGACCACGGGGGCCTCGGAGATGGGGTCCCCGATGAACTCCTGGACGCGGGTGCTGCTGGCGTGATCCATGGCTTTGCCGTCTTCCGCTGGGATCAGTACGTCAGGACCTTGCAGTCGCCCTCCATGACCTCCTCGACCAGATGGGCGCCGCCCACGATCCCCTCGCACTCGGGAATCAGGTCTTCCTGGGTCATGTCGAAGAGGTCGAGGTTCGGCGAGCAGCAGTAGAACTTCACCCCAGCCTCGTGGGCATCCTTGATGAAGTCGTAGACCGACTTCGGCGAGCCCTCTTTCACGTAGAGGTTCTCGGCGACCCCTTTCTTCATCAGGCGCCCGGAGGTGGCGGTGCAGATCACCTCGACCTCGTATTCCATGGCCGCCGCCACGGAGGCCTGGAAGATCGGCGCGCCGAGCTCCTCGCCGTTACGTGGATCGGTGTTCGCCATGATGATGACCAGCTTCTCAGCCATAGCCGCTCCCAATTGTTCGGATGCCCCGCTTCTCCGTGAGGCAATTTCGCCCCAAGTTGGCCCCATGCTAGCCCTCTCGCGCACTGAGGGCAATCAAAATATTAGAAAATTATATAATATAAAACGTGAATATGTTAACCCCACGCGAATTGTGGGATACCGGCGGGCGCCGGCATGTGCCTCAGCCCGGCTCGCGGGGTTCGGGCCCGGGCCGCATGAGACCGGTGATCTGCACGAGGCCGGTCATGATCCGGACCAGCGCGTCCTCGATCTCCGGCTGCGCCTTGCGCAGCGCTTCCATGGTTGCCCAGGGCGCCTCGGGCGACTCCTCGAACTCCATGATGAGGTCCTCGACCATGCCCAGCTTGGCCCCGGGATGGCCGGTGAAGCCGAGGCAGTTGCCGGCCACCTGGAACAGGGCCGGCCGGCCGGCCTGGTCCACGGCCAGGATCTCCGCGTCGTCCGGCGGCACCGGGCGGTCGCGCATATAGACCGCAAGCGGATAGCGCGCGGGCAGGTAGCCGTTGAGGGCGTCCTCCTTGACCCGCCTGGCTTCGCCCATCTCGAAGACCAACTCCGTCCGTTCGCTGTCGCCGCCGGCGGCGATCGCCAGGACCTGCGCGCCCAGGCCGATGCCGACGACCGGCTTGCCGAGCGCGAGGCAGTCGCGGGTCAGCTCGAGCTCCTCGGTCAGCGTCGGCACGGCGCGACCGCCCTTGGTGCCCCAGGGCCCGCCGCCCAGCAGGATCAGGCCGGCGCAGAAATCGACCGTGGCCGGCAGCTTGCCGTCCGCAGTGAAGGGCCGGAAATAGGTGAAGCGGACGCCCCGGCCCTCGAGGTGGTCCTCGATCAGGCCGAGAAACTCGCCCGAGGTATGCTGTAGGACAAAGACCGGCGTTTTGGAGCGAGGCATGCGAAACCGTCCGGTTCTGGAAAGCGTTATCGCGCGGCCAGCGCGGCCTCGATCACACTGCGGAAATCCGCCGGTGCGATGGTCAGGAGATCGACCGAGGCCTCGGCGAAGAACCGCTCCACGGCCGCGCCCGCCTCGGCTTGGTGGACGCCCCGCAGGCTCGCCTCCAGATCGAAGACGATGCGCGGCGGCGTGACGAAGAAGTCGCCGGTGATCAGCACCTCGCGCAGGCGGTCCTGCGCCGGGCCTTCCAGGCGCAGATAGGCGGAGACCGTGCCGCCCGGGCAGGTATGGGAGGCGCTCAGCACGTCTCCGCCCGCCCCGGGATCGTCGATCTCGTGGACGAAGTCGTCGCTGCCGATCTCCTCGTCGTAGGCGCGCTGGGCCAGGGTTTCCTCGATCTCGGCGATCTCGCCCCATTGGGGCTCGATGCTGAGCCCCTCGGCGAAGCCGCCGAGCATCGCCTTCTGGATGGCGGGCAGGTCCGGCAGGGCCTCGCCCAGGAGCTGGCGCAGCGTGACCACCCGCTCAGCGGCGGAATCGAGGTCGCGCTTGGCCAGCTTGGCTTCGGGCACCCTGAGCGCGGCGACCATGTCGGCCGGGTTCATGTCGATCAGCAGCGTGCCCTGATAGAACAGGGTGTCGCCGTCGAAGAACCCGCCGGTGCCGCATAGCTTGCGTCCCTCCACCTCGATGTCGTTGCGCGGGCGATATTTTGCGTCGACGCCCAGCGTGCTGATGCCCAGGGCGGCCGCCTCGCAGATCGCCCGGGTCAGCTCGGCCAGGCTGGAGATGCCGAGCGTGTTCCGGCCGAAGGCCAGCTCCCAGCCGAGTTGTCCCTCGTCGAAGTAGATGGCGCCGCCGCCGGTGATGCGCCGCACCACGCCGATGCCGTTTTCCCGGCAGTGGTCGAGCTTCAGCTCCTGACTCAAGGCCTGGTGCCGGCCGATGAGCGCGGTCGGCGGGAAGCGCAGGAAACGGATCGTGTCCGGAACCTGGCCCGCCTTGTGGGCCTCGATCAGCGCCTGGTCGAAGGCGATGTTGGCCCGGCCCTCGCGGACCCCAGTGTCTATGACGCGGAACCCGCGGCTCATGGCGTCGACTCGCGCTTCGGCAGGGCGAGCTGCCGGCGGACCTTGCGGAGGTCCGTCTTGTTGGGCTGGAAGGGATAGCTGGCGATGTCGCTCGGCGGCGAATCCCCGTAGGGCCTGTCGCAGGCGGAGATGTCGTCTGCGAACTTGCCCGGGCAGCCGGAGGTCCGGAACGGGATGCCGCCGTCGACGATGGCGTCCAGCTCGCCCTGCGGCAGGCCGAAATTCGCGACCCGGCCCTCTCCGTCGAAGGTCATGTGCTCCACGCGCAGGCCGCGGTAATCGATCAGGTAGCGGGCCAGCTGAACCCGGCGCCACTGGTCGCGCGGCGTGGCCGGCAGGTGGTCCATCAGCGAGCCCTTCTCCGGGAAGAAGCAGAACATGTGGCTGTGGCCGCCCAGGTCGACCAGCGTCTGCACCAGGCAAAGCACGTCGTGCTCGCTCTCGCCCATGCCGACGATGATGTGGGCACCGAACTTCTGCGGCCCGAAGATGTCGCGCGCGTCGTGCAGGATCTCCCAGTATTTCTTCCAACTGTGCGGCGACTGTACGCCCTTGCCCCGGGTGCGGTCGAAGAGCTCCGGCGTCGCGGCGTCCAGCGCCACGGTGAAGATCTCGGCGCCCCGATCGCGCAGGGTGCGTACGTCGCCGCGGGTCATCGTGGTCGGGTTGGACAGGATGGAGACCGGGATCTGTTCGGGCGGGATGCGCGCCGTCCACGTCTTCAGGACCATCACCGTGTCCGCGTCCGAGCTCGGGTGCGTGATCATGCTGATGCACATGCGGTGGAAGGGCGTGTTCTCGCCGTCGCGGGCGACGATCTCGACCACCTCCTCGGTCGGCACCGCCGGCCAGTCGACGCGGATGAAGTTGCGGTCGGCGTAGTCGCGCTCCGCCTCGCGGTGGCGCGCCAGCCCGCAGTAAGCGCAGTTGGCCCGGCAGCCCTCCGGATAGGTCAGCAGCAGGTTGAGGCAGCGGCTGCAGGAACAGCGATACATCCTGCCCCGCGTGATGCCGAGGGTGATCGCCGCCGCCGTGGACATCTGCACATAGTCGGGCGAGCGCATGTGCGGCGTCAGGATGTTGTAGTCGGGCCGGTAGACCCCCTCGGGTGCGACGTCGTTGGCCTTGACGCGCGCGCCGTTGCGCACCCTCTGTGGGATGTCCCCCGGCGCGCGCGGCCGCATGGCCTCGTAGGGGTTGAAGTCCAACCCGTCGGTCCGTTCCTCGGCCGGGGTCGTGCCTTCGGGTTTCAAACAGGTCATCGCGGACCTCCCAGAATCGATACTCCAACTCTCATCGCACTACGCCGCCCAGTACTCCGGATAGGCGATCCAGCCGCGCCGCAGGGCGGCGGCGTCGGGACCCGGTGCGTCCTCGTAGCAGCGAAGAATCTCGCGCCGCCGCGCGACCGCCCGGTCGAGGGCGCCCTTGAACAGCTCCTCGATTTCCTCCGCGTAGTCGTCGAGCGCGCCGGCCGCCCCGCCGAGCCAGTCGGCCGCCGCCCGGCCCGCCAGGCCGCCGGATATCACCGCGGCGTTGATACCGGCCCCGGTCACCGGGTTGGCGAGACCCGCGGCGTCCCCGGCCAGCAGGACCGGCACTTCGCCGAGCCTTCCCCGCGGTTCGAGCAGGCCGCCCACCGGGATCGCGCCGCCGGTATGGCCCAGGACCTCGGCGCCCAGGCGTCCCTCCTCGGCCAAGCGGCGGTGCAGGTCCTCCAGCAACGGCTTGAGCCGGGTCCTCGCGGACGGGACCACGCCGACGCCCAGATTGGCGACGTCGCCCTTCGGGAACAGCCAGCCGTAGCCGCCCGTGATCTCCGCCGAGAGAAAGATGTTGGTGGCCTCGTGCGGCTGGTTCAGCGGAACGGTGACCTGGCGGGTCTCGACCAGCTCGGTGTTCACCCGGCCGGCCGCCCGGCCCACGGCGGACCTCGGTCCGTCGGCCCCGACGATCAGCCGCGGCCGGATCTCGCCGCCGTCGGAGAGCCGCGCCGTTCCGTCCCGGGCGAAGCCTTCGATCTGCGCGCCGAACCGGCAGTCGGCGTCCGCCTGTCGCGCGGCCTCGACAAGGCTCCGGTCGAAGGCGGCGCGGTCGATCATATGGCCCGGGAAATTGTCCCAGAGGTCCGGCGGCCGGTCCTCGACGAAGGTCGCCATGGCGCGGATGCGCTGCCGGATCACGGAGTCGAGCGCTCGAAGCTCCTGGCCGATCATGGCGGGCACGAATTCCGCGCACTGCACGGGATGTCCGGCCGCGCGCCGCCGGTCCACGGCGACCACCGAACGGCCGGCCTCCGCGGCGGCGGCGGCGGCTCGGCTGCCCGCTGGGCCCAGGCCGACGACCAGAACTTCGGGGGTGCGGCCGGCCATCATGCACCGCAGGCCAGGCTTGCGCCCTCGGACAGGCCGCCACCCACCTTGATCGAACAGCAGGCGTGCTCCTGGTGCGCGGGGCGGCCGATGGTCCGGGCCACGGCGGCCACGCCATCGGCGGGAAAGGCGATGCCGTCCAGGCCTGCCATCACCGCGTAGCTGTCCGTCACGCGCTTGTGCATGCCCGGCGGACGGGCGCAGCCGAGCAGGACCTGGCGGTCCGGTATGCGCCGGCGCGCCTCGAGGAAGATGCGGCCGACCTCCGGGGTTTCCGGCGTCAGGAAGGTTCCGGCCTTAGCGTAGAACGGCATGACCACGACCAGGACCAGGGCATGGACCGGATGGCGGGCGACCATGTCCAAGGCCTCGGCCTCGCCCAGCACCCGGCCGTAGTGCAGGCCGACGACGATGTGCGGCACGACCTCCAGGGAGGTCGTGCAGAGCGCGGCCAGGGTGGCCTCGAAATCCGCCACCGGCCGGTCCAGGTGATAGACGTCGCGGACCGTCTCCTGGGCGCCGATGACATCCATCATCGCCGTGTCGACGCCGGCGTCCGCCATCCGTGTCGCCCCGGCCTCGTCGGTCAGCGCGGTATGTATCGCGATCTTCAGGTGCGGGAAGTCGCGCTTCAGCCGCTCGACCACCGGATAGAAGCGCTCGTAGCGGATCTCGTTCAGCCGGTTGGAGCCGCCCGAAAGCAGAAAACCCTGGAGGTCCTGAAGCAGGATCAGGTCGCGCACCTTGCGGTCCAGCATCTCCGGGCTGGTGGCCGGAATCATGGGCTCGAGGATCTTGGCTTCGCAGTGATCGCACATCAGCGCGCAGCCGCCCGCGGTGACCGAGAAGGCCGGAAAGCTGTTCTTGCCGCAGCCCTGCAGCTCGGAAGTCGTGTAGTCCTTGAAGGTCGGGGTGGAGAAGCGGATGGGCCGGGCGACCGTGGCCGGCCCGGCGCGCTCGAACGCGACCACCAGGCCGGCGTCGAACTCGGCGTCCTCCAGTTCCTCGATCTCCGAAATGCGCTCCAGCCAACCCATCACATACCTCTATCTATAGGGATAGCACCGCCGGGGCCAGGGCCGCCACCTGGCCGCGAACCACGCCGGCATTGGGGCGGTCGGCGAGCGTCGTATGCCAGATGTCCGGGATCTCGTCTTCGTCGATCAGGTCGGACTCCAGGCCGCGCAACAGGTCCCGGGCCCTGGCCGGCAGGGGGCCATCGACGGCCTGGCCGCGCAGCCGGCCCCACAGCCCGGCCCAGCAGCGCGCCACGGTCCAGGGATTGTAGCCGCCGCCGCCGAGCACCACGCTGCGCGGCGACAGTCCGGTCAAGTCCTCGACCGCCCGCCAAAGGGCGAGGTTGCTGAGCTCCATCGCCGACAGCGGGTCGCCGGCCAGCCCGTCGGCGCCGCAGGTGACGACCACCGCCTCGGGGTCGAAGCGCCGGCCGAGCGGCAGCACCGCCCTTTCCATCAGATGATCGAGTTCGCTGTCGTTGAAGGCCCGCGGGACCGGCAGGTTGCGCGCCGCGCCGCCCGCCCGGTCCTCCAGGGGTCCGGCGTAGGGCCAGCGCCCGGCCTCGTGGATCGACAGGGTGAGGACGCGGCCATCCTCGGCGAAGGCGTCCTGGACGCCGTCGCCGAAATGGGCGTCCAGGTCGACGTAGTAGACGCGCGCGAGGCCGCCGTTCAACAGCGTTCGGATCGCAAAGACGGGATCGTTGAAATAGCAGAAGCCGCTCGCCCGGTCCGGCCGCCCGTGGTGGGTACCGCCGGCCGGGTGGTAGGCGACGCGGCCTTCCAGGGCGAGCTCGGCGGCCAGGATCGAGCCGCCGACCGATGTGGCCGCCCGCTCGTACATGCCGGCAAAGACCGGGTTCTCCATGGTGCCCAAGCCGTAGCGCTCGCGGACCCCCCGGTCCGCCCGGCCCGCTTCGTCGGCCCCGCGCAGCGCGGCGATGTAGTCCGGGTCGTGGAAGGCCGCGAGCTGCGCGGCCGTGGCCTGCGGACTGTCGTGGAAGGCGCCGTCATCGAGCCAGCCCAGGATGTCGCACAGCTCCATGACCGTGGCCACGCGGGGTATCGCCAGGGGATGGTTGCTGCCATAGGCGGCGCGCCGGTAGACCTCGCTAGCGACGAAGACCGGCCGCGGACTCGCGGAGGCGGGCTTTTGCGCGGGCGCGGCGAGCGCGCCGAGCTGGCTCGGGGCCGGGCTCATGCCGGGGCGGCCTCGGCCGCATCCGCACCGCTTTCGACGGCCGGCAGCACCCGTTCGGCCAGGAGCTGCAGGCAGTCGACGGACTCGCCGGCGCTCAGGTCGCCGCCGCCGATCATCAGGTTCACCCGGTCGAGACCGCTCGCCTGCAGCGACGCGAGCCGTTTGGCCACGTGCTCCGGATTTCCCACGGCGGCCAGGCCCATCGCCTCGAGGACACGAAGGGTCAGAACATCGTCGAACAGCGAGGCCAGACGGCCCAGCTTGCGGTAGTGCTCGTAGCCGGCCGTCCGCGCGGCCAGCAGCGGGCGGGAGACCTCGAGGATCTTGCGGTAGATCCACAGGAGTCCCGGCTCGGCACGGGCCCGCGCCGCCTCGTGGTCCTCTGCGCAATAGACCGCCAGCGTGAAGGACGTGGCGCCGCCGGAGGGCGCCGGCGACCGCGCGGCCAGGCGGCGGTAGCGCTTCAGGTCCTCCTTGACGAAGGGCCAGGGCTTGAACGGCCCGGTCATGGCGTTCAGCCCCAACTCGGCGGCCAGCTCGAAGCTCTCGGGACTGACCGCCGCCAGCCAGCCGGTGCCCAGGCGCGGGCCGGGCGGCGGGCGAAGCTCGTAGCGCTCGCCGTCGCGCGTGAATTGGCCCGTTCGCAGGATATCGCCGAGTTCGGTGAAGCGCCGGCGGAAGACGTCCCGGCTGTCCGCCGGATCGACGCCGAATCCCTCGAGTTCGGTGACGGTGACGCCGCGGCCGACGCCCCAGTGCACGCGGCCGTCGGACAGGATGTCGAGGGTCGCCAGCCGCTCGGCGACACGCACCGGATCATGGATCGGCAGAGGGACGATCCCGAAGCCGAGCCCGATCCGTTTGGTCTCCCGCGCCATGGCCGCCAACAGCATGTCCGGGGCCGCGGCGTTGCAGTAGTCGCCCAGGAAGTGGTGCTCGGCCAGCCAGACCGCGTCGAACCCCAGGGCATCCGCCGCGCGCACCAGCCCGAGACCGTCCTCGATCACCCCGGACAAGGTCAGCTCCGCGTCCGGCGGCGAGGGAAACTCCATAAACAGGTCGATCTTCATCTGCCGGACGTCCGCCCCATTTCCCTCTGGTCCAGTTTCGCCCCAGCGGCGAGAGCAAGCAAAGGCACAGTCGCATTAAGGAGACATCCAGTCGAGACCCGGTTCACCCGTTGTCCGAGCCCCACCCGCGACAGCCGTCTCTTATGGTTAATCACGAAATAGTGCGGCAGTTTGATTGACAGTCATATTCGATTTTTATAAATTAGCTTTCTAGAATGTCAATTGGACAGGCCGAATGGGCGCGGGGCGCCGTCGGCCCAGGCGATGGCTGAACCGAAGGGATTTGACGCAATGTCGGATACTGCCAACAACGCCAAGAGCCTCTCGATCATCGTCACGAAAGGCACCCTGGATTGGGCCTACCCGCCCTTCATTCTGGCGACGACCGCCGCCGCCATGGGCCTGAACGTAACGATGTTCTTCACCTTCTACGGCCTGCCGCTGTTGTTGAAGAAGCTCGATCTGCAGCTCTCGACGCTCGGCAACCCGGCCATGAAGATGCCCATGATGGGCATGCACATGACGATGCCCAACGCCGTGTCGATGATCCCGGGCGTGGACGCGGCCGCAACCCGGATGATGAAGAACCTGACCAAGAAGAAGGGCGTGGCCTCCATCGAGGAGCTGCGCGAGGCCGCGGTCGACTCCGGCGTGCGCATGATCGCGTGCCAGATGACCCTGGACCTCTTCGAATACTCGCTCGACGACATGATCGAGGGCCCGGAGCTCGGCGGCGCCGCCACCTACATGGAGACCGCCACTAACTCCGACATCAACCTGTTCATCTAGCCCGGTCGACGGGCCCATCAACCGCATCGCACAAGCAAGAGAGAGACAGAGAAAATGGCCGAGCATCTGCTTGACGCAAAAGGGCTGAACTGCCCGCTGCCGATCCTGAAGGCGAAGAAGGCTCTCAAGGACGTGCCGACGGGCGAGGTGCTTCAGGTCCTCTCGACGGACCCCGGTTCGGTCGCGGACTTCGAGGCCTTCTGCCGCACCACCGGCAACGAGCTGCTCGACTCGAAGACCGAGGGCGGCCTCTATACCTTCCTGATCAAGCATACGGCGTGACCTCGGCGCCTGCGTAACGCCCCGCCTCGGGGCGCGTCGAAGCGGGCGAAGGCAAAAAGGGGGGAATAGGAATAAACGTGGAGGATTAACCACATAATCTTTACGGGTTTGTGTGCCTAGTATGCCTGCACGACGTCCATCGAGGACGCCAAACACCTTGGCTGAACTCAACGGAGGAATCATGAAGATCCCACAAAATGGCGCCGGAGGAGCCGTCTCGGCTGCTGCGGTCATCCTGGCGGGCCTCGTAGCGACCGGCACGCCGGCGCAGGCGACGGAAGGCTACTTCCAGCATGGTTTCGGGGCGCTCTCCAAGATGATGGCGGGGACCGGCGCGGCCTATTCCCAGGACGCCATGTCCCAGGCCCTCAATCCCGCCGGGCTGGTCGGCATCGACAACCAACTCAACGCCGACCTCTCGTTCTTCAGCCCGCACCGGGAGTTCGACGCCGAAGGCGGCAGCGACCCCTTCCGGCTCGTGCCCAACGATAAGGTCAAGAGCGACAGAGAGATCTTCTTCATCCCCAGCGTCGCGGCGAGCTATCAGATCGACGATCTGTCCGCGGTCGGCGTGGCGCTCTACGGCAACGGCGGCATGAATACCAGCTACGACGGGGGCGACGCGACGTGCAGCCTTGGCTCGGGCGGCGTGTTCTGCGACGGCACCGCCGGCGTCGATCTGATGCAGGCCTTCCTGCAGTTCACCTATGCCCGCGAGATACCTCAGCTCGAGGTCCCCGGGGTGCTCGAAAGGTTCGCCATAGGCGTCGGTCCGATCGTGGCGTATCAGCGTTTCGAAGCAAAGGGTCTGTCCCAGTTTGGTGTGTTCGGCTTTTCCTCCGATCCCTCGAACCTCACCAACAACGGCCACGACGAATCCTTCGGACTCGGCGCACGCTTCGGCATTCAGGCCGAGTTACCCGCGAACGTGGGCCTCGGCGTGACCTATCAGCTGCGCACCTACATGGACGAGTTCGACGACTACAAGGGGTTGTTCGCCGAGCAGGGCGATTTCGACATCCCGCCGGCCCTGCAGGTGGGCGTCTCCTGGAACCCGATCCCGGAGCTGACCCTGCTCTTCGACTACAAGCGGATCTGGTACAACGATGTCGATGCGGTCGGGAACGAATTCTCGTCCTCCGGTCTGCTCGGCGATGATAACGGTCCCGGGTTCGGGTGGGAGAACACCAACATCTTCAAGTTCGGCGCCCAGTGGCAGGCCGACGAACAGTGGATGCTGCGGGCGGGCTACTCCTACACCGATCAGCCGATCGACGATTCCGAGGTGCTGTTCAACATCCTCGCGCCGGCGGTTATGGAGCACCACATTACCGGCGGCGTCGAGTACAAGCTGAACGACAACCACACCCTGCAATTGGCCGGCATGTTCGCGCCTGAGACGACTCTATCCGGCCGCAACCCCTTGGACTCCTCGCAGAAGATCAAACTGAAGATGTACCAGTACGAGGTCACGCTCGGCTACGCCTGGCACTTCTGAGGCCCGGTCTTGCCGAGGCCGGTCGGCGCGCAAGTGAATCCGCGTTCCGTCGACCGGCCGTCAGGTATGGCAGCGGCGAAGGACATCACGGGCGCGGCGGCCGGAATGGTCGAGAACGTCGGGACCGCCAGCAACCTGCTCAAGGCCCTGGCCAACGAGAACCGCTTGCGGCTGCTCTGCCTCCTGGCCAAGGGGGAGCGCTCGGTCACGGAGCTCGAGACCACGCTGGCACTGCGCCAGCCGACCGTGTCCCAACAGCTTGCGCGGCTCAAGGCCGACGATCTCGTGGCCCACCGGCGTCAGGGCAAGACGATCTATTATTCCCTGGTCAGCGAAGAGGCGCGTCGGCTCATGATGGCGTTGGACAAGCTGTTTTGCTTCTGCACGCCCGGGGCCAAGCGCTCCAAGCGCGCGCGGGCTCCCCGGGCCGCTGCCAGGTGAGCACCGGGTGAACGCGGCCGGGCCGGAGGTCCCGGTCAGGCCTCGACCAGGTGGTCGGCGATGATCTCCACGAGGCTGTCGATCTCGCGGTCCCACTCGTAGTGAGCCTTGCCGTCGTCGAGGGTCTGGCGGCAGTTGGCGCAGGCCGAGACCATGGACTCGGCCCCGGTGTCGGCGACCTGCTGCATCTTGATCTCGAAGACCTTGCGGCGCAGCTCGGTGGCACTGGCGATCGCCGCCACCCCGCCGCCGCCGCCGCAACACCAGTTGGCGTTGCCGGTCGGCGCCATTTCGCGAAAGTCCTGGGCGAAGTCCGACAGCAGAAAGCGCGCCTCCTCTGTGGCGCCGCCGCGCCGCGAGATCTGACAGGGGTCGTGATAGGTGACGGATTTGGCCATCGGCTTCAGCTTGAGCCGGCCCTCGCGCTTGAGCTTGGCGAGGTACTCGGTAATGTGCATCACCTGGAACGGCAGGGGCCGGCCCATCATGGTGGCCCCGGTCCAGCGCAGCGCACCGTAGGCGTGGCCGCATTCGGGAATGACGACGAGCTTCGCGCCGACGGACTCGGCCGCCTCCACGATCTTGGTCAGCATCAGCTTTGCAACGTCCGACTTGCCCGAAAGCACGCCGAAGTTGGTGGCTTCGTAGCCCTTCGACGACAGGGTCCAGTTCTCGCCGGCATGATTCAGCAGCCGGGCCATGGCGACGATCGACTGCGGATACTTCATCGTTTCGATCGACGACACGGTGAGCAGGACATCCGCCTGCGCCTTGTCCAGCGGAATCTCGACCTCGTGCTCGTCGGACAGCCATTCGATGCGCTCGGCCAGGACCTTGGGCGTGGCCCCCAGGGGGCTGCCCTTGATGCGCGAGTTCTCGGCCACCTCGAAGAGGTCCTCCGGGCCGATGCCGGCGGCGGCGAAACCCCGGCGCTGCAAGCCCACGAGGGAGGCGATGTCGATGCCCATGGGGCAGACCATGGTGCAGCGCCCGCACATGGTGCAGGTATCGTAGATCAGGTCCTGCCACTCGCGCAGATCGGCTTCCTCGAGCTCCGCGGGGGCCAATCCCAGCGTCCGCTTGAGCCGCGCGAAGGGCGCCTTGTGGCGCCGGTAGGCCCGGGCGAGCGGCACCAGCTTGTAGGCCGGCGTGTGGCGCGGGTCGCCGCTGACCTCGTAGAAATGGCAGGCCTCGGCGCATTGCCCGCAGTGGACGCAGGCGTCGAGGTAGGCTGCGACCTGCGCGCCGATCTGCGTGACGAAGCGGTCGATCGCGGTCGCGGCGGGCGTTTCTGCGGTCATGGGACGACTCCTCGGCGGCCGTAGCTGGCGCCCGTGTAGGCGCGGCTGAACGCGAAGGTGAAGGCGTGCATCAGCCGGCTGAAGGGGAAATAGACCATGAGCACCTCGACCGACAGCATGTGCAGCGCGCGCAGGCTGTCGTGCGATTCCTGCAGCGCCAGGCAGCCGGTCAGGAGCGCGACGAAGGTCAGTACCGTGCCGGCCAGGTCGTCGCCGTCGGACAGCTGACGCATCACCGGGTCGGTCAGCCGGCGCAGCCACAACAGGATCAACCCGGCGAAGGTCGCCTCGGCGACCAGGATGAAGCCCCAGCGCGGCAGCGCCGGCCAGCCGAAGCCGAGCAGGCGCTCCTCGATGAAGAGGACGTGCGGCGCCGCGAAGAGGACCAGGACGAACAGGCCGAGATGGAACAGATAGCCCGCGAAGAAATGAAACTTCGTGCGGCTGAAGAACCCGCCGTGCGGGACCATGTGCAGGAAGATGCCCTTGATCGCCCCGGCGGTGGCCGAGGCGCGCGGCACGCTGAGGTCGCGCGGGCCGCCGAGCCTCACGATGCCGGCGAGCCGCCACAGCACGCCGACGACGAAGATCGCCGAGGCCGCGTACCACAGGGGCCCCTCGGTCAGCTCCAGAAAGGTCATGTCGTCACCTCCGCCGCGGCGCCTTGGGCCACGGTCTGCCGGGCGGTCTGCTGGGCGGCGATCGTTTCCTGGTACCACAGGTCATGGTGTTCCTTGGCCCAGTTGGCGTCGACGTCGCCGCGCGTCATGGCCTCGAGCGCGCCATCCATGCCGACTGTGCCCAGATAGATGTGGCCGACGCCGCCGGCGATGATCGCGACGCCCGCGATGTTGTGCACGAGATGCGCGATCTGCAGTTTCTGGGGAGCCGCCAGGATGAAGGGGAAATCGAGCAGCAGGCCGCTTACCGCAATCGTCAGCCCCAACGCCACGGCCATCCAATACCAGACCTTCTCGCCGCCGTTGTAGAACCCGCATTTCGGATGTCCGCCCACGAAGCCGCCGAGAGAAAGCCACCATTTCACGTCGGCCCAGCGGAATCTGTTGTGCTCGAGAAACACGAAGAACAGCGCGACGATGGCGAAAGCGAACAGCGGCCCAAAGAGGTTGTGTCCCTGCATGGCCGCGCTCGCGATCGCACCGAAGACCTCCGGGCCGAACAGCGGAATGAGAACGTGCTTGCCGTAGAGCATGATCAGCCCGCTCAACCCCAGCAGAACGTAAAGCGACGCGGTGAACCAGTGCACCACGCGCTGGGTCTGGGTGAAGCGGGGAACGCGAATTCCGGAGCGGCCGTCTTTGATCGGGATTCGGCCGCGCAGCGCGAAATAGAGCGCCGCGACGCCGACCATGCCGAGCAGCAGCCAGCCGCCGAACTTGGTGACCGGGCCGTTGCGTATGGAGCGCCACTCCTCGCCTTCGGACTGGACCAGCAAGCCGGCCTGCTTGTCGGGCAGCGAAACGTTGCCTTGCAGGCCGTGGCGCACGGCGCGCCAAATCTCCGCGTCGCTGGCGTTGCCGATGCTCCGGCCGGGCACCTTTCCCGATCCGGGGCTCGGCTCCTCCATGGGCGTTTCGACGCCGGTCTGGGCCAAGGCCGGCGCGCCCAACCCCGGGCCGCCCGTCAAGGTCGTCATTGCCGCGAACGAAATTGCCAGCAACAGCGCGGCAAGGCGCAGCGCTCGGACGATGCTGTGCACAAAGGTCATAGATTCCCTCCGATACCAAGGACCGGCTCCTGCGGCAGCGCGTGACGCGCCTTTGCACCGCGAAACCGGCGAGAGGGCTATATCAACAACCTGGAATATATCCTTTGATCGAGATCAATTCTCGACCGGCAAGATGGGACCGCGGTCTTTTCCTTCAACCGGGGCGCGTTCGACGGCGCGCCGGCGGCGGGGCCGTCACAAGGCTTCGACGATGTCGCGCAGCTTGGCCCGCACGGTTTGGGCGACCTCGCCCAGGGCCGGATTGTCGATGGCCTGCATGGAGGCGATGGGGTCGACGGCCGAGACCTCGACCTGGCCGTCGTCGGTCTCCTGGACCAGAACGTTGCACGGCAGCATGGTGCCGATCTTGTCCTCGAGCTGCAGGGCCTGGTAGGCCAGCGGCGGGTTGCAGGCGCCCAGGATGCGGTATTGGCGGAAGTCCACGTCGAGCTTCTTCTTGAGGGTCGCCTTGACGTCGATCTCGGTCAGCACGCCGAAGCCCTCGGCCTGCAGCGCCGCCATCACGCGGTCGATCGCCTCGTCGAAGGACATCTGAAGTGTCTTGCTGAAATGGTAGCTCATTCGCTCGCTCCTTCCGCTCGGCTGCTCGCCTTGTTCCCGACAGGCTCAACATAGGGCGGAAAACGTCTCTGACAAGGGACTGCGATCGCAGGGCAATCGCTAGAAGCGGGGGTTCTTCTTCCTCCCCCCTTGCGGGGGAGGACCGAGGAGGGGGGAGGTTCGATCACACCTCTTTGGTCGAAGCAAAAAAAGCTGATCGTCGTGCCGGCGCCGATGGTCACCCCCATCCAAACCTTCCCCCGTCGAGGGGGAAGGCTTCCTGGTGTTCGAGCGATTCCCCTGACCGCGACCGGCCGGCCGGGCGCGCTCAGGCGCCCAGCGCCGCGGCGACCGGCGAGCGGACCGGCGCCGCCCCGAGGCAACCGTCGCCGTCGCGCAGCACCACCAGCGGGTTGGCGAACTTGTTGGGCGAGACCAGGGCCTCGACCGCCGCGACCGGCAGGCGCGCCGCGACCGCCTCGATGGTGTCAAGCGGCAGGCGCCGGTCGGCCTCGACCGTCGGCGACCCGTCGACGTTGAGACGCGGCAGGTGCACGGCCTCCTCCAGAGAAAGGCCGCAGTCGACCAGGAAGGAGACGAGCTGGAAGGCCGCCGGCAGGATCCGCCGCCCGCCCGACGCGCCGAGCGCGAACCAGGGGGCGCCTTCCCGGGTCACGGCGACCGGGCACATGTTGGAGAGCGGGCGGACGCCCGGCGCGATCGAGTTCGGCCGGCCGGGGCGCGGGTCGAACCACATGATGCCGTTGTTCATCAGCACGCCGGTCCCCGGCAAGATGACCTTCGAGCCGAAGAGCGACAGCAGCGTGTTGGTGCAGGCGACCATGTTGCCCGCGCCGTCGATCACCGAAATATGGGTGGTCGAGCCCTGGCCCGCCGTGTCCCCGCTGTGTCCCATTTCCTCCAGCCGCCTTGCGGTGGCCGCGGCGAGCGCCTCGGCGTAGCCGGCGTAGGCGCCGGGGCCCGGAGCCCCCTTGGCGATCGCGGGCAGCCGGGCGAGCGCATCGGCGAAGGTCGGGCCGGCGCTGAGGCCCGGCAGCAGGTGGATCCGCGCGTCGCCCCGTTCGACCGTGAGCGGGGCGACGACCCGCGCCCGGTATCCGGCCAGGTCCTCGCGCGACAGCACGCTGCCGGCGGCGCTGAGCTCGGCGGCCAGCCGCTCGGCCAGCCCGCCCTCATAGAAGTCCCGCCGCCCGGCGGTCGCCAAATGCTCCAGGGTGTCCGGCAAGGCGCCCAGGTCGAGGTAATCGGTCCCGGTCTCGGCGGCGACCGGCGGCAGGCCGCCCGGCAGGTAAACGCCGCGCGCCGCCTCGTCGCGCGCCAGCAGCCCGGCCTCGCCGGCCACCTTCAACGTCGTCCACCAGTCGACCGGGTGGCCCCGGCGCGCCAGCGCGGCCGCCGGCTCGAGCACATCGCGCCAAGGCATGGTGCCGAA
This sequence comes from Rhodospirillales bacterium, assembly GCA_029859805.1. Lineage (GTDB taxonomy): Bacteria > Pseudomonadota > Alphaproteobacteria > Kiloniellales > JAKSDN01 > CAMYKD01. The sequence continues at coordinate 14,762 of JAOUCL010000012.1, read as the reverse complement.
GCGCTCCAGCGCCAGGCCGAAGCCGTCGACCGTGCCCGGCGTCGCGATCGAGAGCGGCCCCGCGACGTTCCGGTCCCCCTCGACGGCGGGCCAGCCGAACAGGTCGTCGTCGCGGCCGCCGCCGGCCAGCGGAAAGGCGGAGGGGTCGAGCGCGCGCGGCGCGACCATCGAGAAGTCGACTACATGGACGCGGCCCTCGGCCGCCAGATAGACCAGCATGTAGCCGCCGCCGCCCAGGCCGCTCATCCAGGGCTCCGCGACGCCGAGCGCGAAGCCCGCGGCCACCGCCGCATCGACCGCGTTGCCGCCGGCGCGCAGCACCTCGACGCCGACCTCGGCGGCCCGGGCGTTCTGGGCCGCGACCACGCCCTTCCGCGAGCGCGCGACCGGCTTCGCGATCTGCCACTGTTCGATGGTGCGGTCCATGGGCGACTGTCCTGTCTGGTGATCCATCCCGAGCTAGGGCGGGAACAGATTATACCAACGAGCCGATGAATGAAGTCATTGCCGACTCGCCCTCATACTTCGTCCCTCGACGCGCTCGGGATGAGGAAGCTCAGCATGAGGGCTTCAAATTGAGCCCCTCATCCCGAGCTTGTCGAGGGACGGGGGGCGAGGCCCGAGTCACTTCGTCCATTCGCAGGTACTAGACCGTCCCTTCGATTGACCAAAGCGGGGTCGTTTGGAACGCACGGAAGCGCCCCGGCGAGAGCCGGGGGCACTTGCGCAGCTTCGTCAAGGTCCCTATCCGGGCCCGCGCCGGAGGACCAGCCGGCTTACCGCACCGGTCGCCAGGCGTCCGCCGCCGCCTCGGCCTGGCCGATCTCTTTGTGGTTCAGGCGCTTGGCCAGGATCTCGAGGTTTTGCCGGGCGCCGGGATAGCCCTTGCGGGCGGCCAGGACGAACCACTTGTAAGCCTCCATCCAGGACGCCCAGGCGTGTTCCCGGGAACCGAGCAGAAGCCCCGCCTCGTATTGGGCCGCGGTGACGCCCCGATCGGCCGCGGCTAGCGCCCAGCCGAGCGCCTTGTTGTCGTCCCGCGGCACGCCCTCGCCCTTCCGGTACAAGGAGGCCAGCAGATACTGCGCCATGGCATTGTCGCGCTCTGCCGCCGGCTTCAGCCAGCGCGCCGCCTGGACCGGGTCGCGCGCCACCGCGCCGTCCTCCTCGCCCCGGCCGGCGCCGTGATAGGCGAGGAAGCCCAGGGTGAACTGGGCGCGCATGTGGCCCTGCGCCGCCGCGCGGCCGTACCATTCGGCCGCCTGCCGGTAGTTGCGCCCGACCGCCAGGCCGTCGCAGTAGAGCGAGCCCAGGTCGTACTGGGCCTCCGGATCGCCGGCCTCGGCCAGCGGCTGCAGCGCCGCGAGCGCCTTGGCGTAGGCGCCGGCGCGGTAGGCCTGCCAGGCCTGGTGCGCGTCGGCATTCGCCGCGGCCGGCGCCAGTGCGAGAAATAGTCCGAGAACGAGTGGGATCGAATGTCGCATGGCTTCGTTCCTCGCGTTCTTCAGGTGTAACGATAGCCAACTGCTCGGAGTCCAAGCCCCGGGCAATTATATAGACAGACTGCGCCGAAGCGCCGAGGCGCGCCATGATCCAGGTCAAGGCGCCGCCGGGTGCGGCGATGAACGCTGCCGTTACGCGGCGCGGACCTCGGCGAGGAACTTGTCGACCTCCTGGCGCAGGGCCTCGGACTGCTTGGACAACTGGCCGGCGGCGTCGAGGACCTGGCTCGCGGACTCGCCGGTTTCCGCGGCGCCCTGGGTCACGCCGGAGATGTTCGTGTTCACCTCGCGCGTGCCGGATGCCGCGTTCTGGACGTTGCGGGCGATTTCCTGGGTCGCCGCGCCCTGCTGCTCGACCGCCGAGGCGATGCCCGTGGCGATCTCGTTGACCTCGCCGATGGTCTTGCCGATGCCCTCGATCGCCTTGACCACGTCGCTGGTGACGCCCTGCATGCCGGCGATCTGCTGGCCGATCTCGTCGGTCGCCTTGGCGGTCTGGGTGGCGAGCGACTTGACCTCCGAGGCGACCACGGCGAAGCCCTTGCCGGCCTCGCCGGCGCGCGCCGCCTCGATCGTCGCGTTCAGCGCCAGCAGGTTGGTCTGCTCGGCGATGTCGTTGATCAGGCCGACGACCTCGCCGATCTTCTGCGCCGCCTCGGACAGGCCCTGGACGCTGCCGTTGGTGCGCTCGGCCTCGTCCACGGCGCGCCGGGTGATGTCGGCGGACTGGGCCACCTGACGGCCGATCTCGGCAATCGTGTTGCTCAGCTCGTCGGCCGCGGCGGAGACGGTCTCGACGTTGCTGGAGGCCTCCTCCGAGGCAGCGGCCACGGTGGTCGCCTGCCGGGCGGTCTCCTCGGCGACGGCGGTCATGGACCGGGCCGTGGACTGCAGCTGCGAGGAGGCGGTGCCGACCGTGTCCACGACACCCATCACGCTGGCCTCGAAGCCGTCGGCGAGCTGCCGCGCCGCCTGCCGCTTGTGCTGCTCCGCCCGCGTCTCGACCTCGCGCTGCTCCTGCTCTGCCGTGCGCTCGGCCTCCAGGCGCTCGGTCTCGCGCCTGGCCTTGTCTTCGGCCGCCTCGCGCCGCTCCTCCTCGTGTTTCCCCCTCTCCTCGGCCGCGCGTTGCTCGGCCTCCTGCTGCTCCGCCTGAAGGCGGTCGCGCTCGATCGCGTTCTCCTTGAATACCTGCACGGCGCGCGCCATCTCGCCGATCTCGTCGCGCTGGCCGGCCATGAGGACCTCGACTGCCGTGTCGCCCTCGGCGAGAAGTCCCATCACATTCGTCAGGCCCTTGATCGGATTTATGACGCTGCGGGAGACGACCCAAACGCTTGCCCCGCCGACCGACACCAGCAGCGTCAGCACGACGACCATCACGACATGATGCAGTGTCTCGGCGCTCGCATTCATGTTGTCCGCGCTTGCCTGGGCCTTGCTCCGGGCGTCATCGGAGATCTCGGTCAGCAGGTCCTCGACCGTCTTTCTGGCGGCGGCCACCGGCTCCTGTAGGATTCCGATGGCCTGGTCCTGCGCGAAAGCGGCGCTCGCCTCGTAGACCCGCGCGGCCTCCGTCCTGAACGTCTTCAGCGCCTCGAGAATCCGATTGGTGCGGTCCCGCGTCTTGGCGTCCGGCCTGGTCGCCGCGTAGTCCGTCAGCTTCGCGGCCATCTCCTCGTTCAACGCTTCGAACCTGGTGCGATCATTGGCCAGCACAGCAATATCCAGCTGAGCCGGCGCCGCTCCTACCAATGCGTGTTGCCGTTCGAAGCCCAAGGACAAATCCGCCGTCACGGCCAGATCTACGAAACTGCCTTCGTAGAGGTCCTTGCCTATGCTTTGCATTCGCTGCGCGCCGACCATGGCAACAAGGCCGACAGCGGCCGTCGCAAGAAGCGCCGAGCCGGTTATGGCCCAAAGCTTGACGGCAAGCTTGAGTTTCATGATTGGAATCCTGCCCTTGGAAACAAAGCGGTTGAACGACGCCGACGCCTGCCAGACAGGCCTTCGCCCGGCAGGCGTCGCGGCAAGAAACTACAGCCGGGCGCCGATGGCGGCAGCCTCGGCGATCAGCTTTGCCATTTCGGGTTTGGGAGCGCCTTTGGTGACCAAGGACAACGGCTGCAGAACCTCCAGCCCTTGAAGCACGACCACCGAGGAGTCGATGCTCGACATATTGCCGAAGGTGATGGCGTTCGGCGCCTGGGCTACGACCTGTGTCTGCTGCGCCAGGGCCTTCATGACGCGACCGCTCCTCGAAAACGCACGGCCTTGCATGAAGACGCTTTCGAGCACCGTACGCGTGCCGTGGCCTGCGCGCTCGTTCACGAGCAGGATCTTGCTGTCGAGGCCACCCACCTCTTTCCAATTGGTGATCTTGCCGGTGAAGATATCCCTGACCTGCTCTGCCGACAGGGATTTGACCGGATTGCTCGGGTGCACGACGAAGAAGATCCGCACACTGCCGATCCGATGGGCCTGAAATTCGGTCACATCCAAAGACCCCGGCGCCTTGCGGTTGGTCAGTTCGGCCGCGACCTCGAGCGGCGCCGAAATCATCGCCATGTCTGCCTTGCCCGCGGCCAGATCCTTGAGGCCGTTGCCCGATCCGTTGGTGATGACCGACAAGCTCAGCCCGGTTTTGCTCTCCAATGCGCCCTTGTTCGGCCAAACAATCTTCTTCGCGATGGTCGAAGAGCCGTGTATACGGATGTTGCCTGCGGCAAGGGTTGTGCCGGCCGTGGCGCCGAGGGCCACGGCCCCGAGCAAGGCGGCTGCCACGGCTGTCGATAGATGCTTCATCAATCTCGTCCCTCTTTCAGGTTCAAACCGGATCCCGTTCCAAGGCTGTGCGGGCGGCGCATCGCGCCTCGGCACTGCCCGTCGTGCCGCGGCGTCCGGCTGCGATGGCGGGCGAGGACACCGGCGGCAAGACCGGATAATGCGAAAAAGCTATTACATAAGTATTAACTATCTTGCCTAGATTCCGGCGGAGCTTCGCGGAAAGCGGCCCGGCGCCCCGCGCGCCAGCCGCCCTGCCGCGGAAGGAATGGCTGCCGAGCCACCGCGCTGGGCGGTTCAGAGTTCCAGCTGCCGGTAGACGCTCTTGGCCAGGGCGATCAGCTCGGCGCGGGTGAGCGCGCCGACCAGGGCGTAGCCGAGCGGGCCCTCGAGCCAGTAGAAGGCGGCCAGGCCCCGGTCCTCGGCGAAGCGAAACGCGGTCTCGCCGCCCGAGGTGTTGGCCGTCATGTAGGCGGTCACCCGGCGGCCCGCCTCGTCCTCATACATCAGCTGCGCCGCCGTGCCCTCGGCCGCGGGCAGCAGCCGGCCGCCGACCAGGCGGAACCCGTGGCCGCTCAAGTCGGGCGCCTTGAGCGGCACGCCGACCCGCTTGGAGAGCCAGGCGACCAGGTGCGCCTCCTCGGCACGCACCTCGACCGGATGGCGCACCTCGACACTGAAGACCCGGTGCGCGGCCGCGGCCTGCTGGACCAGAAAGGCGCCGTCGCCGCGGGCCAGGCCGCTCGTCTCCAGTCCGCCGCGCAACCCCCAGCCGGCGCCAAAGCCGACGGCCACGAGCGCGAGCGCGGCGGCGGCGCGGGCGAGCCAGGCAAGCGGCCGGCCGGGGCTTCGCCGGCGCGCCGCCAGGAGCAGCCGCTCGGGAACGTCCTCGCCTCTGGGCTCGGCGAAGGCGCCGCGCAGCGCCTCGTTCTGTCGGCGATAGGCCGCCAGCCTGGCCGCTTCGTCCGGGTGTTCGGCCAGGTAGGCCTCGACGGCGGCGAGGCGCGCCGGGTCCAGCCAGCCGTCCACGTAGGCCTGAAGGTCCTGCTCGGAGATCTCTTGCGGTCCGGCGGTCATTTCACCCTCCGAAGCGACGCCTTTGGCTCGGGCGCGTCGCCGTTCATGGCCTGGCGCAGGCGTTCGCGGGCGCGGCCCAGGCGCGACATGACGGTGCCCAGCGGCAGGTCCAGGACCGCCGCGACCTCCCGGTAGCGCAGCTGCTCGACCGCGACGAGCACCAGGACCTCGCGCTGGGTCTCGTCGAGCTGCGCGAGGGCGCTCAGCACCTCGTTCGCCGCCACGGTTTCGACCTGCCGGGCGGACGTCGACTGCTCGGGGGCCTGATCGAGTGACACGCTGGCCGGCTGCCTGGAGAGGCTGCGCATCTGGTTGGCGTGGAGATTGTGCATGATGGTGAACAGCCAGGCCCGCAGGTTTCCCGGCCGCCGCCAGGTGCCGCGCTTGACGATCGCGCGCTCGAGGCAGTCCTGCACCAGGTCGTCGGCCCGGTCGCGGTCGCGCAGGAGCGCCCGCGCATAGCGCCTGAGCGCGGGAATCTCGGCTTCCAGCCGGGCCGTGAAGTCGGGCATCGCGGCGCGTCCGTGGCGCGTGGGACGGGCGGGACGGCTGACCGGGTAGGCCGCCGTCCCGCCGCCGTCCGGAGCCTAGTTGACGCCCAGGATCGCCTTCGCCTTGTGCAGCGTTTCGACCGACTGCTTGTGCTGGCCGCTCTTGTGCTGGTCCGCGCCGGTCTTGCGCAGGGTCTTGACCTCGTCCAGCTGCGCCGCCGAAAGCTGCGGGCTTGCGGCGAGCGCCGCATCGATCTTCTTGATATCGAGCGGGCATTGGCCGGCCGAAGCGGCGGTGACCTGAAGCGCAAGCGCCGCGGCGGCGAGGAAAATCGTGCGAACGAACATGTTTGGAGCCTCCCTAGTCGATGGTTGTCAACGATGGTTGTCGGCGAGCGGCCCGCGTCAGCCGGCCACCCGGAAAGATCAACACCATGCGAACCAGTCTTAATCCAGTTTTTTTTCGGACCGGCTCTTTTCCCGGGGGTCCGGCGCCGGATTCACGCCCGCTTTCGCCGCCCGGCGTCGTGCCGCCAAAGGACCGGGGCGGGTGCCAGCGGGCGGCCGCGGGTGCGGCGGTCCGCCTCCGGCATGACGTCGTCGGCGGGCCACAGGCCGGTCCCGAGGGATTCGGCATAGGCCGCCGGCAGGCCGCGGTCGCGCATCGCCGCCGCGGCCGTCTCGTGGTCGTAGGCGAGCGCGTGGTGCGCGAACGCGATGCCGTCGTCCGAGGGCGACAGCGTCGAGTACCAGACCCGCGGCGTGCCGTCGTTGGCCGGCAGGCCGATGGCGCCGGCGTTGTGCCACAGACGGCCCTCGACGATCTCGGTGAAGGGCAGGCCGCAGTGGCCGCCGATCACGCCCTCGGCCCCGGCCCGGGCGATCTCGGCGGCCTTGTCCGCCGCCGGGGTGGCCGGAAAGACGTAGCGGTTGATCCGCTCGACGCCGCCGTGGATGGCGGCGAGACGTCGGCCCGCCAGGGTGAAGGCGATGCGCCGAGGCAGGCCCTGCATCCAGGCCTTGGCGCCGTCGTCCAGCGTGCGGCCGGCATAGGCGAACCACTGGGCCGACAGGAGGTCGCAGCTCGACCCCGCCGCAAAGCCGCAGCCGCAGTCCTCGGTCCCGCTGCCCAGGGACTCCTCGCAGTTGCCCATGACCACGGCGATGCCGGCCTCGCGAATGAGGTCGACCGTCGCCTGCGGATCGGCGCAATAGGCCACCACGTCGCCGGTGCAGAGCAGGCGGGACGGCGCGATCCCGCGCCGCGCTGCCTCGTCCAGGAGCGCTCGGGTCGCCTGCAGATTGCCGTAGGGACCGCCGAAGACGAGAACCGGCTCGTCGAAAGCGCCCAGATCCAGGACATCCGTCATCGCGCCACGGGGCCCTGTTGTTCCGCGCCGAAGTTGCGAAAGACCCAGTCCAGCTTGCGTTGAAGCTCCTTGTTGTAGCTCTTGTTGACCCGCACCTCAGGCCGCAGGCGCCAGTCCTCGCTCTGTCTGGCGAGCGCCTCGGCCAGCGCCCAGCGGTGTACGTAGCGCCGGCCGGCGAGGCGCGCCAGAGCCTCGATCTGTGCCGTATTCAGCTCGAGCGGATCGATCCCGGCAAAGCCCGCCGGGTCGAGGAACAGGTCCGCGCGCTCGGCGTAGATCATGACCTGGGCGCGCGCGTCCGCGTCCAACCCGCTCAGCTTGTCGAGCTCGCCACGGAACTGCCGGGCCGAGGCGAAGGTCCGGCCCGCCAGATCGCCGAGAGGCGCCACCGAAACGCCCTCGCGCGCGACACGCTTCAGCACCTGGTCGGACACGACGTAGGGGACCGGGCGGTAGACCTGCTGATTGAAAACGTTCTGCAGGAAGAACAGTCCGACGAAGCAGATCAGGCCGGCGATCAGCGGCGTGAGCACCCAGCCCGCGCCGATGCCGCCGAGCACGTGCCAGCGGATCGCCCGGCCGCCCCGCACAAGCCCGATGCCGAGCACCGCGCCGACCACGGCCTGGGAGCTGGAAACCGGGACCAGGGGTATGGTGGGCAGCCCGTTCTCCGCCAGCAGGCGTTCCAGACCCTCGGAGGCGAAGAGGAAGAGGACCAGCGAGTGGGCCACGACCGCGACCCAGGCGGCGACCGGCGAGAGCGGCATCAGGCTCCGGCCGACGGTCACCATCACCGCCCGGGAGTAGGTCACGACGCCGACGCCGATGGCGAGCGCGCCGATCAGGAAGAGCTGCTGGGTCGAGGAGAAGGTCACCAGGCCCAGGACCTTGAAGTCGGTGAAGGGCGAGGCGGGCACGAACACGCCCATGACATTCGCGATGTTGTTGGCGCCCAGGCTGTAGGCGCCGAAGGCGCCGGCCAGGAGCAGCCCGAGCCGGGTGTAGGCGTCGGCGCGCAGGAGATGGGGCTTGGTCACGCGCAGCAGATAGACCGTCGCCTTGAACAGCAGCGCGGCGATCGCGGCGGCCAGCAGCGGGCAGATGATCCAGGTGCCGAGGATCGTGACCAGCGTTCCGGTGTCGGTGCGGGTTTCGCTGAACAGGTTCCAGCCGATGATGCCGCCGACGATCGCCTGGGTGGTCGAGACCGGGAGGCCAGCCTTGGTCATGAAATAGACCGCGAAGGCCGCCGCGAAGGCCGCCATGAAGGACCCGCCCAGGGCGTTGACCGCGCCCAGCTTGCCCAGGGTATGGGCGGCGCCGCCGCCGCTGATCACCGCGCCCAGGACGACGAACACGCTGCAGATCACCGCGGCGGTGGCGAAGCGCACCATCCGCGTCCCGACGGCGGTGCCGAACACGTTGGCGGCATCGTTGGCGCCAAGCGACCAGCCTAGGAACAGGCCGCTGGACAGAAAGAACAGGACGGCGGCATCCATGGCGGGCGGGCCGCCTCAGACGGTGCGCTTGATCGTGTAGATGGCCAGGCGGTCGGCCACGTCCTCGGCCCGGTCGGCCACGTTGTCGATGTGCTCGACGAAGCTGCGCAGGTGGGCCTTGTGGGCGAGCGACAGCTCCGAGGCGAAGATCGCGCGCTTGAGCTTGGTGCTGACCTTGTCGGCTTCCTTCTCGTAGAACATCACCTTGTGCATGTGGTCGGCGACCGCCTCGATGTTGCGGAAGAAGGCCCGCGAGGCGAGCACGATGGACTCGACCCCATTGACGGCCTGGTCCGCCAGGACGGCGAAATCGCCCCGGAATTCCTCCGGGATGTCCGGGGTCTCGATCGAGAAGCCCCAGAGTGCCCCTTCGAAGAGGTTGAGCACGGAATCCAGGTTCTCGAGCAGGCCCAGCACGTCGCCCCGCGACTCGGGGATCAGGGTCTGCGTATAGAGCTGGGTCTCGATGCCGCGGCGCAGGTGGTCGGCGCTGCTCTCCAGGGTGTTCACGTCGCTCAGTTTCTCCTCGAACTCGGCGCTCGCGCCCTCGGCCAGATAGATCTGCACGGCCCGGCGGAACGACAGGCCGGCCTGGGAGAGCTTGTCGAGGAAGGCGTCGATCTCGTTCTCCAACGCCTTGGTTCGGCGAAACAGCGGCACGTTCTTCGCGGCGCTAAGGGTCTTCGGCAGCATATGATCACTCCACTCCGGGGCGCGCCCCTCGCACCCCCGGCGCACATTCTAGGGCAACTTTGCGGCTGTATCCTGGAAAGGCGCGGTGTTTCGATTCGGTCTCGTGCCATCTTGGCGCAACAGGCCGGCTCCCGGCAAGACGGCAGGACCCCGAAACCGTAGCCCCGGGCTGGCCAAGCGGGCTGCCGCCGGGGCATGATGGCGCGGCGCCGGGCGGAGCGGGGGCAGGACATGACGGAGATCAACAACAGGCTGCTGACGCCGGACGATCCGCATCCGGTCTCGGTCGAACGTCCCGACGGCGCCTCGCCGGTCTTCCTCGCCTGCGACCACGCCGGCAACCGCATCCCCGGCCGGCTCGGCTCGCTCGGCGTCGCCGATGCCGAGCTGCGGCGGCACATCGCCTGGGACCCGGGCGCGGCCGAGGTGGCCCGCGGCCTCTCGGCGCGGCTCGACGCGACCCTCGTGCTGCAGGCCTATTCGCGCCTGGTGATCGACTGCAACCGCGCGACGCACCGGCCGGATTCGATCGCGGCGATCAGCGAGCATACGGAGATTCCCGGCAACCGGGACCTGCACCCGGACCACGCTGCCGTCCGGGCCCGCGAGATCTTCCACCCCTATCACGACACCATCGTCGCCGCGCTCGACGCGCGCCGCGCCAAGGGGCGGGACAGCGTGCTGGTCTGCGTGCACAGCTTCACCCCGGTCTATAAGGGCGAGCCGCGGCCCTGGCACATCGGGCTACTGTACAACCGTGATGATCGACTTGCCCGGGCCTTGATGACGCTCATGGCCGAAGAGCCGGGGCTGTGCATCGGCGACAACCAGCCCTATGCGATCAGCGACGAGAGCGACTACACGATCCCGGTGCACGGCGAGCAGCGCGGCATCCCGCATATCGAGGTCGAGATCCGCCACGACCTGATCGAAAGCGCAGACAGCCAGCGCGAATGGGCCGGGCGGCTGGAGGGCTGGCTGAACGCGGCCTTGGCGCGCCTTGCCGGTTCCAGCGCAGGGTTCTGAGACGAAGCGGGCCGGGATCGCCGCCGGGGCTCGATGCTACATCATGGCTCGCTCGTACTCGCTCATCTTGTCGAGCAGGCCCTTGACCTCCGCCGCCGTGATCCGGGTCTGGAAGTTCTGGCCCGAAAGGGGGACGAATTTCAGGCTCCACGAGGGCGCCCTGCCCTTGTTCCGGTCATAGGACGAGGCGATCTCGCGCAGCAATTTCCCGCTCACGCGGAACCCGATGTGCTCCTCGTAATTGCATACCTCGCCGGACGTCAGGAGGCATTCGGCATCCGACCGCAGCTGTGTCAGTCCGACCGATTTCGGGCCCCGCGCCGTCTGATACTCGACGGTCTCGTAGTCGCGCCGTTTCTTGCCGGTGTAGTTGATCAGCTGATGGACCTCGAAGATCCGAGCCCGCGTATTCTTGTTGATGTATGCACGAAGAAAGGTGTCCACCTTCACAAGTGCCATCGGGCCTTCCTTCTGCTCGAAGCCCGGTCTCGTCGTGAAGGCGACGAACGCGTCCTGCGCGTCGGTTCGGACGGTCGTCGCGACCTTGAAATGCTCGTCGGAGAGGGACTGCTGCTCCGGCGATTTGTAATACGGTGCCCTGACGCAGGCAAAGAGCGACAAGGCGATAAACAGTATCAACAAGATTCTCATGGCGGACATCTCCCATAGATCCGAAAGGTGCCGTGAAGTGGGTATCTTATTTATATGAACGACGGTTTATTATTTGTTAGCGTGCGAGTTTACAATATTTTCACGTTATAATACTTCCATATCGCTGGTCGATTTGAAAAGAAGTTCTTGCGAAAACCTTCCGGCTGCCGGTTTGTCGCCACCAGCCGGACGATGCCTCCGGGGCAACCCGTCCCCGCCCCGTTTCTAGCGGTCCGGTCGGGCAGGAACCTTGGTCCAATTCAACCATTCCGGCCTTTGTTATTGTGTTAATGTGGGCGGGTCGCAGGTCTGCATCCGTTAGTGCAAGGTTTCGGGGAGGGGTGGGATGTTTCGCGCGCGCTTTATCGTGTTCTTGTTGGCCGGGTTCTTGTTCTCAATTCCAGCGGCGCCGGCTTCGGCCCAGGAGTTTTCGTTCTTCGAGAGCGGCATGGCCCCGGGCATCGCGAGCCTGAGCGTCGGCGGGTACAACCTCCGCAAGACCACCGGCACCGGCAACAAAGCCGCCATATTCCAGCTCGACCTGGTGCCGGACTTCACCTTGATGAGGGTCGACGACTGGCTTTACGTGCACCCCTACGTGGGCGGCTGGGTAACGACCGACGAGAGCCGCATGGCCTATGGCGGCCTGCAGGCTCTGTTGGTGCTTGCCGAGACTCTGGAGTTTCGCCCCTTCGTTGCCGTCGGGCCGTTCGGCAAGGGCGACGGCGAGGACCTGAAAAGCGACGCGTTGTTCCATGCGGGCGGAACGATGTTCTATGTCTCGGAAAGCGGCTGGCGTTTCGGCATAACGTTAACCCATCAGTCGCACGGCCACCTGTTCTCCTCGTCCCACTCCAACCCCGGTGCCGAAAGCCTCATGTTCAGCGTCGCGGTTCCGTTCGGGAAGCTGTTATGAAGCTCCAAGCGAACCGGCTTGCGCGCGGGCCCGCAGTCTCCATGCGGGGATGCCGACAGTGCCGAAAAGGGCCGTGACCCCGGCGGGGGGATCGTGCACTCTGTCCGGGCACCGGGGGAGAATCCGATGTTTCCACTCGAAGACAAGCTCACGGCCGGCGAGGTCATCGTGCTCGACGGCGGGACCGGGACCGAACTGCAGCGCCGCGGCGCGGCGATGGACCGCGCGGCCTGGTGCGCCAGGGCGACCATGACCCACGGCGACCTGCTGCGCCGGGTGCACGAGGATTACATCCGCGTCGGGGCGGACGTGGTCACCGCCAATACCTTCGCGACCTCGCGCCGGATGCTGGGGCCCGCCGGGCTGGGCGACGCGGTCGCCGAGATCAACACCCGTGCGGTCCAGCTCGCCCGCGAGGCGCGCGACGCGGCGGCGCCCGGCCGACCCGTCGCCGTCGCGGGCTCGCTCTCGGCCATGCAGCCGATCGTTCCGGGGACCGGCGAAACGGACCCGGCCTTCGTGGCCAGCGCGGCCGAGGCCAAGGCCAACTACGGCGAGCTCGCCGGGCTGCTGGCCGAGGCCGGCGTCGACCTGATCCTGATGGAGATGATGTGCGACATCGAACAGGCGACCTATGCGGTCGAGGCGGCGGTGGCGACCGGCCTGCCGATCTGGGTGGGCTTCAGCGTGGGCGCGGCCAAGGGCGGCCGGGTTCCCATGCATCGCCGCGACGACCTCGATTTCGCCGAGGTGATCGAGCCGATCATGCGCGTGGGCGGCTCGGTCGCCGGGATCATGCACAGCTATGCGAAGGACACGACGGCGGGACTCGACGTGCTTTTCGAGCGTTGGCCCGGGCCGGTCTCGGCCTATCCGGAATCCGGCTTCTTCAAGATGCCCGACTGGCAGTTCGTCGACATCATGCCGCCTGGGGACTTCGCCGAGCTGGCCTGTGCCTGGGTCGAGGGCGGCGTTCAGATCATCGGCGGCTGCTGCGGCATCGGCCCCGAGCATATCGAGGCCATGACGGCGCGGCTGCCGCGCCACGCGGGGCCTCGGCCGTCATCGTGATACCCTGACATGTTAACTCTTTGTTAACTATATGTGGGGGGGTTTGCGTACTAGACCACAAAATTTAGTTGACAAGAGCGACTCAGGCTGGTTACTAGAGCCACGCCAATGCATGGACGCGGGTCCTAAGTTTGTATCCTGACAGAAGGGCCCGGCGCGGTTCGAAGGCTCCTGGAGCCGAGATCGCGCCGGGCCTTTTTGTCGCCCGGAGCGCGCGTGGCCGCAAAAATACGACGTCGGGAGGGCAAAAAAGGGGAGGCGCCAAGTGCGCGGACGCGGGGTCCATGCAACGTACTCCGAAGAGTACTCCTGACGCCTCCTGAACCGATCCACCTGAAAACTTCTTGACCCGATGGGTCTGCTACCCGAAGGCAGCGGCCCCGCCGGACCCATCCGCCTAAAGGCTTCCCGGTCCGTGCGATCCCCGACCCGAAGATCGAAAACCGCACCACCATGATCCTTCGGATGGCGTTTCGCCGCAATATGAAAAACTGCGGCACCCTGCAATTTTCTGTGCATAAGAATGCATGTGATGCACAATTCATCCACAGGTTTCCCACAGGCGCGTTGCTTCCTGCGGATCGCCCTCTAGGGAGGATGGATCCTGCGAACCGGAACCGTGAACCAGGCTGCGAAGAGGCGAAGGCATGCCGATCGACCAGAGGGTGATGGCGCATTACACGCACGGCGACCTTGCCGGAACGATCCTCACGGCGCTGGCGCAGTCGGGCAAGGACCCGGACAACCTCGCGCCGGCTGATCTCGCGCCGATCGACGAGTTGCACGTCGGCGGGCGTCCGGCGACGGTCGACTTCGCCGTCCGGCTCGAAGCCGGCGCCGGAATGCATCTGCTCGACATCGGCTGCGGCATCGGCGGCCCCGCGCGCCATTTCGCCGGGGACCGCGGCTGCCGCATCACCGGCATCGATCTGACCGAGGAGTTCTGCCAGGTCGCGGCCATGTTGACCGCGCGCACTGGGCTGGCCGAGTGCATCGACTACCGCCAGGCCAGCGCGCTTGCGATGCCCTTCGACGCGGCCGCCTTCGACGGCGCCTATACCATCCATGCCGCGATGAACATCGCCGACAAGAGGGCGCTCTATGCCGAGGCCCGGCGCGTCGTGAAGCCCGGCGGCGTGTTCGGCCTCTACGACGTGCTGAAGGGACCGGGCGGCGCGCCGCGGTATCCGGTGCCCTGGGCCGAGGATCCCTCGACCAGCTTTCTGGTCAGCATCGAAGAGCTGCGCGCGCTGCTGGAGACAGCCGGCTTCGAGATCCTGACCCAGCGCGACCGGACCGCCTTCGGCGTCGCGTTCTTTCACGAGACGCGCGGGCGCTTCGCCGAGGGCGCGCCGCCGCCCCTGGGGCCGCAGATCATCATGGGCGAAAGCTACCGCGAGAAGATCGCGAATATCCTGCGCAACATGGAAGAAGCCCGCGCCGCGCCCTGGGAGGTGATCTGCAGAGCAGTCTGATGGGCGGCGACTTCAACCGTCCCGGTAGCGCTCCTCGTCGCGGTAGTAGTCCTCGAAGCCGACCGCCTCGCGCAGCTCCGCGAAGTCCTTGAGGAGCGCGTCGGGGTGGCGCCCGGCGGCCATCTCGGAAAGCGCCTGCTCCATCGCCTTCATGGCGGCCGAGAGCAGGGTCAGCGGGTAGGCGGCGATGCGGTAGCCGAGCTCTTCCAG
>JAOUCL010000378.1 GCA_029859805.1 Rhodospirillales bacterium | reverse complement strand
GTCGTTCTGATGGGACGGCACCAATATGATGCTCACCGAGAGCGGCAGCTTCTCCCCCTTGGCATCAAGGGTCCATAGGGAGAAGGTTTGCGGCGCTCGCTCGCCTTGTCCCAAACGCGACACGCAGCATCCCGGCCGGCAAAAAGGCACGCCGAAGGGGTCCCTTCCCTTGAGGACCTCGCTGCAGGGGCGCCCGACCGCCTGTTCGGCGGAGATGCCCAACAGCTGGCTGCAGGCCGGGTTCCAGAAGCTGATCCGCTGATCGGAGTCCACGGCGAATACGCCGTCGACCGTATGCAAGAGGACGTCAGCAAGCGATGGCACGGATC
Organism: Rhodospirillales bacterium; assembly: GCA_029859805.1. GTDB lineage: Bacteria > Pseudomonadota > Alphaproteobacteria > Kiloniellales > JAKSDN01 > CAMYKD01. The sequence continues at coordinate 3,982 of JAOUCL010000378.1, read as the reverse complement.
CAGCCTCCCTTATCGTCGGTACGAAGGGCCAGCGACGCTCCGCCAATTGGCCAAGTCAGCAAAAGCATACTAAATCTGAGGATATTGTCACCGCAATTCTCATACATAGGGGGCTGGCCTAAAAGGCCGTGCCGATCGGCGCGGTCGGCCGCAAGCGTCGCCGCTCCCCGCCGCCAGTCTACCTGTCCCTTGTATTCGTTTCTTCGACCCTACGCATAAGCCGTTGTTTAATGGCGTTTTTCAGTCTGCCGCAGGGATCAAGATTTTACTTCGGGATACACAGCAGCAATCGCTGCCTCGACCGCCGCGTGCACGGGATCGACGACTGGAACACCAAGGACGGCCTGCAACTGATTCTTGTAAGACGTCATGCCGGTGCAGCCTAATATGATTGTGTCCGCTCCGTCGGCATCCCTAAGTTGCTCGCCGACCTGGACGAGGCGGGCGAAGGTGGCCTCGGCGTCAGTGCCGAGCGCGGTTACGCCGAGACCGACGGGCCGATCGCCGGCGAGGGACCCGCCGAGTCCCAAAACCTCGATGGCGCGCCGGTGGCGGGCGAGCGACGCCTCTAGGATCGAGATGACACCGAAACGACCGTGGTTCGCCGCGGCCCGGCGGTAGGCGCTCTCCGCGATACCGAACACGGGCCTGTCCGTCGCCCGGCGCAGCTCCGAGAGGCCGGGGTCGGAAAAGCAGGCGTCCACGAACGCCGCGGCCTCGCCGCTCATGCGCTCGACGAGGCGGATCAAGGGCGCCACGACCTCTTGGATATGCTCGTCCGTCTCTATGCCCGGCGGACCTTCGGCGAGGGTGACGCAGCGGATCGCGGGTCCCTCCGGCCGGCGCAGGGCCTCCAGCGCGCGGTCCAGTCCCGCGGTCACGGCCAAGCTGCTGTTGGGGTTGACGACGACGATGGCGCGCCCCGGCGCTTGCGCAGTCACCCGCCGCCCTCCGGCGGCTCGGCGCCGGTCCGCTCGACGATCAGGCCGTAGTGCTCGGGCCGGCGGTGGGCGGCGAAGTCGAAGATGGTCTTCTTGTTGAACTGGCACTTGTCCAGGTCGCAGTCGGCGACGATCAGCTCGTCGTCCATGGACTTGGCCTCGGCGACGATCACGCCGTCGGGGCTGACGATGACGCTGCCGGCCATCAGCTCGTGGCCATCCTCGTCGCCGCATTTCGCCACGCCGACCACCCAGGTGCCGTTCTGATAGGCGCCGGCCTGCATCGACATGTGGTTGTGGAACATGCGCAGCGCGGGCGCCTCGTCGTCGGACTGGGCGTTGCCGGTCGGCGTATTGTAGCCCAGCATGACCAGCTCCACGTCCTGCAGGCCCATGACCCGGTAGGTCTCCGGCCATCGCCGGTCGTTGCAGATGCACATGCCGAGGTTTCCGCCGAGCGCCCGCCAGACCGGAAAGCCCAGGTTGCCTGGCTCGAAGTAGCGCTTCTCGAGATGCTGCCACTTGCGCTCGGGGTCGTGCTCGGCGTGGCCGGGCAGGTGCACCTTGCGGTACTTGCCGACCAGGGCGCCTTGCTTGTCGACCAGGATGCAGGTGTTGTAGCGGTGGATCGCGCGGTCCTCCTCCGTGAGTTCCGCATAGCCCAGGCACATCCCGATCCCGCAGTCCCGGGCGCGCTCGAACAGCGGCCGGGTCGCCGCGTTCGGCATCTCCCGCTCGAACCACCCGTCCATCTCGCCGATGTCCTCGGCGTACCAGCGCGGGAAGAAGGTGGTCAGCGCCAGCTCCGGGTAGACGACCAGATCGCAGCGCTCGGCCCGCGCCCGCTCGAGCAGCGCCAGCATGCGCGCGACCACGGCCTCCCGGCTGTCCGCCTTCTGGATCGGCCCCATCTGGGCGCCGCCGACGCGTAGGCTGCGGGTCATGGCATCTTCCTCATGTTCAGTCGTCGGCCGCCACGGCGCCAGTGGCGGGATCGAAGCCGTGGACGGGGCGGCCCAGGGGCCTGGCGGCCTCCGGCAGGCCGCAGGGCAGGAACCGGCCCTGCCCCGGCGTAGCGACCACCTGGCCGTCGCGCCACACGGCCCGGCCGCGCGACAGGGTCAGGATGGGCCAGCCGGTCACCCTGCGCCCTTCGTAGGGCGTGTAGTCCATGTTGTCGTGCAGCATCTCGTGGCCGATGGTGACCGCCTTGTCCGGGTCCCAGACGGCGATGTCCGCATCGGCGCCGACCGCGATCGTCCCCTTGCGCGGATAGAGACCGTAGAGCTTGGCCGCCGCCGTCGCCGTGACCTCGACGAAGCGGTTCAGGGTGATGCGGCCTTTGCCGACGCCCTCCGAGAACAGCAGAGGCAGGCGGACTTCCAGGCCCGGAACGCCGTTCGCCACCTTGTCGAAGGGTGCGCCGGTGCCGTGTGCCTGCTTGCCGTCGGGGCTGCCGTAGCGGTAGGGCGCGTGATCGGAGCTGACCACCTGGAAGACGCCGTTCGCGAGGCCGCGCCATATGTGCTCCTGGTTCGCGGCCTCCCTGGGCGGCGGGCTGCACACGTACTTGGCGCCCTCGAAGCCCGGTCGGTCGAGGTCGTCGGCAGTCAGAAAGAGGTACTGCGGGCAGGTCTCCCCGTAGATGCGCAGGCCACGGTCCCGGGCGGCGGCGACCTGGTCCATGGCCTCCCGGGCCGAGACGTGGACGATCAGGATCGGCGTGTCGGCGATCTCTGAGAGCGCAATGGCCCGATGGGTGGCCTCGCGCTCGGCGGCGGCGGCGTGGGCGACCGCGTGGTATTTGGGCGCGCCGCGGCCCGCGGCCAGCAGCCTCTCGGTCAGCCAGCCTATGATGTCATGGTTCTCCGCGTGCACCATGACCATGGCCCCCTCGGCCCGGGCGCAAGCGAGCACCTCGAGCACCTGACGGTCGTCGAGCTTCAGCGCCTCGTAGGTCAGGTAGATCTTGAACGACGTGTAGCCGTCCTTGATCAGGGCCGGCAGCTCCTGGCCCAGCACCTGTTCGGTGGGATCGGAGATGATCAGGTGGAACGCATAGTCCACGTAAGCGGTGCCGTCCGCCCGGGCGTGGTAATCCGCGACGACTTGGCGCAACGACTGGCCCCGGTGCTGGGCGGCAAAGGGGATGATCGTCGTCGTGCCGCCGCAGAGGGCCGAGCGGGTGCCGGACTCGAAGTCGTCGGCCGTCTCCAGCCCCGACGAGCTGGTCTGCGCGATGTGGCAGTGGCTGTCGATGCCGCCCGGCAGCACCAGCTTGCCCTTCGCGTCGATGACCTCTTCCGCGCCGGTCAGCTCGTCGGCCAGCGCGACGATGCGCCCGTCCTTGATGCCGACGTCGGCCGCGAAGGTGTCGGCCGCGGTCGCCACCGTTCCGCCCTTGATGATAAGATCGAGTGCTGCCATCGCACGCCCTCCAGGGAGCGAGCCTATTTGCGCTTGGTCTCGACCGCAAGGCGGGATAGGGGCGAGGAACGACGCGGCTGATCGGGTTGCGGAGACTCGCGCCTGGAGTACCCGATGAAGCCGCCGGGCTATGCGATCGTCAGCACCTCGGCATCGTCGCTGTAGAGCGTCTCGACGAGACGGGTCCGCCGTTCGAGGACCGCGCGCTGGTTGATGTAGCCCTTGTCCGTGATCTCGTTGGCGTCGATATTCGGCGGCTCCTTCAGCAGCAGGGCCCGTCCGATCCGCGCGCTTGAGCCCGGATTCTCGGCATTGTAGGCGGCGAGGCCCGTGCGGAGCGCCTCGCGCACCTCTTGGTTGGCCACGATCTCGGGCAAAGGCGTTCCCGGGTCGAGGCCGGCGACCTTCGCGGCGCCCACTGGACTGGGAAAGACAAGAAGGCCCACCTCGTCGCGGTCATGGCCGGCGACCACGGCGTCCTGGATAACGGGCGCGCCGGCGGCGATGGCGGCGACGCGGAGCGTGCCCGTGCTGACCCACGAGCCGGTCAGGAGCTTGAAGTCCTCGGCGACACGGCCGTCGAAGAGGATGCCTTTCGCGGGGTCGTCCGGGTC
>JAOUCL010000377.1 GCA_029859805.1 Rhodospirillales bacterium | reverse complement strand
AAGGGGCTGCGCGTCATCATCTCGAACAACGAGTGCATGCTGGCGAAGAAGCGCCGCGGCAACCCCTTCAAGGCGCGGGCGGCCAGGCAGGGCCGGCCGGTACGCGTCAGCCGCTACGGCGTCGACGCGGAGATCTGCACCGGCGACCATTCCTGCATCCGCCTGAGCGGCTGTCCGTCGCTGACACTGAGGCCCGCGACCGATCCCCTGAAGGACGGCCCGACGGCCCATGTCGACGAGACCTGCGCGGCCTGCAACCTCTGCGGCGAAATCGCCCAGGCGGCCCAGCTCTGCCCCGCCTTCCACAAGGCGGGCGGCATTGCCAACGCCCGCCTCCGGGACCGTATCGCGGCGCGGGTGAACCGGCGCGTGCTGCGCTGGATGGGCGCCTCTTGAGCGCGGTCGAGCCGATCACCCTGCAGCTCTCGGCGCTCGGCGGCCAGGGCGGCGGCGTACTCGCCGGCTGGCTGGCCGAGGCGGCCGAGACCGCGGGCTACCCGGCGCAGATGACATCGATCCCCGGGGTCGCGCAGCGGACCGGCGCGACGACCTATTACCTCGAGCTGTTCCCGGACAAGCGGCCGGCCGCGACGCCCGTGTTCAGCCTGTTCCCCGACGCCGACGGCCTGGACATCCTGGCCGCCCTCGAGCCGATGGAGGCCGCGCGGGCGCTCACCCTCGGGCTGGTCACCGGGCGCACCACCGTTATCACCGACGTCAAGCGCATCTACAGCACCGCCGAGAAGGTGATCGCGGGCGACGGGGCGGTGCCCGCCGCCGAGCTGATCGAGCCGCTGCGGCGCGCGGCCGGGCGCGTCGTCGCGCTCGACGTCGCGGCGGTCTCGGGCCGAGCGGGCGCGCCCGGCAACGCGGTGCTGTTCGGCGCGATACAGGCGAGCGGCGTGCTGCCTTTCGACGACGATGACTGCCGCGCGGCGATCCGCGCCAAGGGGCTGGCCGTGGACGCCAGCCTCGCCGACTTCGAGGCCGGGCTACGGGCCGCGCGGGAAGACGGGACAGCAGCCGGCGGCGTGGGCGAGGGGGCATTGGTATTCGATCCGGCACCGGCGGCGCTGACCCCGGCGCTCGACGCCTATCCGGAGGCGTTGCGGCCGCTGCTCGGCCATGCGCTGGCGCGGCTCGCCGACTACCAGGACCTGGACTACGCGCGGCTCTACCTGCGGCGCCTCGAAACGCTGCCCGGCTTCTCGGCCGGGGCGCCGCCGCAGTTGCTGGACGCGCTGCGCGAGACCGCGACGCGCCTGGCCGCCTGGATGAGCTACGAGGACGTCGTCCGCGTGGCCCAGCTGAAGACCCGGCCGGGGCGCTTCGCCGGGATCCGCGGTCGGCTGGAGCTGGCCGAGGACGCGCCGCTCAAGGTCGTCGACTATCTCAAGCCCGGGGCCGAGGAGCTGGCGAGCCTGCTGCCGCCCCTGCTGGGCCGGCGGGTGGCGCGCGCCGCGGGCCGGACGGCCGGACCGGGCGGGGTGCGGCTGCGCCTGGCGACCCACACGCCCTGGGGCTATGGGCTTTTTCGGCTCTTGGGGAGCCTCAGGCCCTGGCGCCGCCGGACCTATCGCTACGCCCAGGAGCAGGCGGCCATCGAGAAATGGCTGAACGCCCTGCGCCCGACCCTGGAGCGCGATGCGGAGCTGGCGCGCGGCCTCGCCGAGCTGGCGCTGCTGGCGCGCGGCTACGGCCGGGTGCGCGCGCGCGGACTGGCCCGCCTGGAGCACCTGCTCGACGACTGGGAGGCCCGCCTCGAGGCCGACCCCGCCGGACTGCACCGGGAGGTCGAGGCCCTCCGCGCCGCCGCGCGGCAGGACCCAGACGGCTACGACCGCCCCGCGGAGACGGCCCCATAGGCGCGGCCGGGTAGGGATTCGACTGGCTTTGGTGTCAGACCAGGATGTCGACGATCAGGCCGCGCAGATGCGGGTTGTCGACTGGCTCTTCCTGCCGCGGTCGCTGCGCGCGCGGCCGCGCGACGCGCGGTATCGCGATGACGGGGTTCGCGGACTGCGGCGGCGCGGCGTGATAGGGCACCGGCAGGTTGCGGACCGGTGCCCTGGCTTTGCCGGGAACCGCTGGCAATCGGCTCATAATGGAGGTGATGCGAAACATGGCACTAATTATAACTTTTACTAGAATTCAATACAAGTTAATATTTATTTTTGTTTACTATATTACGCCGCTTGCGATGGGCTTTTCCTATGAAACTTGGCGGAAAAAAGCAAATAGACATTCTACTTCAGCAAACCGTCGACTGTAACCGCTCTCGATCCTCGGTCGAATTGTTTCCATGACACCGGCGAAGGTCTCGTGCTTTAACCGCAAAGAGCCGCGCGGTACCGCGCCGACAGGGGAGCTAGGCTGCTATGAGAGCTGCGATATTCGAGGAATTCAGGGGCCCGCTCGAGGTTCGGGACGCGGCCGAGCCCGACTGCCCCGCCGACGGCGTCGTCGTCAGGGTCGAGGCCTGCGGGGTCTGCCGCTCGGACTGGCACGCTTGGACCGGCGCCGACCCGGACGTCGCCGCGCCGCACGTGCCCGGCCACGAGTTTGCCGGGGTCGTCGAGGAGGTCGGGCCCGAATGCCGCCGTTTCAAAGGGGGCGACCGGGTCACCGCGCCGTTCATCCTGGCCTGCGGCGAGTGCCCGGACTGCCGGGGCGGCGACCCGACCGTCTGTTCCGATCAGCACGTCGTCGGTTTCTCGGCCTGGGGCGCGTTTGCCGAGCGGGTGCCGGCGCCGCGCGCGGACTTCAACTTGGTGGCCCTGCCGGAGGCCATGGGCTTCGTCGAGGCAGCGGGCATGGGCTGCCGGGTCACCACCGCCTTTCGCGGCCTGGTCGACCGCGCGGGCCTGCGGCCGGGCGAGTGGCTGGCGGTCCACGGCTGCGGCGGGGTCGGGCTCTCGGCCGTCATGATCGGCGCGGCGATCGGCGCGCCCGTTTTGGCGATCGACGTCAACGAGGAGGCGCTCGAGCTGGCGCGGTCGCTGGGCGCCACCAAGACGCTCGACGTGACCGGCGTTGCGGACGTCGGCACGGCCGTTCGCGAGCTGACCGGCGGCGGGGCGGAGGTCTCGATCGACGCGCTCGGCATCACCGAGACGTTCCAGAACTCCCTGCGCGGCCTGCGCAAGCTCGGGCGGCACGTCCAGATCGGCATGCCCTTGGGGCGCCACGCCGAGCCGCCGATCCCGCTGCTGGAGCTGGTCTACTCCCGGCAGATCTCGGTCATGGGCACGCGCGGCATCGCGGCCGGCCGTTTCCCGGCCCTCTTCGAGATGATCGCGGGCGGTCGCCTCGACCCCGCGCGGCTGGTCACCAAGACGATCCCGCTGGAGGCGGCGGGCGCGGCCCTGGCCGCCATGGACGGCTACACCGCCGCCGGCATCACGGTGATCGACCGGTTCTGAGCAGAATACGACAGCCGGCTGCCGGCCGCTCTAGCAGGCGGGGATGTCGCCGGCGGAGAAGTGGCCGACGAGCATGATCTCGAACCAATGGTCCCAGTCGGCCTTCGCGGTCAGGGGAGCGAACTCGATCGCCTCGTCGCGGAACACCGGCGCCGCCTCGAGTGCGGCGTGCTCGGGCGCCTGGCCGGCACGCGTCAGTGTAAGGACGGGCTTGGGCCTGCTGAGGGCGATCGTCGCGGTCCAGGATCTGCCGTTGCGTTCCCAGTCGAAGGTCCAGGCTTCGCCTTTCCGGGCGCCTTCCCCTAGGAGCACCGGCTGGACGAAGCCGGCGTGTCGGCCGGCGACCAGCGGGGCGAAGATGCCGACGGCGTAGAGGCGCCCACCCTCGCGCCAGAGCCAGACCTGACGGACCTTGGCATAAGGGCCCTGGCAGGCCACCTGGGCGAAGGGGCCCAGGTAGACCAGAGACCGGGCGGCCGGCGCCGGGTCAATCGGCGGCGGGACCTTGGCGAAGACGGTCGAGCGGTCGTTGGCCCGGAGCGTCAGGCGGCCGCCCTCCGCGCGCGCGATGGTCACCTCCAGCGGCATGCCGGCCCCTGGCGCCAGGGAGGCCCGCCACTGCGCCCCGGTGCCCGCGCCGGCCGGCTGCAGGCCCGTGCCGGCGGGGCCGTAGGCGCATTCGGCCTCGCCGCTGCAGGGAAAGAACAGCCAGGCGCGCCCCTCGCCGTTGACGATCAGGCGCGAGAAGCGCGACGGGCCGTCCGCCAACCAGTGCCCGGACGGGTACTTTCCCGCCGTGCCGGCGAAGGGCCCGAAGCGGCGCTCGTAGGTCTCACTGTCGCGGAACCCGGCCTCGAACAGGAGCGCGTTGCGGGCATGATAAACCTCCGTCAG
>JAOUCL010000115.1 GCA_029859805.1 Rhodospirillales bacterium | reverse complement strand
GGCCGCCCCCACCTAGCCCCCCTCCCCCATATCCGCTATAACCCGCCTTACCGTTTTCCCGAGACCCTCCGGGTCCGCGCCTTCGCGCGCCGGCCCGCCGGAAGCGACCTTGCGCCCAGAGATCCTCTATCCCCTCTTCGCACCGGTGACCGCGCTAGCCGGCGTGGGGCCGCGCTTCGCCAAGCTGTTCGAGGCGCTGGCCGGGCCGCAGGCCGTCGATCTGTGCTGGCATTTGCCGAGCGGGGTGATCGACCGGCGCTATGCGCCCAAGGTGGCGGAGGCCCAGCCCGGGCGCATCGCCACGGTGACGGTCACGGTGGGCGCGCACCGGGCGTCGCGCAGCCCACGCCAACCCTACAAGATCGCCTGCCACGACGAGACTGGCGAGATCGACCTGGTGTTCTTCCACGCGCGCGAGGACTACCTGCGCCGGATCCTGCCCGAGGGCGCCCGGCGCGTGGTCAGCGGCAAGGTGGAGGTCTTCGCCGACGCGCTTCAAATGACCCACCCGGACCACGTCGCGCCGCCCGAGGAGAGCGCCGAGGTGATGACCGTGGAGCCGGTCTATCCGCTCACGGCCGGGCTCTCGCTCAAGGTCGTCGGCAAGGCGGTCCGGGCCGCGCTCGAGCGCGCGCCCGAGCTGCCCGAATGGCTCGACCCGGCGTTCCTAGGGCGCCAAGGCTGGGAGGGCTGGCGGAGCGCCCTGGGCCGCGCCCACGCGCCGCAGGACGAAGCCGACATCTCGCCCCTGACGCCGGCGCGCCAGCGCCTCGCCTACGACGAGCTGCTGGCCAACCAGCTGGCGCTCGCCCTGGTGCGCGTCCGTCAGCGCCGGCAGCGCGGCCGTTCGGTCCAGGGCGACGGCCGCCTGCGCGGCGCGGTTCTCGACGCCCTGCCCTACCGGCTGACCGGCGCGCAGGAGCGGGCGCTTGCCGAGATCACCACCGACATGGCGGCCGAAAGCCGCATGCTTCGCCTGCTCCAGGGCGATGTCGGCAGCGGCAAGACGGTCGTCGCCCTGCTCGCCATGCTGAGCGCGGTCGAGGCCGGGGGCCAGGCGGCGCTGATGGCGCCGACCGAGGTGCTGGCTCGCCAGCACTATCAAACACTCGCCCCGCTGGCCGCGGCCGCCGGTGTCGGCCTCGAGGTGCTGACCGGCCGCGACAAGGGCAAAGCGAGAGAAGCAATCCTGGCGCGCCTGGCCGGTGGGGAGGCGGGCATCGCGGTGGGCACGCACGCCCTCTTCCAGGAGGACGTCGCGTTTCGCGACCTGGCGCTGGCGGTGATCGACGAGCAGCACCGCTTCGGCGTGCACCAGCGCCTCACCCTCTCGGCCAAGGGGCGCGCGGTCGACGTGCTGGTGATGACCGCGACGCCGATCCCGCGCACCCTGATGCTGACCGCCTACGGCGACCTCGAGGTCTCGCAGCTGACCGAGAAGCCGGCCGGACGCCTGCCGATCGACACCCGCGCCCTGCCGCTCACGCGCCTCGAGGAGGTCACGGAGGCCGTCGCAAGGGCGCTCGCCGAGGGCGCGAAAGCCTACTGGATCTGCCCCCTGGTCGCGGAGTCGGAGGTGAGCGACCTGGCCGCCGCCGAAGAGCGCCACGCGGCCCTGAAGGCCCGCTTCGGCGAGGGCGTCGGCCTGGTCCACGGGCGCATGACCGGCAAGGAGAAGGACGCCGTCATGGCGGCCTTCGCCGAGGGACCGCTTAAAATGCTGGTCGCCACGACCGTGATCGAAGTCGGCGTCGACGTGCCCGCGGCCAGCGTCATGGTGATCGAGCACGCCGAGCGCTTCGGCCTCGCGCAGCTGCACCAGCTGCGCGGGCGGATCGGCCGCGGTCGGGCGAAGTCCACCTGCCTGCTGCTCTACCAGGGGCCCTTGGGCGAGACCGCGCGGGCGCGCATCCGCACCCTGCGCGAGACCGACGACGGCTTCCGGATCGCCGAGGAGGACCTGCGCCTGCGCGGCGCGGGCGAGCTGCTGGGCACGCGCCAGAGCGGCTTTCCCGAGTTCCGCCTGGCCGACCTCGCGGTGCACGGCGAGCTGCTGGCCGCCGCGCGCGACGACGCCAAGCTGATCCTCGACAAGGACGCCGAGCTCGAGAGCCCGCGCGGCCAGGCGCTGCGCACCCTGCTCTACCTCTTCGAGCGCGACGCCGCCGTCAAGTTCCTCCGCTCCGGCTGAGCAAAAAAGGTGTCAGGAACCTTTTTTAAGAAATTTCTTTGCCGTTTAACACAATGATTTTACAACCAATATTGGATCAAAAAGGCTCCTGACACCTTTTTTACGGCTTCCTTTATGCCTTTGTGCCTTGGTGTTGAAAGGGGTGCCGAAAAAGGGTGCCGGAGTCGATTGAAGCCGGTCAGGCGCCGGAGGCGCGCTCTTTCCGCTGGTCGGGACCGCCGGTCATGTCGTGGCCGTGCAGGCTGGCGGCCTCGCGCGCGCGCTGGGCCGCGGGGCGCCGGTCGGGCGGGGTCACCAGGCCGCCGGAGACGACCATCTTCAGGCCCTCCTCCACGCTCATGGTGAGCTCCTTGGCGTCCGCGGCCGGCACGAAGAGCAGGAAGCCGGAGGTCGGGTTGGGGGTGGTCGGCAGGAAGACGTTGAGCACGTCCCGGTCGGCGATCTCCTGGATATGGCCCTCGGCCTTGCCGGTCAGGAAGCCGATCGACCAGACCTCCGGACGCGGGTACTGGAACAGCACGACCTTGCGGAAGGCGTTCGACTTCTTGGCGAGGACCGTCTGCAGGATCTGCTTGACCGCGCCGTAGATGCTGCGCACCACGGGGACCTGGGCCAGGATCCGCTCGCCGCTGCGCATGAAGACACGCCCGGTGAAGCCCGCGGCGAACATGCCGATCAGGGTCAGGCCGACGAAGACCACGACGAGGCCGAGGCCCGGAATGTCGAAGGGCAGATAGCTTTCCGGGTTCCAGCGCGGCGGGATCAGCGGCGTGACCTGGCTGTCGACGAAGGACACGAACTTCAAGGCCAGCCACACCGTGATGCTGATCGGCGCCGTGATCAGGACGCCGGCCAGGAAATAGTTGCGCAGCTTGCCGGCCAGGGAGACCCGGCGGGGCGCCCGCTTCGCCGGGTCATCCGCCGGCGTGGCTTTCAGGGCCGGAGGCCGGCGCTGCCCGTTGTCGGGCGGCGCGACGATGCCGCCCGATATGACCAGCTTGATGCCCTCCTCGACCGTCATGTCGAGGATATGGACGTCGCGCTGCGGCACGAAGAGCAGGAACCCCGTGGTCGGGTTGGGCGTGGCGGGCACGAAGACGTTGATCGTCGTCTCGTCGGTCAGGCCCTGGACCTCGCCCACGGTCTGGCCGGTGACGAAGCCGACCGCCCAGACCCCGCGGCTGGGGTATTCGATCAGGCAGACCTGCCGGAAGGCGTTGGACTTCTGCGCCAGCACGGTCTCGAAGATCTGCTTGGTGGCGCTGTAGACCGAACGGACCACCGGGACGCGGGCGAGGATCCGCTCGCCGGTGCGCGTGAGGCCCCGGCCGACGAAGCCGGCGGTCAGGAAGCCGATCGCGGCGAGCACGAGGACCGCGAAGACCAGGCCGAGCCCGGGGATGCCGAAGGGCAGATAGGTTTCGGGGTTCCAGCGCGGCGGGATCAGCGGCGTCACCCGGTTGTCGATGAACTCGATCAGGTTCCAGGCGATCCAGAACGTGATGCCGAGCGGCGCGGTGACCAGAATGCCCGCCAGGAAGTAGTTCCTGAGCCGCGCCGCGAACCCGACCCGCAGGTGCTTGGGCGTCGGCGGCCGCTTGACCCTGGGCGGCCTGGTCTTGCGGTTCTCATTCTTTCCTTGCGCTTCGGCCATGAAAATCCCTGTGGCGACAATCCCTTATCCCTGCCCATTAATATGGGACCTTTGTGACTTTCAAGCAAAGCCTCGGTGTCAAAGAAAGGTCAAGAGCTCGGCCAGCGTCTCCTCGGGCGCCTCCTCGGGCAGGAAGTGGCCGCAGGGAAGCGCCCGGCCGCTGACCTGGCGGGCCCGTTCGCGCCAGACCGCGAGCACGTCGTAGCTGCGCGCGACCACGCCCTTGGCGCCCCAGAGCACGAGCAGCGGACAGGCGAGCTTGCGGTCCAGGTCCTCGGCGTCGTGTTCCAGGTCGATGCCGGACGCCGCCCGGTAGTCCTCGCAGCTGGCGTGGATCGTCGCAGGGTCCCGGAAGCAACGCTTGTACTCGGCCAGGGCCTCCGGCCCGAAGGCGTTCTCGGTCCTGCCCCAGGCGCCGATCTTGCGCTCCAGATAGAAGTCCGGGTCGGCGCCGATCAGGCGCTCGGGCAGGTCGAAGGGCTGGATCAGGAAGAACCAGTGGTAATAGGCCGTCGCGAAGGCCTGGTCGGTCTGCTCGTACATGGTCTTGGTCGGACAGATGTCGAGCACGGCGGCCTTCTCGACCCGCGCGGGATGGTCGAGCGCCAAGCGGTGGGTCACCCGCGCGCCGCGGTCGTGCCCGACCACGGAGAAGCGCTCGAAGCCCAGCGCGGCCATGACCTCGACCTGATCCCTGGCCATGGCGCGCTTCGAATAGTTTTCGTGCTTTTCGCCGCCCGGCGGCTTGGAGGAGTCGCCATAGCCGCGCAGGTCGGCCGCCACGACGGTGAAGCGCTCGGCGAGCGCCGGCGCGACCTTGTGCCACATGACGTGGCTCTGCGGGTAGCCGTGCAGGAGCAGCAGCGGCGGCCCCGAACCGCCCAGGCTCAGGTGGATCTCGGCGCCGGCCGTCTCGATGCGCCTGGTCTCGAAGCCCTCGAACACGGTAATGTGACTCCTCCCCCTTTGTCCCAGGCTCGATAGTTAGCACATCCAGGACCGTCGAACGAAGGCTTCCGGAACCATGCCGGCCGAACCTCGACTGCTGTCGCTCGCCACCGCCGTGCCGCCCTATCGGCTGACGCAGCGCGAGGTGGCCGCCAGGGCGCCCGAGATCTTCTCCGGCTTGGGCGGCCGGCTCGACTGCCTGCTGCCGGTCTACGGCAACGCCGGCATCGAGACCCGCTATTCCTGCGTGCCGCTCGACTGGTATCTCAAGCCTTCGGGCTTGAAGGAGCGCAACGCGCTCTACATCGAGAACGCCCTCGACCTGATCGCGCGGGCCGCTGGAAACTGCCTCGCCCGGGCCGGTCTGGCCCCCGACGCCGTCGACACGCTGATCGTGGTCTCGACCACGGGGCTGAGCACGCCCAGCCTGGACGCCCGCCTGATGGAGCGCCTGGCTTTCCGCCGTGACCTGCAGCGCCTGCCGGTGTTCGGCCTGGGCTGCGCCGGCGGCGTGCTCGGCCTGGCGCGCGCCGCGGCGCTGGCCCGCGCGGCGCCCGGCAGCCGGGTCCTGCTCTTGGTCGTGGAGCTCTGCGGCCTGACCTTTCGAGCCGGCGATAGGGGCAGCAGCAACGTGGTCGCCACGGCGCTGTTCGGCGACGGCGCGGCGGCGGCGCTGATCGCCGCGGAGGACGCGGAGGCAGGCCCGGCCCTCCTCGCCTGGGGCGAGCATACCTGGCCCGATTCGCTCGACGTCATGGGCTGGCGGGTCGAGGACGACGGCTTCGGCGTGCTGTTCTCGCGCGACATCCCGACCATCCTGCGCAAGCGCTTCGGCGCGGCGGTCGATGAGTTCCTGTCCCGCCGTGGCCTGGCCCGGAGCGACCTGGACGGCGTCGTCTGCCACCCGGGCGGTCCCAAAGTGATCGATGCCTTGGAAGAGGTCTTCGATCTCGCCCCCGGTGCCCTGGCCGAGGCCCGCGCGGTGCTGCGCGACTACGGCAACATGTCGGCGGCGACCTTGCTCTTCGTGCTCGAGAGGGTGCTGGCGAAGGGTCCGCGGGGTCGCCATCTCCTGACCGGGCTGGGGCCCGGCTTTACCGCCGGGTTCCTGCTGATGGAGGCGTAGACCCCGTGAACCTGGCCTTGGCCATCGTGCTGCTGGTGGCGGCCCAGCGCCTGGCCGAGCTCATCTACGGCCAGCGCAACTCCCGGCGCCTGCTGGCCGAGGGCGCGGTAGAAACCGGCACCGGCCATTACCCCCTGCTCGTTCTGGTCCACGCCGGCTGGCTGATGGCCCTCTTGATCCTCGCGAGCCGGGCACCCGGCGTGAACTGGTGGCTGATCGGGCTCTACGGTCTGGTGCAGATCGGCCGCCTCTGGGTCCTGGCCAGCCTGGGCCGCTACTGGACCACGCGCCTCATCAGCATGCCCGGCGCGCCGTTGGTGCGCCGCGGCCCCTACCGCTTCCTCAAGCACCCCAACTACCTGATCGTCGTGGCCGAGGTCGCGGTCCTGCCGCTGGCATTCGGGGCCTGGCGGACCGCAGTCGTCTTCTCCGTCCTGAACGCCGCCCTGCTGGCTTGGCGCGTCAGGATCGAGAACAGGATGCTGGCCGAACGCCGGTGACGGGGCCGCGGGCCCGCCCGATCATTGGATAGCTCGAATATCCTAGGCTTTTCAGATAATCGTTCCTTAACGTCCTGCCGATAAAATGAGACACCGCCGCCGCGCTAGGCGACCGGCGCGGCGCCGGCCACGGGGCTCTCGAAGCTGTAAATCCGGTCGTCGAGCAGATTGCCGAGATAGGCCCGGCGCCGGTCGGGCCCGCCGAAGGCGATGCTGGAAATGTTCCCGAGCCGCCGCGAGGCGACCCGGTCGAGGTGCGGCCGGCCCATCCGGCCGGCCTGAAAGGCCGCCTCGACCTCGGCGAGACGCGCTTCTTCCGCGTCCTCGAGGATCAGTTGCTGGCGGCCGTCCGGGGCGACGCGGATCAGCCGGTTGGAGACGACGCTGACGACCCAGAGGCCGCCGGCCTCGTCGAAGGCGAGACCGTCGGGAAAGGTCCCCGGGCCGTACTCGGCGACCACCTCGCGCTCCGACAGCGCGCCGTCGGCGGAGACGCGGAACCGCGTGGTGCGCCGGGCGAAGGTCTCGTTGACGTAGAGCCACCGGCCGGTGGGGTCGAGGATCGCCTCGTTGGTATAGCCCAGGTCCGTAGCAACGACCCGCGCGCCGTCGCCGTCGACCAGAACGATGCAGCCGTCGGCCACGTCCGGCCGGTAGGCGCGCGCGCGCGGTTCGAGCCAGGTGCTGACCGTGATCCAGACACGGCCCCGGTAGTCGAGCGCGACGAAGTTGCAGGGCGGCAGGCGCCGGCCCTCGACCTCGAGCAGGAAGGGCGCCTGGCGGCCGTCGCGGGTGACGCGCCAGACGCCGCCGGGCGGCATCAGGTTGGCGCAGAGGAAGTCCCCCTCATGGGCCACCGCGAAGCCGTTGGTCGCGACCACCGGGTCGCCCGGCCCGAGCAGGTCCGTGCGGCGCCCGTCCGGGTCGAGCTGCGAGACGCCGCCGCCGAAGTGCGAGACGTAGAGCGCGCCCGCCGCCGTCGCGAGCACACACTCCGGACGCACGAGGCCCCGCCCGATCTCGTCGAGCTGCTCCGGCGCGAGCGCGAAGTCCTCCAGGGTCATGGCTGGAACAACACCCAAGTCCGCGGCGCAGGGCAAGGGTTATTCGGATTACGGCTCAGCGGAAATGGCCCGGCGAGCCGGAGAAGAGTGATGGTGCGGCTGGAGGGACTCGAACCCCCACGGGCTTACGCCCACTAGCACCTGAAGCTAGCGCGTCTACCAATTCCGCCACAGCCGCGGACCGATGCGCCCCGGGGGGAACACCAGCAACCTCGCACTTTACGACAACAACCTCGATTCTGCTCCCCAGACCCAGCCCCTGCCAGAACGACCGCAAAAGTGCTTGGTGCGGCTGAGAGGACTTGAACCTCCACGGGGTTTCCCCCACAGCGCCCTCAACGCTGCGCGTCTACCAATTCCGCCACAGCCGCGCGGCCGTACGCAGGACCTCGGATCCCGGGTTACAGCGCTGGGATTTATAGCGTTTGAAGCCAAAAGGGCAACGGAAAACTTGGTCGGCCACCGGCGGGACGCTATATCCCACGAGTCACGGTTCGGAACCCGGCTCCTGCGCGGCGACGGACCTGGGAGGAGAGCGCGGTCGTCCGCATGAAGACCTTGATTCTGATCCTCGTACTCGGCGGCCTGCTGGCCGCGGCGGTCGTCGGCTCGGCCGTCGTCTGGAACGCGATCGGCGGGATCGAGCTGAGCGGCCACGGCCTTGCCGCCCTCGTGCTGGGCGCCCTGGTGAGCCTCGCGCTGGGCGGCGGCCTGATGTTCTTGGTCTTCTACTCGAGCCGCCGGGGCCACGACGACGATGCCGCCGGTCGATAGCCTGTCGTCCGATCGCTTGACTGGGGGCCGGTCGCGCTGGGTGCCGGCAAGTCCTACCGTGGCCGCCGGGCGCCCTGCCCCCCCTCTCCCGAGGCCAAGGCGATCGTCCGGACAGGCGAAAGGGCCGGGCGTGAGCGTCCCGGCCCCTTCCTAACGGCCTCCCACTGACCAGGAAGTCCAGAGGGTTTCTTTCAGCCTATCCCAGCTACCGACTTCGGATCGTGCTATACCACCCTATATCTGAACATCGTTCACGAACCCAAGATACTGATACTGCCCTGTGGGCCCTTGCAACCAAATCGCCATTTCGGCTCTCCGCCCGAATGGCTAATAGAAAGATAATACGTCACCAAACAAATATCAAGATACTATTACATTGCATTTTAGTTGAATTTCTTATTATAGAGAATGCATAGACTGATTCAATATCACATAAATTTATATAAAATCGATATATTTATTTTTCTCTGAGTCCGAGCCTGACGCGTGCTCTTCGCGAGATCCACGGGGTGTTCCGCGACACACCGGTTGGCGCGCTCATCGGATCCCTAGGCATGTCGCCGACGCGTCCGTGACTCCGGCTCGCGATGTTCACGTTCTGCAAAGCATTCGGACGCTATCTTCCGGATCGTGCAGCAAAGTCCCCGTTTCAGGGGCCGCACGACCGGGGCAGTCGTACCAGGCAGGCGCGGCTGCCCCACCCGGCAGGCCCCGGCCATGGACCCGGGGCTCACGAGTTATGCATTTCCAGTCATGCAGTTAGACCGCATTTGCATTGGAACGCGGGGCTTCGAGGGTCCACTTTGCTCTCATGTACACCGCTTAATCGAGGCTCCCTCGAGCCCGCACCTTCGGAGGCCGTCATGACCCCCTTCAATATCGTCGGACTATCCCACGTCCTGGCGCTCGGCGTGCTCGCGGTCATCGTGAGCCTGCTCTGAGGTCGGCGCCCGCCGAGCCGGGCGGTCCGATTTGCCGGACGGCCACGCGCGGCCGGGATTCGGCCCAATCACCGACCTTTCAACTGTAGCGCAGTACCGAAGTCGGGGCTTCAGGAATGACGATGTTCTTGAGGTCCTGGGGCACGCCCGGCAGCCAGTCCAAGGCTTCGAGCAGAAGGTCCACCGTGCTTCCGGTTCGGGTGAAGGGCAGAATGATTCGCTCGAAGCTCACCAGGTCCTGGCGGTAAACATAGCTGATCTGGTGGCACGTCGGTTGGGCGCTCTCGACCACTTCCCGATAGGCCGCGCCGACCAGTTCGCGATAGGACGCCGGCTCGATCTGATCCAGGGTCTTTCCCTGGTCTCCGCGCCGCCCGGCTTCCTCGATTCGCGTCCCGATCAGGCGGAACCGAAAATTGAGCGGATCGTGGATGACATCGATGATCGTGACCTGGCCGAGGATGAACCCGAGTTGTTCGGGCGCGAACTCGCCGCGGAACGGCAACTCGCGCCCGCCGCGAAGTTCCTTCCAGAGCTGAAGAAGCCGGTTCAGCCGGTCACTGCTCACCAGATCCGGCGACAGCGCATTGATCCCGGCGTCTCTTGATGCATTCCAAACCGTCGCTTGAGGCCGCATCATCCCTTACTCCCCCCGAAGCCGGGCGCGATCCCGCAAAAGCGAGGCCGCCTCTTGACGATCGATGAAGGGAATCGGGCCTGAACCTGCCAAGAGACCCCTGGAGTGTTCAGGCCCGTCAGGCTCCCCCCCGCGGATCTGCGCTCGGCCGGCCGTTACCGTTGCCCGCCGCAGCGGCAGATGCGCGCGCCCTACCTGGGCGCTTGACCGCCTATCTGGCTAGCTGCGGATCGTATTCGCTTCAAATTTACATCGGATGAACAATCATATTTAAGAAAGAGTGGATGGTTCGGCGGGATCGACGACGCGTCGTTTTTGACCCCCACCAAGCATTGCGAAACCCCGTTAGGCGCGTTTTCCTTTGGTTAACTATCCCTCCGCTATAAGACCTCGAGTGTAAAGCGGGCGATTACCATGAAGCGCGCTCTTCTGACGGTCGGCCTCGTCTGTTTCGGATTCCTCAACCCTGCCTGGGCGGAATTCCAGGACGGGCTGCAGGCCTATTATCGACTGGATTTCAGGACAGCCTTGCGGGAGTGGCAGCCGCTCGCCGAAGAGGGCAATCCCGAGGCGTCCTATCAGCTCGGCATCCTGTACTACCGGGGCGAAGGGGTGGTGCAAGACTATGCCGAGGCGGCGAAGTGGTTCGAGCAGGCCGCCGAGGCGGGCGACGCCGATGCCCAATACAATCTGGGTCTGATGTATGCCAACGGCCAGGGCGTCGCGAAGGACCTCGTGCGCGCCCACCTGTGGTTCACCCTGGCCGCCTCGGGCTATGCCGATGGGACCGGCCGCGACTGGGCGATCCAGGATCCCAACTGGGCGGCGCGCAACCGAAACTGGTCGGCGGCCCAGCTGACCCCGGAGGAGATCGCCGAGGCCTGGCGCCTGATCCAGGAGTGGCGGGCCAACCACCAGACCGCAGAGCGTCGATAGCCGGACAACGCCGACTTCACCGCTTAGGCCGAGCACGGCCGGAGACTGGTCGCGCCCCGCGAGGGGCGTTCGCCTAGCTGCCGGAACCTGCTAACATTCCGGGCGCCGAGTAGCGCGGGCGACAAGCGGGGAGCGTCATGCCCAAGACCAAAGCGACCAGCGACGACGTCGAGTTCATGAAGTTGGCCTTCGAGGAGGCCTTGGCCGGTTTCGAGGAGGGCGGCGTACCGGTCGGCAGCGCCCTGGTCGCGGACGGCCGGGTCCTGGCCCGGGGACGCAACAAGCGGGTCCAGGAGGGCGATCCGATCGCCCACGGCGAGATGGACTGCCTGCGCGCGGCCGGGCGGCGCCCGCACTACCGGAACACGACGCTCTACACGACCTTGAGCCCCTGCATGATGTGCACGGGCGCGATCCTGCAGTTCGGCATCCCGCGGGTCGTGGTCGGCGAGAACCGGAATTTCGAAGGCAACATCGCGTTCCTCTCCGAGCGCGGCGTCGAGGTCGTGTTGATGGACGACCCGGCCTGCATCGACCTGATGGCGCGTTTCGTCCGGGAACGGCCCGAGCTGTGGACCGAGGACATCGCCGAGGACGGCTAACCCAAAAAAGGTGTCAGGAACCTTTTTTCAGGAACCTTCTTTGCGGATTAACCTATTGAACGAATGCATATTTCTGCCTGGAAAAGGTTTCTGACACCTTTTTTGGGTGTTCAGCGCTCTTCCTTGCGGAAGGGGGTCAGGAGGGCGGCGGGGGCGCGCGCCGAGCGGGCCAGCACGGCCATGGCGACGATGGTCACCACGAAGGGCAGCATCAGGAACAGCTGGTAGGGCAGATCGATCGCGCCCGAGGACTGGAGTCTGAGCTGCAGCGCGTCGACGCTGCCGAACAGCAGCGCGGCGGCCGCCGACCGCCAGGGGTCCCACTGGCCCAGCACGACCAGCGCGATGCAGACCCAGCCGCGGCCCGAAACGACGCCGAAGGTAAACGCGTTGAACTGGGCGATCGACAGATAGGCGCCGGCCACCCCCATGAGCATGCCCGAGATGAGCAGCGCCTGATAGCGCAGGCCCGCCACCCCGACGCCGGCGGAGGCCGCGGCCTGCGGGTTCTCGCCGACCGTGCGAAGATTGAGACCCCAGGGCGTGCGGTACAGCAGCCAGGCCGACAGCGGCACGAGCAGGAACGCGATATAGACCAGCGCGAACTGGTCGAAGAGCGCCGGCCCGACGCCGGGTATGTCGGACAAGAACGGGATCGGCTGGGTGGCGAAAGCGTCGACGTGCGGCGGCTGCGACGGCTGGCCGAACACGAGACGGTAGCAGAAGAACGCGAGACCCGAGCACAGCAGGGTCACGCCGAGGCCCGAGACGTGCTGGCTCAGGCCGAGGCTGACCGTGAGCAGGCCCATCAAGGCGCCGAAGGCCAGGCCGGTCGTCGCCGCCGCGGCGACGCCGAGCCACAGGCTGCCGCTGAAATAGGCCGCGGTGAAGCCGGTCATGGCACCGAGCAGCATGATGCCCTCGACGCCCAGGTTCAGCACGCCCGCGCGCTCGGTGAACATCTCGCCCAGCGTTGCGAAGAGCAGCGGCGCCGCGATCCGGATCAGCGCCGCGAAGAAGCCGACCGAGACGACCTGATCGAGGATCTCGCCGATGGTCCCCTCCCCGCCTAGTGCGCCTGCGCGCGGCGCAGCCGCAGGCGATAGGTGCTGAACAGCAGCGCCACGATCATGCAGATGAGGGCCGTGCCCTGGATCACGTCGGCGAGGAACACCGGCACGCCGGTCTTGCGCGACATGGCCTCGGCGCCGGTCAGGACCGCGGCGAAGAACAGGCCGGCCGGCACCACGCCCAAGGGGTTCAAACGTGCCAGCATGGCGATCACGATGCCGGTATAGCCGTAGCCGGGCGACAGCGCCGCCATGACCTGGAAGTGAAGACCGCCGACCTCGCCGACGCCCGCAAGGCCGGCGAGGCCGCCCGAGATCACCGCGGTCAGCAAGGCCGTGCGCAGAATGTCGATGCCGCCGTGCCGTGCCGCGCGCGGGTTCTCGCCGACGGCCCGGATCGCGAAGCCGAGCGTGGTCCCGCGCATCAGGAACCACACCCCGAGTGCGGCGAACGCCGCGAGCAGCACGCCGAGATGAAGCCGCGTCGCGCTCAAGAGCACGGGAAACTCGGCCTCCAGGCGGATGTCCGGCGAATCCGGGTAACCGCTCAAGGGATCCTTCCAGGGCCCGTCGACCAGCGCCATCATGCTGTAGAACATGATGAAATTGAGCATCAGCGTGGCGACCACGTCGTCGACCCGGTAGCGCAGCTTGAGCACCGCCGGCAGCGCCGCCCACAGCCCACCCGCGATCGCGCCGGCCACGATCATCAGCGGGACCAGGGACCAGGCCGGCAAGCCTTCGCGGGCGCCGATGAAGGCCGCCGCCATGGCGCCGGCGAGCAGCTGCCCCTCGGCGCCGATGTTCCAGAACTTGGCGCGGAAGGCGACCGCGACGGCCAGTCCGGTGAAGATCAGGGGGGTCGCCTTGACCACGGTCTCCGACAGGCCGAACGTGCTGCCCAGCGCGCTCGAGAACAGGACGAGGTAGGCCTCGAGGACATCCGCCCCGGCCAGCGCGATCAGCCCGCTGCACAGGACCAGGGTCGCCAGCACTGCGGCCAGCGGAAGCGCCAGGTTGAGCCATGCGGGCGTGCGCTCCCTGAGCTCGAGGGCGAGCCGCATCACGCCGCCTCCCGCACGCCGGCCATGAGCAGGCCGACCCGCGCGGCGGTCGCTTCGGCCGCGGCGAGGATGTCGATCACCCGCCCCTCGAACATCACCGCGATGCGGTCCGAGATCTCGAACAGCTCCTCGAGATCCTCGCTGATCACCAGCACGGCGCGGCCGCGCGCGCGCAGCCCGAGGAACTGGTTGTAGACGAACTCCTGGGCCGCCACGTCGAGGCCGCGGGTCGGCTGCGCGGCCACCAGCACCAGCGGGTCCCAGGCGAGTTCGCGCGCCAGGAGCGCCTTCTGCAGGTTGCCGCCCGACAGCGTCCCGGTGCGCACCTCCGGCCCCTCGGCCTTGATGCCGAAGCGCAGGATCTGCTCGGTCACGAATGCGCGGATCGCCCCCCAGCTGAGTACGCCGTGACGGCTGAACGGCGGCCGGTCGATGCGCGGCAACACCATGCTGTCGCCGAGCGGCAGCCCGCCGAGCAGTCCGGCGCCGATGCGGTCCTCGGGGATATCGGCGACGCCGCGGCCCTGCATCGCCTTGGGGGTCGGCCGCGGCACCGGCTCACCGTCGACCTCGATACGGCCGTCCCTGGGCTCGAGGATGCCGGCGATCACCTCGGCCAGCGCGCGCTGGCCGTTGCCCGAGACTCCGGCCACCCCCAGGATCTCGCCGCCGCGCAGCTCGAGCGAAACCTCGGAAAGCGCCGCGGTTCGTCCGTCGGCGCCGCCCGCGCTGACCCGCTCGAGGCGCAGCAGCACCCGTCCGGTCTCGACCGGCCGCTTGACCGGCGGCGCCAGGTCGTGACCGCACATAAGCTCGGCGAGGCGATGGTTGCTCGCCTCCTCCCCCGCTTCGATGACCGCGACCATCGCGCCTTGGCGCATGACCGCGATACGGTCGGTGATCGCGCGCACCTCGTTCAGCTTGTGGCTGATGAAGACCACCCCGACGCCGCGCTCGGCCATGGCGCGGATCGCCGCGAACAGGCCTTCCGTTTCCTGCGGGGTCAGCACCGAGGTCGGCTCGTCCAGAACCAGGATGCGCGCGCCGCGGAACAGTGCCTTGACGATCTCGAGCCGCTGCTGTTCGCCGACGCTGAGCTGGGAGACCCGCAGCGGC
>JAOUCL010000376.1 GCA_029859805.1 Rhodospirillales bacterium | reverse complement strand
CTGCCTTTCGGGGTCGGGCGCCGCCAAGGCCCGGTCTTGCGGGAGGGCCGGCGTCGCCGAGCGTCCTTGTGTGCCGCAGGCGCGGCCGGTAGTTTAGCGGCGGCTCCGCGACGGGGGCCCGCAAGACGCCGCTGGAGGGGGCTCGCCCGTGATCGTTCTCGTTCCCTTGATCCAAATCACCATGGTCGCCATCGATATCTACATCTGGGTGGTCATCGTTTCGGCCGTATTGAGCTGGTTGATCGCATTCAACGTGGTGAACACGTCGAACCGTCTGGTCTACACCCTTTGGGACTTCCTCACCCGGGTGACTGAGCCAGCGCTGCGCCGGATCAGACGCTTCATGCCAAACCTGGGCGGCGTCGACATATCGCCGGTAATCCTCATCCTGGCGCTCTATTTCTGTGAGATGGTCTTGACCAGAATCCTTTGGTCGTTGCGCGGTGGCGGGTACTAACCAGAGCCCTTTTAGCTCAAGCACCACCGGCCTGCGGGTCGCGCTGCGTCTGCAGCCGGGCGCGCGCCGCGCCGGCGTCGAAGGCCTGGGCGAGCTTGCTGATGGAACGGTGGTTCTCAAGGTGCGGGTCACGGAACCGCCGGAAGGCGGCAAGGCGAACACCGCCCTGGTCAAGCTCCTGGCCAAGACCTGGAAGCTGCCGAAGACCACGATCGGCATCGTGGCCGGACATGGCCAGCGGCAGAAGACCCTGCTGATTTCCGGCGACCCCGCGGTGCTGGAAACCCGACTCGAGAGCTGGCTGGCCGGCGTCGGCGGCGGGCGTCGGTAACGTTGCTTTTCACGGCGTTTTCGAACAGGACGCCAAGCCGTGTGCGCGGCACAACCGCGTGGCACCCTCTCGGAACCACAAGAACGACCGACCCAGAGCGAAAGGAACAGCGATGAGCGAGGCCCGGATCATCGATGGCAAGGCTTTCGCCGCCGAACTGCGCGGCCGTATCGGCGGCGTGGTCTCGGAACTCAAGCGCTCGCACGACCTCACGCCGGGGCTCGCAGTGGTGCTGGTCGGCGAAAACCCGGCGAGCGAGGTCTACGTGCGCAACAAGAACCGCCAGACCGCCGAGGCCGGCATGAACTCCTTCCACCATGCCCTGCCGACCGAGACCGGCCAGGATGAGCTGCTCGATCTGATCGCCCGGCTCAACGCCGACCCGGCCGTGCATGGCATCCTGGTGCAGCTCCCGCTCCCCGACCAGATCGACGCGCAGGCCGTGCTCGACGCGATCGATCCGGCCAAGGACGTGGACGGCTTTCACGTGGTCAACGCCGGGCGCCTCATGACCGGCACTGGCAAGCCGCTGGTGCCCTGCACGCCGCTCGGCTGCATGATGCTGCTGCGCGAATACGTCGGCGACCTGACGGGCATGCGCGCGGTGATCGTCGGCCGCTCCAACATCGTCGGCAAGCCCATGGCCCATCTTCTGCTGGGCCAGCACTGCACGGTCACCATCGCCCACTCGCGCACCCGCGACCTGCCGGCGGAATGCCGTCAGGCCGATATCCTGGTGGCCGCGGTCGGCCGGCCGAAATGGTTCGCGGCGATTGGATCAAGCCGGGCGCGACGGTGCTCGACGTCGGCATCAACCGGATCGAGGCGGCCGAGGGCAAGAGCCGGCTGGTCGGCGACGTCGCCTTCGAGGAGGCGCGCCAAGTGGCCGGCGCGATCACGCCGGTGCCAGGCGGCATCGGGCCCATGACCATCGCCTGCCTCTTGTCCAACGCGGCGACCGCCGCCTGCCGCCAGAACGGCATCGAGGATCCGGTCGTCTAGTTACCAGCCGGACCGGGATCGTCCTCGGCAGGCAGGGCCAAGCGGATCACGCCCTTGACCGGTGCATGGGCGTCGACCGCCTTGCCCTTGCGCAGGATCCGGATGCGGCCCCGGCGGGCCAGATGGAGCGCCTGCTGGCCTCGGCGAGCAGGGCGAGGATCCTCTCGGCCACCGGATCATCGGACCCGGCTCCGGCAGCCATGCTCCTGTCCGGGGGTGTCTTCAAACCGAATCCTCAAGCCAGGGAATTGAAGTCGTCCAAGAGGGCCGCGATACGCCCCGAGTCGAACTGGTCCATGATGATCCCGGCGCGCCGCGTGGCGGCGTCCAGATCAAGCGAGAGAATGCGGCTCTTGACCCGCGGCAGGGCGTTGACGGTCATGGACAGCTCGCGCACGCCCAGGCCCAGGAACAGCGCTACGAAACGCGGGTCGCCGGCCATCTCGCCGCAGATCGAGAGCGGGATCCGGGCGCGCAGGGCCGCCTCGACCGAGAACTGGATCAACCTGAGCACCGCCGGGTGCAGGGGGTTGTAGAGATGCGCTACCTGCTCCTCGCCGCGGTCGATGGCCAGCGTGTACATGGTGAGATCGTTGGTCCCGATGGCAAAGAAGTCGGCCTCGCGGGCCAGCGAATCGGCCGCCAAGGCCGCGCCCGGCACCTCGATCATCACGCCTACGGGCGGCGGCGGATCGGCGATTTGCACCTTGCGGCGCCTGAGGCGCCGGCTGACCGTCTTCAGCGCCTTGCGAACCTCGCGCACCTCGGCGACGGTGGTGATCAGCGGCAGGAGGATCCGCACGGGCCCGTGGGTGCCCGCGCGCAGAATGGCGGCCAACTGCGTATCGAGCAGCTTGGGCTCCTTGAGCGACAGGCGGATGGCGCGCAGTCCCAGTGCCGGATTGTCCGTCGTACTCCGCTCTCCACCCAGGGCAGACGCCAGTTTCTCGCCGCCGACATCCAGCGTGCGCACGGTGACGCTGCGCCCGCCCATGGCCTCGATAATCTGCTTGAGCGCCAGGTACTGCTCTTCCTCGCCGGGCAGGTCGTCGCGGTTCATGTACAGGAACTCGGTGCGCAGCAGGCCGATACCTTCGGCCCCCGCGGCCATCGCCTGGCCGACCTCGCGCGGCAGCTCCAGATTGGCCTGCAGGATGATCCGCTCGCCGTCCCGAGTCTTGGCCGGCACGTCGCGCAGGCGGGCAAGCGCCCGGTCCGCGCGTTCCAGTTCCCGCTGGCGGCGTTGATAGTCCGCCAGCAAAGACTCCCCGGGGTTGACGATGACCCGCCCATTCGAGCCATCGATGATCACGGTCTCGCCGGTCTTGACCCCCTCGATCAGGCCGGCGACGCCGAGCACGGCGGGCAGGCCCAGCGAGCGCGCCATGATCGCCGTATGTCCCTCGGCGCCGCCCAGGACCGTCGCGAAACCACCGACCTGCGCCGGGTCCATGAGCGCAGTGTCCGCCGGCGTGATCACCTCGGCGATGATGATGCTGCCGCGCGGCAGGGCGGAGAAGTCCGTGAGCTTTTGGTCGGAAAGAGCGCGCAAGATGCGCATCCCGACTTCCCGCACCTCTTCCGCCCGCGCGCGCAGGTAGGGGTCGTCCATCTGCTCGAAGGACTGGGCGATGTCGGCGATTTCCGCCATCACCGCGGCCTCGGCGTTCTGCCGGGTCTTGGAGATCCGTTGTTCGACGCCGGACAGCAGACGCGAGCTGCCGAGCATGTGCTGGTGCGCATCGAGTAGGTAGCCCAGCTCTTCGGCCGCAGCGCCGTGGAACCTCGTGGCCTTGCCCTTGAGCTTACCGAGCTGACGCTTGGCGCGTTCGACCGCCGCTCCGAAGCGCGCCTTTTCCGCGGCCATCTTGGCGACAGGCACCTGATACTCGAGCACCCGGATCTCGCCGCGGTCACGCAGATGGGCAGACCCGATGGCGACCCCGGGCGAGACCGCGAGTCCCTCGAAGGTGCGCTGCGGTCCCGCCGTCGTCCGGCCTTTGTGTTTGCTCCCGGTCTTATCCATCTTCATCGAACTTGTTGGCGACGAGATCGGCCAGGGCTGCCAATGCGGCGCTCGCCGCCGGACCCCGGGCGCGAAGCTCCAGCTCGCACCCGGGCGCAGCGGCCAACATCATCAACCCCATGATGGACGAGCCGGAAACCTCGACGTCGTTCTTCACCACTGTGACCTCGGCGTTGTAGGTGCCGGCCAGCTTCACGAATTTGGCCGCGGCCCGGGCATGGAGGCCACGGCTGTTCACAATTGTGATCTGGCGTACCTTGTCCGCGTAGCATGGTGCGCTCATCTCGGTGCCGACCAATGCTGGCTTACGATGCCTGGTCGGCCAGCAGTTGCGAGGCGACGTTGATATACTTGCGACCGGCCTCCTGGGCCTGAGCCACGGAATTCTTGAGCAAGTCCTTGTCACGGACGCTGGCCAGCTTGATCAACATGGGCAAGTTGAGGCCCGCGATCACCTCGACCCGGCCCTGGTCGAGCACGGAAATCGCCAGGTTCGAAGGTGTGCCGCCGAACATGTCGGT
>JAOUCL010000114.1 GCA_029859805.1 Rhodospirillales bacterium | reverse complement strand
CATGGCCTGGCGATGCGCCTCGAGGTCGCGGCGTCCCAGGATGCCGCCGTGGATCGAGGGATGCAGGGTCTTGACCCGGCCGTCCATGATCTCCGGAAACCCCGTATGGGCCGAAACCTCGGTCACGGCCACTCCGGCCTCGCGCAGGGCGCGGGCTGAGCCGCCGGTCGACAGGATCTCCACGCCGCGCTCGGCGAGGGCGCGCCCGAACTCCGCCAGACCGCTCTTGTCCGACACTGAAATCAAGGCACGGGTGAGTGCGGCATCGGCGGACATGGTCAGGCTCCGACAGTTGTGCGGACGCAATGGTCGAGGGTTTAGGAGCCCCGGCCCGCGCCGTCAAGATGCCGCGGCGGTGTGGCCGCCTTCCGCACCGCCGTCCCGGGCGGGCACAACCGTCCGGTACTCAGGAACCAGGCGGGACAAGAAGGCCAAGGTCTCGTCGCGCTTGCGGGCCGCGGCCAGCTCGGCCAGCTCGGTCAGACCGCGCGAGAGCAATTCCAGGTTCAGGGTGCGGGGCGTCGCCAGAAGCAATCCCGGGTGGCCGGCCACCGCCATGGGCTCGCCGTCGTGGAACAATTCCTCGACCAGCTTCTCGCCCGGGCGTGCGCCGGTGAAGACGATCTCCACGTCCTTGTCCGGCCGCAGTCCGGCAAGCCGGATCATCTGCCTCGCCAGATCGACGATCTTGACCGGCTCACCCATGTCGAGCACGTAGATCTTGCCGGTCGCTTCGATCGACGCCCCGAGGCCCAGGGCCGAGGCCTGCAACACCAGTTCGACGGCCTCGTGAACGGTCATGAAATAGCGCGTCATCCCCGGGTCCGTGACGGTCAGCGGGCCGCCCGCCGCGAGCTGCCGTTGAAACAGCGGCACGACCGACCCGGCCGAGCCGAGCACATTGCCGAAGCGCACGGTCACAAAGCGGGTCGCGGGCCCGCCGTTGCGCTGCGCCCGGTCGCGTTCGGCGATGTCGAGCGCCTGGCAGTAGCACTCCGCCAGGCGTTTGCTGGCGCCCATCACGCTGTTCGGATTGATCGCCTTGTCGGTAGAAACCAGCACCATGCCGGCCACCTTGGCGCGGCGGCAGGCGTCGGCCATGTTGCGTGTGCCGATGACGTTGGTCAGCACGCCCTCGACCGGGTTTAGCTCCACCATGGGCACGTGCTTCAGGGCGGCGGCGTGAAAGACGAGCTCTGGTCTATGCTCGGCCAGAACCGCGTCGAGGGCCATCGGATCGCGCACGTCGGCCAGAACCGCCTTGCGGGATAGCGCGGGATGGTGCTCGCTCAGTTCCAGGTCGGCGGCGTAGAGAAGATGCTCGGAATAATCGAGCAGGATCAGCTCGCCTGGCCCGTAGCCCGCTACTTGACGCACGAGCTCCGAGCCGATCGTGCCGCCCGCGCCGCTGACCAGGATCCGCCGCCCTTCAATCAGGCGCCGCATGGACCCGCGGTCGAGTTTGGTCTGGGTGCGCCCTAGCAGGTCCTCGACCGCGACCGGTTGTATCTCGATCCGGTCGCCGTCGCCGCTCTTCAAGTCGGCCAGGCGCGGCAGGCGGGCAATCGTCATGCCGCGCTCGTCGGCCCGCTCCAGGAGCCGCTCCATCGCCTCGCGCCGCAGGGGCCTGGTCAGGATGAGCCGTTGCGGTGGCCGGTTGCGGTGCGTTAACCTTTCGACCACGCTTTCCAGGTCGTTCAGGTGGCCGAGCACCCGCACGCCGCGCATCTGACGGCCGACCCGGGTTCCCTTGTCGTCCACCAGTCCCAGTACCTCGTAAGGCGCGGCCGGGTCGCGCGCCATCTCCCGAATGAAGACTTCGGCCGCATCGCCGGCCCCGACCAGCAGCACCGGCACCCGGTTGGCGTCCCCGCGCTCGAACAGGTGCTGGAGGCCCTGATCCTTCAGCACGCGGTACAGCAAGCGGGCCCCGCTCAGCAGGGCGGCGAGCACGAACCAGTTGATCACCAGCATGGAGCGCGGCATGCCTTCCAGGCGGGTCACCATAAAGGTCAGCGGAAGATAGAGCAGTAGCGCGAGCGTAACCGCCCTGGCGATCGCGAACATGTCGTTGAGCGACGCGTAACGCCAGATGCCGCGGTACAGTCCGGTGAACCAAAAGACCCCTGCGCAAACCGTCGTGAAAAGAACCCAAGGATAAAAGAGCGGACCGGCAAGCCAGTCGTAGGCCTGCTCCCCGAGTCGCAGGTAGAGCGCGACGGCGAAGGAAAGCGCCGCCATGACCACGTCGTGCACGAAGGCGACGAGCACACGCGATATCCGCGGCGATAGACCCCTCATCCGGTACAGTTCCTCTGGCGGCATCCACCCCGTTCGGCGCAACCTAGCACGGTTGCCCGCGCGGTTGTAGAGACGACCGTCATCTATCCCGACCTGCCGCGCGGTGTTCGAGCCTGGCCAAAAGGACCAGCACGGCGATTGCCGCGCCGGCCAGTGCCGGCCAGGGCCAGCCGGCCGCCGCCAGGAGCGCGAACACGACGAGCGCGGCGTCGCAAGCCAGCACCCGCAGGACCACGGCGCGATGGGACAGGCCGCCCTGTACCGCCCGCTGGTAGAAGTGCTCGCGGTGCGCCTGCCAGACCTTTGCGCCGCGCAGGCCGCGCTTGGCCAAGGTCACCGTGGCGTCGGCCAAGTAATAGAGCGGCAGGATCAGCGCGGCGGCCCACTGGCCCTGGGCAGCCGCCGCCAGGAGCAGCCAGCCGATCAGATAGCCGAGCGGTATGGAGCCAACATCGCCGAGGAAGAGCCTCGCCGGCGGCCAGTTCCAAGCCAGGAATCCGAGCGCCGCTGCGGCCAGCAACACCGGCAGGGCGACGAGTTCCGCGGCCAGGCCGCCGAGGATCGCGACCAGCGCGAGCCCGAGACCGACCGAGGCCGCCTCAACCCCGCTGATGCCGTCGATACCGTCCATGAAGTTGAACAGATTGAGGAACCACAGCCACAGGAAGGCCGCGGCCAGGCGGTCGGCGAGCGGCGGCAGGAGGCCCTGGAACACCGGGCCGGCCTCGCCGAGGCCGATCAGCCCCAATGCGATCGCACCGGTCTGCACGGCGAGGCGCAGAACCGCCGGGAGCCCGCGCAGGTCGTCGGCTAGTGAGATCAGGGCCAGCAGGACCGTGCCGAGTACCACAGGCCGGAGCCCGGCCGGTGCGGTGCCCGACCAGAGCCCCCAGGCGATCCAGGCCGCCAACAGCAACGGCACCAGCGCCAAGCCGCCGCCGCGCGGCGTCGCCACGGCGTGGCTGCTGCGCTCGTTTGGCCGGTCGTAAAGCCGGAGGCGGGTCAGGAGCCGAAGCACGAGACCCGTCGCGGCCCAGACCGCAAGGCCCACGGCGACCGCCGCGCCGAACAGCGGCCACGGGTCGGTGTCCGGCATCACGGTTGATACCAAAGGTCACTGATAATGACGCATTTCATGGGAGCGGATCGGGTCGCCCGGGTAGGCGCGGTGCGCTGCGCGATGCGTGCATCGGGCAAGCGCCGCAACGCCCCCGGCGCCCCGATCCGCCCCACCCGGAGGGCCGGGCGCTTTTGACCGCCAGCCGCGTTGCGCACTGCTTGTTGTACCCGCACAACGGCGCAACGCGCGCCTTGCTGGCGGCCAAAATCGCCTCGGTGAAATGCGTCATTATCAGTGACCTTTGGTATTACCGCGGCTCTTGGCCTCGTGCCGAAGGGCCCACTTCACCGTCGTCTCGGGCCCCTGGACCCGGCCGGACAGCACCACTTGCAGGCTGCGTTTGACCTCGCCTGCCTGGCCCAGATAGGCGCTCTCCTCCAGGCGCAGCTCGGCACCCCGGGCGCGCAGGCGCCAGCCGTCGCCCCGCGGCAGGCGCAGCAAAACGGCATCGCCGCTTTGCGTCAGGCTCGCCCGGACCTCGGGGTGCAGGTGAAAGCGCAGCGCGAAGCCCTCGCCGCCCTCGCCCTCCAAGCGGTCCTCGCCGCGCAGGTCCTCGCCGCTTGCCGCGAGGTAGAGGCGGCGGTGATGCACCTGGCCGAAGCGCCGCCGGTAGCCGTCGTGGCTGGTGTCGACCCAGATGTTGCCCTCCGACTCTTCGCGCCGGCACAAGACCGTCTGCGGGCGTCGGCGCAGGTTTCCGTCGCGGCCCAGTTCCGAGGAATTGACGTCGTCGAGCACCAGGGTGGAATGGGCGGCCGTGCTGCGTTGGGCCTGCCGCCAGGCCGCGTCGCCGGGATGCGCCCCGCAGTTCACGATCAAGCGTTCGCGCCCGACGCTGACCTCGAAACTGAGCGTGCCGGCGTGGGCGTGCAGATCCAGGCCGAGCGGCGGTGTCCCGGCGTCGATCAAGACCAGGGTCCGGCCCGCCTGAAGCCGCTGAAACCCGCTTTGCGGTGCGCTCATCAGGGGCCGCACGCGGGCGTCGGCGCGCTGCAGGACCATGTCGACCTGCCAGCCCTCGCCCTCGTTGGAGTCGTTGAACAGCGCCAGTCCGCCGTCGCCGTGCTGCAGCATGCGCAGCACCGGCGCCATCTGCGTGATGGCGGCCTGCAGGTCCGCCGGCACGGGGGCCTCGCTGGCGTGCAGCGTCGCGCGCAGGTCGATCAGGTCGCGCAGCACCTCGAACTGCCGTTTCGGGCTGCGCTCCATGTGTCCGCCGTCGGCCAGCAGTTGGCGCGGCAACTCGCGGCGCAGCAGCGCGAGACCCTGGTCGAGCCAGGCCCCGCCGCCAGGCAGGCAGGCGCCGGCGGCAATCAGCCCTTTCAGCGCCGCGAGCGCCTCGGCGCCGGCCAGGCCGGCCGGCAGGACGCGCGCCAGATGCCGGGCCTGGCGGGCGGCCTCGTAGAGCAGGCGATGGCGGGTCTCGACGGCGGCGCTGGCGGCGAAGAACTCGTAGTGGCCGAGCCAATGGCCGAGCCGCTGGCCCGTGACCGCCGGGCTCCAGGCCAGCGCGTCCCAGCTCCGGGCGTTCTGGTCGATCCAGGCCGTGACCAGGTCGCGTGCCGCGCGCCGCGCCGGGTCGCCGCCGACGGCGCGCAGGTCGCGCAGCCAGGCGAAGCCGTGCAGCGCCGCGCGCCACCGGTCGCTCGCGCCGCGCGGCCGCCAAAGCGGCTTGGGGCCCTCGAGGATCTGGCCGGCGAAGCTGAACCGGCCCGCGATGATCGCGCTGCCCGCCTCGGCGCTGCCGGGCCAGGCGTCGGCCGGGCTGAAGTTCAGCCGTGTCGGGCCGGGGCCGGCCAGGCTCACGGGATAGAAGGGCAGCGCGAAGATCGGTCGCTTGACCGCATAGCCGAGACGGCCGAGCACCTGGTCGCGGGGTAGCCGTCCAAAGGTCCCGAGGCCCGGCAAAAAATCGTGTCCGGTCACGGTGTCTCTGTCCCTGCTCTCCACGGCCATGCCGTTCGCCACCGGTTATTTCGCGCCGCGCAACC
Source organism: Rhodospirillales bacterium (assembly GCA_029859805.1). Classification (GTDB taxonomy): domain Bacteria; phylum Pseudomonadota; class Alphaproteobacteria; order Kiloniellales; family JAKSDN01; genus CAMYKD01. The sequence goes on along the minus strand of JAOUCL010000114.1, from coordinate 9,301 downwards.
GTCGGATGTTTTCGGCATAGGCCGCAGGTCCGCCGCGGAACGTCGCGGTGCCGGCGACCAGCACGTCGGCGCCGGCGGCGACCGCCTCGGGCGCGGTCTCGAAGTTGATGCCGCCGTCGACCTCGAGGTCGATCGCCCGGCCGAGGGCGTCGATGCGCTGGCGCAGGGCGGCAATCTTGCCGAGCGCCGCGCGGATGAACGCCTGCCCGCCGAAACCCGGATTGACGCTCATCACCAGTGCCAAGTCGATCTCGTCGAGCACCGGGTCCAGGATTTCGACCGGCGTGGCCGGGTTGAGCGACACCCCGGCCTTCTTGCCGAGCGACTTGATCAGCTGGATCGTGCGGTGCAGGTGCGGCCCGGCCTCGGGATGCACGGTAATGATGTCGGCGCCGGCCTCGGCGAACATCGTCACGAAGGCGTCGACCGGCGAGATCATCAGGTGCACGTCGAACGGCAAGTTCGAATGGGGCCGCAAGGCCCGCACCACGTCCGGACCTATGGTCAGGTTCGGCACGAAGTGGCCGTCCATGATGTCGATGTGCGCGTAGTCGGCGCCGGCCTCCTCGATCGCGCGCACCTCCTCGCCGAGATTGGCGAAGTCGGAGGCGAGAATCGAGGGCGCGATTCGGATGGACTGCTGCATGCCCTCTAGGTATCAGCAAGCCGCGCGGGCCGCAAGCAATGCGGGCCCGCGTCAGGAGCCGCGGCGCAGCCGGCAGGCGTAGAAGCCGTCCATGCCGCCGTCCCCGGCCAGGTGGCACGGTAGGGTCCGCAGGTCGCCCTCGGCGGTGACCAGGTCGCACAGGCCCTGGAACTCGGCAGGCTCGACCGGTACCCGCGCGGCCGGCGCGCCGCCGGCGAGCAGCCGGGCGATCCGCGCCGGGCCCTCCTCGGGCTGCAGGGAGCAGACGGCGTAGACCAGGAGGCCGCCGGGTTTCACCATGCCCAGGGTGGCGGCGAGCAGCTTGTCCTGCAGCGCGGCCAGGGCGGCGATCTGCTCCGGCCCCTTCAGATGGGCGATGTCGGGGTGGCGGCGCAGCGTGCCGGTCGCGCTGCAGGGCGCGTCGAGCAGCACGGCCCCGGCCGGCGCCTCGGGCCGCCACGTGGCCGCGTCGGCGGTGACCGCTGTTACGGACAGGCCGAGCCGGGCCAGGTTCTCGGACAAGCGCGCGAGCCGCACCTCCGAGCGCTCCACCGCCGTGACCCTGGCGCCGGCGGCCGCCAATTGCGCGGTCTTGCCGCCCGGCGCGGCGCAGAGGTCGATGACCTGCTTGCCGGCCACGTCTCCCAGCAGGCGGGCCGGCAGGGCCGCGGCGGCGTCCTGCACCCACCAGGCGCCCTCGTCGTAGCCGGGCAGCCGGGATACCTCGCCCGCGCCCGGCGGCAGGCGCAGCGTACCGCCCGGCAGCAGCTGGGCACCCAAGCGCTCGGCCCAGGCCGCGGCGTCCTGCTTGACGCTGAGGTCGAGCGGCGGGTCGGCCAGATGCGCCTCGGCGACGGCCCGGGCGGTTTCGGCGCCGTAGGCGGCCTGCCACGATTGCCAGAGCCAGTCCGGCGTATCGAGTCGCGCCGCGTCCTGGCCCGCGGCCAGCGCCCCGCCCTCGCGCGCCAGCCGGCGCAGCACCGCGTTCACGAGCCCCTTGTAGCCGCCCGGGCGCAGCCCGCCGGCCAGGGTCATGCTGGTGCTGACCGCGGCATGGGCCGGCGTGCCGAGAAACACGAGCTGACAGGCGCCGAGGCGCAGCAGGTCCTGGGCCTCGGCCGCCCGGGCCTTGAGCGGCCGGTCCAGACAGCTCGCGATCAGCGCGTCGATCTGGCCGAGCCGGCGCAGGGTCGTTGCGACCAGAATGCGCGCGAAGGCCCGGTCCCGCGCTTCGAGGGCGGCAAGGCCTTTCTGCTCGGCCAGCGCCTCGTCGAGCGGCCGGCCACGACGCAGCACGGCCCCGAGCAGCTGCAGGGCGATCGCGCGTGGGTTCCCGGTCCCGGTGGTCTTGTCGCGTCCCGTCATGGCCCGAGGGTTTAGCACACTCGGCAAGCGCAAGGCGCCCCCCCGGTCACAGCCCCTCGAGGTGGCGGACCATGCGTTGACGCAGGTCGGGGTCGGGCAGGCGACCGGTGGCCGCGCCCATGTTCTCGCGCATGTGGTCGACCCGCGTGGTCGCTGGGATCGCGCAGGTGACGGCCGGGTGGGAGACGATGAACTTCAGGAAGAACTGGGCCCAGTTTGCGCAGTCGAATTCGCGCGCCCAGTCGGGCAACGGCTGCCGCTCGAAATGGTCGAAGAGCGCCCCCTGCCGGAAGGGCCGGTTGACGATCACCGCGAGGCCGCGCTCGGCCGCCAGGGGGAGCAGGCGTCTTTCGGCCTCCCGGTCGAGGATGTTGTAGGTGAACTGAACGAAGTCGATCGGCTGTCCGGCCATCACCTTCTCGAAGTCGCCGTGGCGGCGGCCGTGCGAGGTCGTGATGCCGATATAGCGCACCCGGCCCTGCGCCCTCCAGTCGATCAGCGTCTCCAGGTGGGCCTCCCAGTCGAGCAGATTGTGGATCTGCATCAGGTCGAAGCGCTCCGCGCCCCAGAGGCGCTCCGACTCCGCCATCTGCCGGACGCCGCGCGACTGGAAGAGCGTCCAAACCTTGGTCGCGGAAAACAGCGCCTGCTTGTTCGCCACGCGCGCCAGGCAGTAGCCGATGACCTCTTCGGACGAGCCGTACATGGGCGAGGAATCGATCACCGCGCCGCCGCCGTCGAAGAAGGCCTGCAGCACCTCGAGGCGCCTGGCACGCGCGCCTCGGTCGTCGCCCACGTCGAAGGTGAGCCACGAGCCCATGCCGATCACCGGCAGCCGCTCTCCGGTCCCCGGCACGGCCTTCGTCAGCGGTGGGGAGGCGGCGGACGCGCGGCCCTGCCCGAGACGGACGGCCGCCCCGAACGCGCCCAGCGACGCCAGGAATCCGCGACGACTCAAAGCACGTCTGGATCGCGTCATCTCATGCCTCCCGCGGGCGATCGCGGTCTTCTCTAAGGCCCCGTCAGCCCCAGGGGCGCGGCTGGCCGCCCATCTCTGCCGCCAGTCGGCGCAGGCGGGCGACTCGGTTGGCCGTGCTCGGGTGGGTCGAGAACAGGCTGTCCATGGCCTTTGCGTGCAGCGGGTTGATGATGAACATGTGCGCGGTCGCCGGGTTGCGCTCGGCCGCCACGTTGTCGATCCGGCCGGCGGCGGCCTGGATCTTCTCCAGGGCCGAGGCGAGCCAGAGCGGCTGGCCGCAGATCTCGGCGCCGATCCGGTCGGCCTCGTACTCGCGCGAGCGGCTGATCGCCATCTGGACGAGCGCCGCGGCCATGGGCGCCAGGAGCGCGACCAGAAGCACGCCGACGATGCCCAGGGGGTTGTTGCGGTTGCCGCCTCCGAAGGCGCCGAAGAACAGGCCGACGTTGGCCAGCATGCCGATCGCGCCGGCGATGGTCGCGGTGATCGTCATGGTGAGCGTGTCGCGGTTCTTGACGTGGGCCAGCTCGTGCGCCAGCACGCCGGCGGTTTCCTCCGAGGAGAGCCGGCGCAGCAGCCCGGTGGTGGCCGCGACCGCGGCGTTCTCCGGGTTGCGCCCGGTGGCAAAGGCGTTGGGCTGGTCGTTGTCGATGATGTAGACCTTCGGCATCGGCAGGCCGGCGTTGTGGGCCAGCTGCTCGACGATGCCGTGGAGCGCCGCCGCGTCACGGCGGCCGACCTCCTGGGCGCCGTACATGCGCAGCACCAGCTTGTCCGAGTTCCAATAGGCGAAGGCGTTCATGCCCAGCGCCACGACGAAGGCGATGACCATGCCGGCCTCGCCGCCGATCATGTAGCCGACGGCCAGGAACAGCGCCGTCATGGCGGCCAGCAGAATCGCGGTGCGCAGATAGTTCATGGCCGTGATTTTCGCTCCTTCCCGTCCGTCTGTCAGGTGGGTCCGGCGGCAGAGGCCGTCAAGCCTTGGCAGGGGGCCGGCGGCGTGCGATACCGAGGCCATGAGCGACCGCTTCAAGCGTCACGTCCCGAAACCGGCACCGCCCGCGCCGCGTGCCGGGCCGAAGACGGCGGCCAGGCCGAGGCCCGGGGAAAGTGCCGGGGCCCGGAAGGCCGGCACGAAGGCCGACGCCGAAAAGCCCAAGGAGATCGGCGGTCCCGGCGGGCCGGAACCGACCCGCTACGGCGACTGGGAGATCAACGGCCGCTGCGTCGATTTCTGATCGGGGCCTTCCCCCGCGCAGGACGAAATGCCTTTCGTTCTTGATTTGTTCCTATTTCTGCCCGATAATCCCATGCATGACTTCATGGCACCCGACGCAGCGGTCCTGGGCCGCGGGACTCTTGGCGCTGGTCTGGCTGCTCGCGGGCCCCGAGTTTCCGCTCCGTGCGGCCGAGCCCCTGGCCGGGCCGGTGCCGGCGGTGGTCACCGCGGTGGTCGACGGCGACACCCTGGAGGTCAGGGCGCGCATCTGGCTGGGCCAGGAGCTGACGACCCGTGTCCGCCTGGCCGGCATCGACGCACCCGAGGCCAAGTCGGACTGTCCGCGCGAGCGCGCCCTGGCCGCCCGGGCGCGGGCCTTCCTGAGCGCCCGCCTGCGGCCGGCCGGAGCCCGCGCGCCGGCGGCGGTCCGGCTGCACGACATCCGGAACGGCAAGTACGCGGGCCGGGTGCTGGCCCGGGTCGAGTCCGCCGCGGGTCTCGACCTCGGCCGGGCGCTGCTCGCCGCCGGCCTGGCGCGCGCCTACGACGGCGGACGCCGCGCCCCCTGGTGCGTGCATTCCGGGCAGTGATATGCTGCGGATGCCGCTGCCGTCCGTCCGGCCGAAGCGGGTAGAGGAGATGTAGGGAGGGGGCATGAAGAGATTTTGGTGGATTGCCGGCGCCATCGTTTTGATCGGCCTCGGCGCCCTCGGCGCGATCGTCCTGGGTCTGTTCGGCGGTGAGGGGGAATCCTCCGCGGAACGCCTGGCGCTCGGCCGGCAGGTCTATGAGGCCCACTGCGCGGCCTGCCACGGCGCCGAGCTCGAGGGCGAGCCCGATTGGCGCAGCCGCCGGGCCGACGGCACCCTGCCGGCGCCGCCGCACGACGCCACGGGCCACACCTGGCATCACCCGGACGCGCAGCTTTTCGCCATCACCAAGCAGGGGACGGGCGCCTTCGCGCCGGCCGGCTACAAGACGACCATGACGGGCTTTGCCGAGGTGCTGAGTGACGAGGAGATCCGGGCCACCCTGGATTACATAAAGTCGCGCTGGCCCGAGGACATCCGCACCAGGCAGGCCGAGGCCTCCCGCCGCGCGGGTAGTTAGAGCGTTTTCAGGGTTCGCGGAACCAGCCCGCTCCCCCTCCCGGCCACCCATAGCATACGATCCCGTGGGTGGCCGGGAGGGGGAGCGGGCCGGCGCCGATTCCAAGCGAAGCGAAAACGCTCTAGCGCCGGAGATTAACGAGCGCGACGCCGACGGCCGTCAGCGCCATGCCGGCGAGCGCGACCGGCCCGAAGCGCTCGCCGAACAGCCCCCAGGCGATCAGCGCGGTCGAGGCCGGGACCAGGTAGAACAGGCTGGCGACCCGCGCCGCCGCGCCGCGCCGGATCAGGATGTAGAGCAGGGTGAAGGCGCCCAGCGAGAGCACGAGGATCAGCCAGACGAGCGCGAAGACGAACTCGCCGGACCAGGCGATCGTCCGTGTCTCGAACAGAAGGGCCAGGAGGCCGGTCGCCAGGGCCGCGGCGGCGAACTGGATCATGTTGCCGCTTCTGAGCGGCATGTCGGCGCAAAAGCGCTTCTGATAGAGCGTGGCCCCGGCGATGCCGAAGAGCGCCAGGACCGACAGCCCCATGCCGAGCGGCGTGCCCAGGCCGAGTTCGAGCTTGCGCCAGACCACCAGGGTGACGCCAGTGAGCCCGAGCATCAGGCCGAGCCACTGAAGACGCGTCACGCGCTCGCCCAGCAGGGGCGCTGCGGCGGCGGCGACCAGCAGCGGCTGGATGCCGACGATCAAGGCGGACACGCCGGCCTCGACGCCCAGATCGATCGAGGCGAAGACGCCGCCCAGATACACGCCGTGCAGCAACAGCCCGGCCACCGCGATGTGTCCGGCCTGGGCCCAGGAGCGCGGCCAGGGCGCGCGAAAGGCCAGCACGGCCGCCAGCAGCAGCCCGCCGGCGATCGCGAAGCGCAGGGCCAGGAAGGTCATCGGCTCGGCATAGGGCAGGCCGAGCTTGGCGCCGATGAACCCGGTGCTCCACAGCAAGACGAAGACGCCCGGCAGCGCGGCCAGGGCTGCGCCCCGGAGCTTGGGGGAGAATCGTGCGGACATGGGTTGGAGCTTAGCGCAGGCCGGGCCGGACGCCAGCTTGTTGCGTAGCGTCGCCGGGAGCCCGGCCACGGAGGCGGTCGATTTCACGGACTCCTGGTACAAAATCGGCGAGCCGATTAATAAAGTCATCGCCGGGTCGCCCTCATACTTCGACAGGCTCAGCCTGAGGGCTTCAACTTGAGCCCCTCATCCCGAGCCTGTCGAGGGACGAGGGGCGAGGCCCCAGTCACTTCGTCGGCTCGTCTGTATAAGGGCCGAGATGCAAGTTCACCGAGGACCGATGCCGAACGACCTAAGGCTCCGACCTGTCCGACCCGAAGACGCCGGCGCGCTGACCGCGCTTGCCATCCGCTCGAAGCGATCGAATGGCTATGACGACGCCTTCATGGCGGCCTGCCGCGCCGAGCTGACCTTCGTGCCCAACGCGCCCGGGCAGCATGCCTGGCTGGTCGAGGACGGCCGGGGGCGGATCCTGGGGCTCTTCGACCTCCGGCTGGAAGACGGCATTACGGAGGTCTACGCGATGTTCGTCGCGCCGGACGCCAGACGCTCCGGCATCGGCCGCCTGCTTTGGACCAAGCTCGAACAGGTAGCTGCCGGCCTGGGGGCCACCGCCATCGGCGTGGACTCGGATCCCGAGGCGGAGCCGTTCTACCTGGCCATGGGCGCGGCGATAGTCGGCGAGGCGCCGTCGGGCTCGATCCCGGGCCGCCTCTTGCCCCGGCTGGTAAAGCGCCTCGCCTAGGTCGTGTACCCTTGAATGCCTCGGCGGCATCGTCGCGGTGAGCGTTCGCTCTGTCCCCGGTTCCGATCCTTCCAACGACCGCTTGACATGACATTTGCCGTTGTGAGGTGTAACGATGACCAGAGGTATTGGTTCGGCAAGAAGCATTTGCTCTGATACTCGCCTTCAAAGTGATTGCAGGAACCACTGTCGTGGCTTGCCGCAATCGGATCCTCTTAAGTATTGTTGGAAACCAATACAATGATCAAGATCAATCGCCAAATCAATCACCAATATCAAGACCTGCATATTCCCGAATCGGATGTCAGTCGCTGGGTGGAGCTACAAGAGGTCGAGCGTGATATCTGTCTGCTTTACCATCAGCTCTCAGAGTACTCATACATCATGAGCGACTTCTATTACGGCAATGTTTATGCTCTTCGATACTGGGATTTCTTGGATGTAGGGGGGATTGAGCCCGATCGACAGTCATTCATCCGGGAGGGCTGCCTGATCATGATCTTGGCCATGGCCTGGGATATGATCGATGGCTCGGGTGCCTTCCTCAAACCACGCCTGGCCGAGGTTTCTGCCGCTGTCGAAGATTGCTCGTCGGAGGATGAGCGTACTCGAAAGCTGCTGGCCGTAGTCAAGCTTGGCCTTGAACTCGCATCCGGGGGCCGCAGTGACACAGCAGAATTCGTCGACCTGTCCAATTGGGCTCACAGGGAGTTCGTCAGGGGCTATTTCCGGAAAACCGCCCGCGAGTTCGAAACCAACCCTTACTTCAGTGAGGACGGATGATCCGGCGTCGAGTGTTTCGCCGGTCTCGCCAACGCCCACTCTTTCGTAAGTCGGCTCAAGGCTAAGGGCAGAAGTGCTCAGCTGGTCACCGGGATGTCCGCATACTTGTCCCTAGCGGTCGTGAGACTGAGCGGCGGCCCGTCAAATCGACCCACTATTAATCAGTACACAACCTAGGCGGAGGGCGCAGCCGCGGGCCATGGGCTCCGACCGCGTCGGCTAATCGATCTCGAGCGCTTCCAGGTACGCCGGCGCCACGACGCCCGGCTTCAGGCGAGGGTCGTCCTGCGGCGGGTCGATCACCCGGCGGATCGGCACCACGCCGGCCCAGAGGTCCAGCGCGTAATCCTCCTCGTCGTCGGCCGGCGGCCCCTCGCGCACCTTTGCCGCGACCTCCTCGAGCTTCAGCGACATGACGAGTGTCGCCTTCATCTCCTGTTTGGTCGGCGCGCGCAGCTCAGGCCAGCGGCCCGGCGTGATCCGCTCGCTGAAGGCCTCGAGGGCCGCCAGCTTGGCGGCCTCGCCGGTGACTGGCTCGGCCGTGCCGAAGGCCATGACCGAGCGGTAGTTGATCGAGCTGTGGAAGCCCGAGCGCGCCAGCACCAGCCCGTCCAGATGGGCCACGGTGAAGCAGACCGGCACCCCCTCCTTGAGGCGGCGCAGCATGCGGCTGGCCGAGGAGCCGTGCCAGTAGATCCGGTCGCCCTCGCGCCAGTAGGCGGTCGGCGTGACGTAGGGCTGGCCGTCGATGACGTAGCCGACGTGGCAGACGAGGCCGGCATCGAGGATGCCATAAACCGTTTCGCGATCGTAACAAGCCCGGTAGCCCAAGCGTTTCACCCGGGTCCGGGGGGTCGGCGGGAAGTCTTGGGGCGGCGGTGGTTTCGCTTCGCGCATCTCGCTGTCTCGCTCTTGGTTGGCTCGTCGGGGGCGGAAGGCTAGCCGGAACGCGCACCCTGCGAAAGACGCTAATCGATCTCGATGGCGACCAGGTACTCGGGCGCCGCGGTCCCCGGCGCGAGCCGCGGATCGGCCTGAGGCGGCCCGGCGGCCCGGCGCAGAGGCACCACGCCGGCCCAGACGTCGTCCTCGTAGTCCGCCTCGTCGTCGACCGGCGGGCCGCTGCACAGCTTGGCCGAGACCTCTTCGAGCTTCAGCGACAGGACCAGGGTGGCTTTCAGCTCCTGCTTGGCGACCGGCCGCAGCTCGGCCCAGCGGCCGGGCGTGAGGCGTTCGCTGAAGGCCTCGAGGGCCGCCAGTTTCTCCGCCTCGCCCTCGACCGGCCGGGCGGTGCCCAGGGCCATCACCGAGCGGTAGTTGAGGGTGCTGTTGTAGCCCGAGCGCGCCAGCACCAATCCATCTAAAAGGGCGACCGTGAAGCAGACCGGCACCCCCTCCTCGAGGCGGCGAAGCATGCCGCTGGCCGAGGAGCCGTGCCA
>JAOUCL010000113.1 GCA_029859805.1 Rhodospirillales bacterium | reverse complement strand
GCCGCCAGTCTAGCGCGCGGTGCTCGGCGGCGGGTGACTTACTCACTCCCGTCACGGCCTTGTGACGGCGCCAGGAAAGGCTCGCACAGCTTGCCGAAAGGCCGTAGCATCGCGTCGGCAGTGGGACCGTCCGGGAGGGGAGCGGGCGCATGATCGAACGGCGGCGCGGAGCCCTCTACGGACCGGACACCGGCGCCGCCGCCGCGGCACCCGGCGCGGGCGAGGCCTCGCAGCAGCTGCGGGGCATGGTGCTGGTCATGCTGGCCGGCTGCTTCTGGAGCCTGGGCGGCATCCTGATCCGCAATATCGAGGCGGCCGGCGAGTGGCAGATCCTCTGCCTGCGCTCGCTGGCCGTGTCCGCGACCCTCTTCCTGGTGCTCGTGGCGCGCCACCGGGGCCAGGTGTTCCGCCGCTTCCGCCAGGCCGGCCTGGCCGGAGTCGTCGGCGGGCTCTGCCTGGCGGCGGGCTTCACCGGCTTCATCTTCGCGCTCACCAGCACGACCGTGGCCAACGCGGTGTTCATCTTGAGTGCCTCGCCCTTCGCCGCCGCGCTGCTTGCCCGCCTGCTGCTCGGCGAGGCGGTGCGCCGGGCGACCTGGGTCGCCATGGCGGGCGCGCTCATCGGCATCGCCGTGATGGTCGGCGGCGGCATCCGCGCCGGCGCCCTCTTCGGCAACCTCATGGCGCTGGTTGCCATGCTCGGCTTCTCGGGCTTTGCGGTGGCGCTGCGTGCCGGGCGCTCCGACGACATGCTGCCGACGGCCTGCCTGGCCGGGCTGTTCGCCGCGCCGCTGGGCGCGCTCATGGCGGGCGACCTCGCGGTGTCGGCGCCGGACCTGGCGATCAGCGTGGCCATGGGCGTGGTGCAGGTCGGCGCCGGCATGGTGGTCTTCACCCTCGGCTCGCGCCACGTGCCGGCGGCTGAGCTCGCCCTGCTGTCGCTGACCGAGGTCGTGCTGGCGCCGATCTGGGTCTGGCTCGGCTTCGGCGAGGTGCCGTCGTTGACCACGCTGCTGGGCGGCGCGATCATGCTCGCGGCGATCGTCGGCCGGGCGCTTCGCGGGATGCAGCGAAAGCCGCCGCCCTTCGGCGCGGTTTGACGATCGGCCGGCAATATGATTCAAGTCAATTCTCCAGGCGCCGTTTGCGGTTAGTCTCGATTCCGTCAGGAGGTCTCAGATGTCGAACGTCATACGCGCGCTGCGCCGGGAACACGCGGACACGGCCAGGCTGCTCGGCGCCCTCGAGCGCCAGCTCGACATCTTCGACCAGGGCGCCGCGCCCGACTACGATATCGTGCAGGGGGTGATCGACTACTGCCTGGCCTACCCTGATTGCTATCACCACCCCAAGGAGGACCTGGTCCTCGAGCGGCTGCGCCGGCGCGACCCGGAAGCCGCCGCGGCGATCGGCGACCTGCAGCCCGAGCACGAGGCGCTCGCCGAGCTGACCCGCAGGCTGGCCGATGCGGTCGAGAGCGTCCTGAGAGAGGCCGAGGTCTCGCGCGAGGGGATGCACGAGCTGGCCCGGGAGTTCCTCGTTTTCTACCGCCGGCATATCGCCATGGAGGAAGGGCGGTTCTTCCCGGCGGCGCTCGAGGTGCTGAGCGAGCAGGACTGGCAGGAGATCGAGGCGCAGCTGGTCGAGCGCGAGGACCCGGTCTTCGGCGGCCAGCCCGACCAGCGTTTCGAACGCCTGCGCCGGGACGTCCTCGCCTGGGAGAAGGCCGACGCCGAGGCCGCCGGCAACGCCGGCACCTCGTGATGCTGACCCAACCGGCATGCTTCGAGACGCCGCCTCCGGCGGCTCCTCATGCTTCGACAAGCTCAGCATGAGGGGCAATGTATTGATATAAAACACGAATCCTCATCCTGAGCTTGTCGAAGGATGAGGAGCGTTCGAAGAACGCGTCTCGAAGGATAAGCCGTGATTCACGGCATCCGAGGGTTAGTATTATTCGCTGGCCCGGATCTTGACGTAGGAGCCCGGCGCGTCCTCGATCGGTTTCAGCTTGCCGTCGCCGGGCGCGCGGGCCGGCACCTGGGCGCCGCCGTTCTTTGCCAGCCACTTGCCCCAGTCCGTCCACCACGAGCCCTCGTGCCGCTTGGCCTTGGCGAGCCAGTCGTCCGGGTCGGCCGGCAGCTTGGCGTTGGTCCAGTAGCAGTACTTGTTCGCCGCCGGCGGGTTGATCACGCCGGCGATGTGGCCCGAGCCGCCGAGCACGAAGCGGACCGGGCCGGCGAAGGCCTGGGTCGCCGGATAGCCCGAGCGCCAGGGCGCGATATGGTCCTCCTTGGTACAGAGGTAGTAGGTCGGCGTCTCGATCTTGCCGATGTCGATCCGCACGCCGCCGAGCTCCAGACCGCCCGGCGTCATCAGGCCGTTCTCCTGATAGACCTTGCGCAGGTAGAACGCGAGCATGGTGGCCGGCAGGCGCGTCGAGTCCGAGTTCCAGTACAGCAGGTCGAAGGGCATGGGGTCGCGGCCCATCAGGTAGTTGTTGACCACGAAGGACCAGATCAGGTCGTTCTCGCGCATCATGTTGAACATGTCGGCCATGTGGTGGCCCTCGAGGTACCCCTTCTCGGCGACGTGCTGCTCGAGGGCCTGTAGCTGCTCCTCGTCGATGAAGACCGAGACCTCTCCGACGTCCCGGAAGTCGACCATGGTGGCCAGGAAGGTGGCCGACTTTATGCGCTGGTCGCCCTTGGCCGCCATGTAGGCGAGCATGGCGACCACCAGGATGCCGCCGATGCAGAAGCCCAGGATGTTGACCTGCTCTTCCCCGGTCGCCTGCTCGATGGCGTCGAGGGCCGCCAGCGGCCCTTCGCGCATGTAGTCCTCGAAGCTCTTGCCGGCGAGGTCCTCGCGCGGGTTGACCCAGGACACGACGAAGAGGGTGTGGCCCTGGTCGACCGCCCACTTGATCAGGCTGTTCTTGGGCTGCAGGTCCATGACGTAGAACTTGTTGATCCAGGGCGGCACGAAGAGCAGCGGGCGCTTGTGCACCGTCTCGCTCGAAGGGGCGTACTGGATCAGCTGCATCAGGTCGTTCTGGTAGACCACCTTGCCCGGGCTGGCCGCGACGTTCCGACCGACCTCGAAGGCCGAGGCGTCGGTCATGGAGATCTGCAGCCGGCCCTTTCCGCGCTCCAGGTCGTCCAGCAGGTTCTCGAGCCCCTTGACCAGGTTCTCGCCGCCGCTGTCGGCCGCCTTGCGCAGCACCGCCGGGTTGGTCAGGGCGAAGTTGCTGGGCGACGCGGCGCTCAGGACCTGCCTGGTATAGAAGTCGACCTTCTCCCGGGTTCCGGGCTCGAGGCCCTCGACCTCGCCGACCACGCCCTGGACCCAGCGCGAGGTCAGCAGGTAGGACTGCTTGATGTAGTCGAACACGACCTGCTCGTTCCAGGCCTCGTCGCGGAAGCGCCGGTCGCCGCGTTCGGGCTCGGCCACCGGCTCGGCCTGCTCGCCCAGCATGCGCTGCGCCGTGGCCTGCCAGAGCTTGAGGCTCTCCTGCCAGAGCTGCATCTGTGCCTCGGCCAGCTTGGCCGGGTCGGCCATGAGCTTGGCGGTCAGCTCCGCAAAGGCTTGCGCCACCGTCGCGGGATCGGCGATCGAGAAGCCGGACCCGGCCGACTGGCGCTCGGCGAAGTCCTGCACGAGACGCTGGCTCCGCTCGGCGAGCGCCGCCCACTTGCGGGCCAGCTCGGCTTGTTTCTCTGCGTCCGGCCCGGCCGATCTCGCGTCCGTCATGACATCCTCCTCCTGCCTGCGGCGTCCCCTGTGAATCACTCTGGAATACGAAGTATCCCCGCCGCGAAGGTGATGGCCGAGCCGGGATCCGGGGCGGCTGCAATGGGGGGCAGATTTGCCAGGCTGATGGGCGGCGCGCCCGGGCCGCGGGGCGTCGTTCTCACAACTTGGCTGGGTGGCAGGGGCGTTCCGTTCCTCAGGTGGTCGAGCATCATGTCCAGGGCCCCGATGAAGTAGTGGTGCAGCGGAACGAAACGCTCGTCGAAACCGCCGAAGGCATTCAAGACGTCCAGGTGCTGCGCGTTGAGCACTTCGTAATAGCGCAGCTTGCTGCCGGCGCCCTCGACCACCTGGTTGAGGCCGACATAGGCCCGCGAAGTGTGGTTCGGCGGCAGGATGGCGTCCGAGCGGCCAGTGACGATCAGGGTCGGCGTTCCGTTCAGGTCGCCGCCGGCGAGGATCTCGCCGATGCCCTCGGCGATCCGCTCGGCGAAGCCGGCCGCCTTTCCGGCGAGGAGCGCGCCCGTTACCGGGTCGGCGCCGGTCGAGAGTCCGCGCAGGCAAAGCGCGCCGTCGAGGTTCTGGTCCGGCGTCGACCCGCGATCCTCCTTGGGGCCCTCCGGGGCCGCGTTGTTGACCAGGTTCACGCCGCCGGTTGGCGGAATGCCGTTGCTGGTGCTGAAGAGCGCAGCCTCGGCCGCCGTGCTCAGCGGCACCGGCGCTCCGTCGGGGCCGGTGGCCGCGAAGCTGTAGGCGCAGAGGTTGTCGGTAACCGACACCCGGCCATAGGCGTTGGCGTAGGTGACCGATATGGCCTGGGGCACGAAGAGGAACCAGTGCGACGGCTGCACGATGTTCTGCTCCGGCAGGATGCCGTAATCGTTGATGACTGCCTGCGCTTCGATCGCCTGGTCGGCCAGGGTGTCGGCCGCGAGCAAGCCCTTGTCGTGCAAGGTGGCGCAGCGGTCCGGGCTGGGCGCGAAGTTGAACAGGGCGAAGGGCGGGAAGGCGACGCTGGCGCAGCCCTGATACGCGTTGAGCAGGGTGGTGTAGTCGTAGAGGTTGCGGCTGTGCGCGGTCAGCGGCGGGCCGTCGCCCTGGACGATGCGGAAGGGCGCGCCCGGGGTCGGGTTGATGTTGGGCTCGGACACCGCAACGCCGTCGATCAGGCCCTTGGCATCCTGCTCGGCGGCCAGGATCGAGGCGCCGCCGCCATTCGAGACGCTGGAGGCGATGACGATCGTGTTGCCGGGCGCGATCGATGCGCCGGGATACTCCTGGCCGAGCACGAAGAAGGCGAAGTCGATCGAGCGCAGCACGTCGCGGCCCCAGTCCTTCTCGGGATTGCGACGCGAGTGGGCGTGCTTGAAGGCGAAGCGGTCGGGCGTCGCGGCGTTGAAGCGGTCCTGCTGCTCGGCGCCGAGCTTGGCGGTGAAGGTCGAGTCCTTGCCCGCTTCGTCCGCGCCGGCGCGCTCGCCCGTGATCAGGTTGACCGTGTCGTCTTGCAGGTCGTGCGCGCCCGTGCCCGTGCCCTTTTCGGTGTAGGCGACCGCGCAGCCGTTTTTCAGGCCCCACTCGCCGGCGGTGCCGATGGCGCCATAGACGCCGCGCGAGCCCGACGACGGCGCCGTGACGATGCAGGGGCTTGCCGGGTCGAAGCTGTCGGGCAGCTGCACCATCATGGTCACGTTCACCTTGCCCGAGGCGTTGCCCGCGTAGGCGATATGCTCGACGCCGGCGACGAGCCCCTGACCGCTCGTCGGCACGCCGTCGGCGGTCACGTTCGGGCCGTACAGCACGCCGTAGCCGCCGCCTTCGGTGGTGTCGACCAGGGCCCGGTAGTTGTTGTAGATGGCGAGCCGGCGGAGCTCGGCCGGCGTCGGATTCTCCGGGTCGGTAAAACCGGGCGCGGGTGCGGCGAACGCGAGTCCGTCCTTGCCCAGACCGCCGGTCAGAAGATCGTCGCTGACCCCGTCATAGACCGTGCGCGAGATCTCGCCGAGGATGAAGTTCGGCCGTTCGCCGGCCTGCGCCGTGCCCAGCCCCGCTAAGGCAATCGAAATCGGTATCGCCCGCAACAGACACTTTCGAAAGGTCATCGCACCCCCCTTGTTTACCCCTGACCAACCCTGCCGAGTCACAAGACAGGGTCTTCAACGGCGATAGTACACGAAGCTCGGCGCATCGTCTGCCCGTTCGCTTCGCCCGAGCCGAGCACGGCCTACTGCCGGATCGGCGAGCACTCACCCCGCCTTGCTTGTGATCTCGTCCAGGGTTTCGCGGTAGGGCGCCGCGTTGTCGCCGGCCAGGCGCACGGCCTCGCGCGCGGCGTCGATCGCCTCGGCCTTGCGGTTCAGGTCGAGCAGCACGTAGGCCAGGTTGTTCCAGGGCGCCGGCGATTCGGGACGCGCCGCTATGGCCCGGCGGAATGCTGTTTCGGCGCCGCCGAGATCGCGATTGGCATAAGACACGTTGCCCAGGCCCATGAGTGCGCCGAAACTGCCGGACCAGCGTTGCAGCGCCGTGCCGTAGGCCGTGGCGGCCTCGTCGAGGCGCTTGCTGCGTTCCAGTCCGGCGGCGGCCCGGAGGACCGCGGTTTCGCCCGAACTGGCCGGCAGCCGGTCCGGCGGCAGCACGACCAGGGCCCAGTAGTCGCCGCGCTCCCAGGTGTGCTCGAAGGTGCCGAGCGCGGTCACCCGCCGTTCGTCCAGGCCGGAGTGCAGCACGATCTCGCGCGCCTCCAGGTCATAGCCGATGGCCACGGCGAAGTGCCATTGCGGATACCAGTCGAGCGCCAGATTCTGGAATACCAGTACGGGATTGCCGGCCGCGATCTCGCGCAGCATGTCCGGCAGATTGCCGACCGGCACCGCCAGGCGGCCGTTGCGCCGGGCCGCGGCGAGTACGTCGCTGCGCAGCGAGCCTTCGCGTTCCGGCGTGTAGACCTGGGGGACCAGATCGTCCTGCGTGACCGGCAGTCCCGACCAGGCCAGCACCATGGCCAGCGCCGCCGGCCCGCAGAAGTAGCGCTCCTGGGGAAAGAACGGGACTTCCGCGACCTCGGCCCTGGGCGGCAGGTCGCCGGGGTCCTGGGCCAGGCGCGCGGTCTGGGGCGCGGCACAGGCGCTCAGCGTCAGCAGGAGGATCGCGGTGGCAAGGCTGGTGGTGCGGTTCGCCTTGATGTTCAACTCACCGCTGGCTCTTGACGAAGGGGAACACGTCGGTCAGCCCGAGCAGGTCCGTGATCAGCAGGACCAAGAAGACGATGAGGATTGCGCCGACAATGACGCCGACGGCGCTCTGCCCCGCAGGCAGCTCGTCCAGCTTGCCGGCGATCTGCCGGACCTCGTCGTCCGACAGGGTGTTGGCCCGCTGTGCCGCCTCGTCGGGGTCTATGCCCAGGGCCTGCAGCTGTTGGCGGACGTCCTCGCGCGCCATGAACCGCACGACGCGCTGGCGGTCGCCGGCCGACTCCGACTGCGCGACCACCTGGTCGGTGGTGACCATGGCCGCGTGGGCGAAATGGATCGGCAGGGACGTCACCAGCATCACGATCGCCATGCCGATCGCAATCGCGCGTATGGAATGCCTCAGATACATCATGCTCTTACCCTCCTAGGCCGCGTGGAACGACACGGGCATCCCTGGACCGGATTCGCCCCCTGGGAAATACGAACAAGAGACCGCGACGCGCGTCAACCCGAAACTGGCCCTGGCGCCCGGCATCTCCGACATGCCCGAGAACAGACGGCCGCCTCCGCAACGTAGCGCGCCGGCCGGACTCGCTGGATTCGATCAGCGGGCGTTGATCACTTCGTCTGTGCTTTGATGAACGGGAACACGTCGGTGTAACCGAGCAGGTCCGTGATGATCAGCAGCAGGAAAAGGGCGAGCCCGGCGGCGAGGAGCACCACGACGACGTCCTGACCCGCGGGCAGCTCGTCCAGTCTGCCGGCGATCTGCTGGATCTCCTCGTCCGACAGGCTCTCGGTCCGCCGGGCAGCCTCGTCCGGGTCGATACCGAGGGCTTCGATCTGACGCCGGACGTCCTCGCGCGCCATGAACTGAATCACTCTGGCCCGGTCCTCGTCCGCGGCCTGTGCCGCGACCACCTCCTCCGTCGTGACAATGGCCGCGCGGGCGAAGTTTATCGGTAGGGACGTTGCCAGCATGACGACCGCCATGGCCAGCGCGATGGTCCTTGCGGATTGTCCGAGGTTCATCATTTGCGTGCTCTCCTTGTTGCTTGTGCCGCTCCGGCCTGCCCGTTGAAGTCCGCACGACCTTGCGATCGGGCGGCTCACCCTCCGCCGATCTCGGCGTCCGTGCCGATTCGATGCAAGGCTTCTATGCAAGACTGTCACCTATGCCCTAACCGCCATCGACGCCGTAAGGTGCCCCGGCGGGTCCCCCCGCTTGGCGAGTATGGCGACTGGCGGCCAGCAGCACAAAAGGCTATCTGTGTAATTTCTGTGACATGTCCGGGCGGCGGTGTGGCAACGGCTTGGTTTATCTCTCGCCGTCCCCCCGCCGCAGTGAAACTCGAATCTCAGGGAAACTTGCAGCGTTCGCCGGTCACCTTAACGAAACCTTGGGGGCCGCGCTGGATCGCGAAGCGATATTCGGAATCCCGGACCACGACCGAATGATGCATCGGGAGCTTGCCGGTCTTTTCCGTGGCCCCGCCGCCGATTTCCGTGAACCGCACGGTGAGCGGCTTGGCCGGATCGAACCACGCCTCGGCATTGCCCTCCGGGTTGGTCGCGTTGGGCCCGCGCGCGGTGATCGTGACGGTCTCGCCGCCGAAGCTGACCGAATCGTTGGCGCCTTTGTAGAGAGGCGTTTGCACCAGGAAGCGCTTCGTCGTCGGATTCCTGTCGCAGGATCTAAGATTGCCGGTGGCCTCGATCACGAAGGCCAGCCGTTTGGGCTCCACGCCGGCGGCCATCCTGTCACGGATCAGCTCGAACAGATCCTTGCTGTGACCGGTCGGGACTTCCGCTTGATAGCGTTGCTGCCATTCCGTCTCGCGGTTTTGTGCCGACTCGGCGGCGGCGCTCAGCTCGGTGTTCTTGTCCTGCAGGGCGGTCAAGGTCCGGCTCAGTTCGGCCACCTGCTTCTCGAGCCGATTCACGGGCTGCAATGCGGCGATCGAGCCGGTCTCGTAGGCGAAAAGGCCGGCGGCCAACAGGAGACCGAGAACGAAGACAGCCTTCACGACCTTCCACCGGATGGTCCGGCGCCGGCGCCATCTGGATTCGTGCAGACCCATCGACATGCGTGCTACCTTCTCCTCTCAACGCTGTGCGTCAAAACTAAGGGCGCGAAGACTAACCAATGGTTAGCGAAATGTAACCACCCTGCCGGCCGGCGACGGCACGATCCCGCCGGTGCGCTCAATGGGCGGTCTTCGCGCCGCCGTGGTCGCCCGGCTTCAGCACCTCGCGCAGCGCCGCAGCGGTCGCCGGGCTCACGTAATAGACACCGTCCACGATGCTCGTACCGTCGGCGTCCCACTTGGTCGAGTCGAAATCCCATTTGACCAGTTCGGCCTTTCGCTCGGGATCCTCGATCAGCCGGCGCAGGCGCCGGGTGAGAACGCTCTGGAAATAGGACAGCACGTGCCAATCGGAATCTCCGGTGACCGCCAAGAGGTCCTTCAGGGACGCCCGGCCGTTTCCGCTTGCAAGCAGCTCGAGCCGCTTGCGGTGGGGTTCGGCCAAGCCATGGACCAGCTTGACGGTCATGTCCGCCGAAAGATCGACGGGCCGGCGCCAGAACAGCTTGGCGCCGGATCTGCGGCGTTTCGGCTCGGTCATGGCCTTTCCGGCGAGCTTCTCGATGAGTTCCCGTTGCGTGTGTGGCGAGAGCCGCCGGAAATCGGCCTGGTCGATCACGATATTCATGGTCAAATCCCCAGTGCGTTGCCGGTCATGGCGGAGCGAGCACCCCTCTCCGGGGCATCCGGAATTGCTCGTCCGCCGGGATTCGGATCAGTCTAACCGCAAAACCCGGCGTGAAGAAAGTGTCGTGGCCGGGGCCGCATTATCCGGCTGGCGACGATCCGGCAACCGGGGGATGGCGCTCCCGGGTTGGTTGGAACGGACGTGTTTGACGCAGATCATTGATCCGCCCCGCTTCGCGACGCAGGATATCGGCGTGCGGCCGGCCGCGCGCCGGCGACTGTCAGGAGCGTCCCGCCGTGGCACGCCGAGGGCACGTCATCGTTATCGTCGTCGTTCTTCTGGTTCTGGTGCTGGCCCTGGCCGTGGCCTTGACCCGCCCGGCCGCCGCCCTGCCTTGGCAGTTGGACGCCGTGCCGCGGGTCGGCTGCGAGCCGGGGTGCGACGCGACCTTGCCAGGCCCGGTCGTCACGGTGGTGCTCGACGCGCAAACTGGCCGGCAGTTGGCCGAGCGCTGGTGCAGTGGCTGCCACGTCGTCGAAGCGGACAGCTGCGTGGATCAGACTCCGTCCTTCGAGACGATTGCCAGGGATCCTTCGAAGACCTCCGAGCGGCTGCGCGCCTGGCTGATGACACCGCATTCGACGATGCCCGACCTGACCCTCAGCCGCTCCGAGGTCGAGGCGATCATCGCCTACCTGAAGAGCCTCGGCGACGGCTGACCGCGCCGATCGGTCTCCGGCGAACGCTTTTCCCTAGTCTAGCGCGACCCTGTCGCCCGGCTTCAAGCCGAGCAGCCGGTCGGCCCGCCCCTGGTTGACGGCGATCTCGGCCAAGCCGTTGGCGTTCTCGTACCAGAAGGCCGCTCCCGGAGCCACGGCGGAAAACATCCGCGCCCGCTCCAGCCTATGGCCGGCCACCAACAGGACCGCATCCTCGGGCAGGCCGGCGGCGCGCAGACCGGTCACGGCATTGCCGAAACGATCGAGGTAGACGATTTCCGGCAGATCGTCGGGCCAACCGGCGCCGGCCATCTTGGCGACGGGGTAGGGGCTGCCGGGCGGCTCCTCGCCGAGGGCCAAGCGTGCCGCCACCGGGGCGAAGAGATCGCGGCCGTGAAACGAGGCCGAAAGCCGGTCCGGACGCCAGGTGACCTGCCAGGTCCGGGCCGCCTCGGCGCGCCTTGCGGTCGGCGCCAGAAGTCCGTTGTCCGGCCCGACGAACCAGCGCGCGTCGGCTTCCACCGCGAGCGGCAACCGCGGGCCGCCGACCCCCGGATCGATCACCGCCAGGAACACGCATCCGGCCGGAAAGGCGGGCGCGTAGGCAGCCAGCAGATACGCGGCGGCCCTGGCGTCGAAGGCCGGGGCATCGGCCATGAGATCGATCAGCGGCACGCCCGGGGCTTCGGCGTGCAGCACGGCCTTCATCTGGCCCACGTAGGGCCCGTCGAGGCCGAAATCCGTGAACAGCACGATCATGACGCCACTATGGCCGTGCTGGCCGGCAGGCGGCAAGCACACTGGATCTGGACTCGGAGGGTCGTACCGTATATCGTGGGAAACAACGCCAATGGCACCAGATATTGGTGTCGCTACTACATGTTGCGCGAACTAAGGGGTTGAACATATGGCTTGGACGAACGAGTTGATCCAGGAGTTGACCCAGCTTTGGGACGCTGGCCACAGCGCGTCCCATATCGGCAAGAAGCTGGGTGTTTCCAAGAACGCGGTTATCGGCAAGGCGCACCGCCTCAAACTGCCGGCGCGTCCCTCGCCGATCCGGGCCGAGCGCTCGGCGCTCCCGCTCCGCAAACCGTCGTCCAAGCCGGTGTTCAGACCGCGACCGACGCTGGAGGTCGTGCCCAAACCGGCGCCGCGCCCGGTGCGCAAGCGCTCCGACGGGCCCGGCTGCCTCTGGCCGATCGGCGATCCGGGGTGCCCGGAGTTCCACTTCTGCGGCGAGCCCGCAACGCCCGGCAAGCCATACTGCGACACCCATTGCGCCAAGGCCTACATCGTCAAGTCGCGCGCCCGCTCCGAGGCCGCCTGACCGGACCGCCCATTTTCGAAAGCAGGTGCTAGACGGTCACCGCGGTCCCCTGTCGTCTGGGGTCTCCGGCCGCGGCGAGGTTTCCCTTGGCCGAGCGGGTCACGCTGTGCACGCCACCGAAAAAGAAACTGTGGGACGGCCAGTCTATGACCCTGTCCGAGAGGTCCGCCACGGCCCTGCGGGCGGCCCTGTCGAAGCCGTCCTCCAGGTTCGCCAAGCCATCCTCGAAGTGCAGCCGCGGGGCCATCACCGCCGTCCCGGCGTCCTGCGCGAAATCGATCAGATTGACCAGGACCTGAAGGATCGCGGTGCGGATCCGGTTGGACCCGCCCGTGCCCAGGGCCGCCATCGAGCCGTCCGGCAGGAAGGCCAGGCTGGGGGCCATCATGGAGGAGATGCGGCTGTTCTCGGGCCAGACGTGAAAGCCCAGCGGGTTGAGGTCCTGCTCGCCCAGCATATTGTTCAGCATGATGCCGCTGCCGGGTACCATGGTGCCGCAGCCCTCGCCGTTCGACAGGCTCAGGGCGGCCACGTTTCCGGCCGCGTCGACCACGCTCAGGTGTGTGGTCCCCCTGGTGCTGGCGGCTTGGCCGGCGACCTCGCGGGCGTAGGTCGCCAGTAGGCCCGGGTCAAGCAACCGGGCGGCGGCGGCGGCCTCCTGGGCCTCGTCGAGCGCCTCGTGCAGGCGGGATTCGATGCGGGCCCGGTTGGTCAACGCCATGACCCGGGTCAGGATCGCCAAGTGCTCGGCCGAGCCGAAGCCGACGCGGCTCAAGTCGCATCCCGCCAGGAGCTCCAACGCGAAGGCGATCAGGATGCCACCCGAGGAGGGCGGCGGGTTGGTCAGGATGCACGCATCACGGTAGCGCCGCTCCAGCGGCGCGCGCCGTTCGACCCGATAGGCCGCGAGATCCTCGGCGGTCACTTGGCCGCCGCCATCGCGGCAGGCCGCGACCAGGCGCTGGCTCAGCTCGCCCGCATAGAACAGTGCCGCGCCCTCGCGGGCGAGCGCCTCCAGCGTGTCGGCCAGGTTCGGCTGGGTGAAACGATCGCCTGCTTGGAACAGCTTGCCATCGGGCCGGCTGAACACGGCCTTGGATTCCGCACCGGCGAGCAGCACCGCGCTGATCACCCCGTAGACGTAGGCGTCGATCTGCCGGACCTCGAAGCCCGCGCGGGCCAATCCGACCGCCGGCTCGACGAGACGGCGCATGGGCAGGGAGGCAAGGTCCCGGTGCACCTCGAACAACCCCTTGACCGCGCCGGGCGTGGCGGCCGCGCCCAGGCCGATGTGGAACTCCTGGGTCGCGGTGCCGAAGTCGGCCAGGATCGGAAAGAAGTCGATGTCTTCGACCGGGCGCCGGCGCCGTGGCGTCTCGACGAAGAAATCGTATAGGCAGGGCTTGCCCTCGGCCGGACGGGCCAGCAGGAACCCGCCGCCGCCGAGCGAGCAGAGTACCGGCTCGGCGACCGTCGCCGCGCAGAAGCCGGCCAGCGCCGCGTCGAAGGCATTGCCGCCGTCGTCCAGGATCTCGCGCGCGGCTTCCGCCGTCCCCGGATGCCCGGCGGCCACGGCGCCTTTGTTCGCCTTCGTCCTACCGTTCACGATCACGGCCTCCGGTCATTCGCGAAACCTCTTCCAACATGACCTGTCCGAGCGCAAGTGGCAACGCGGCGTTGCCCGGCCTCGAGGTGGCGATCGAGAAAGCCCAAGGCCCGAGCCAAGTCGCGGAAATGTCAGGCAGGAGAAGGCATGTCGGGGCGACATCTGGACAGAGCATCGGATGAGGAGCGGCGATTTGTGCGGCCGGACCCTGTTTCAGGCGAGACCCCTCGCGGCGCTGTCGGCGCGCCCGATGACGAAGCGGGAGAGTTGACTGAGCGTGTGCTCGAGGCCCTCGGGGCAGACGCTGTCGTATTCCAATTTAAGCCGACCGATGATCCGCTCGGTGACTTCCAGAGGTCGGTACTCGCGGTCGTCGGAGCTGGTTTCATTGACGACGTCGACGGCCGACCGGAATGCGACGAACAGCTCGCGCGGCAGGTCGGCCTGCCGGTAGATCTCCTCGAGGCCGTCGCGCCCGCGGTCGAATATCAGGGGGCCGATCTCGGGCACGGCGATGCCGGCGCGGGCCGCCATGGCGGCTTGGAAGAAGTTTAGGTTGCCGGCGCAGAGCGCGCGCAGGATCAGGGTCGGCGAGAGGGCATTCTTGGCATGCAGGACGGTGGCCAAGCGCTCGATCTCCGAACTGCGGGATTCCGCGGTCATGGCCTGCGTCAGGGCCCGCTCGCGACCGTGCATCGCCAACTCGTCCGCCATTTCGCGCGGCAACTGATGGCATGTGACCAAATGTTCGCACAGGGCGCGGGAAATGCGTGCGATCAGTTCCTCTGATAGCGACAGCGGCAAGGCCAGACGCTCGACGATGAGGGCCTGGATGTCGCCCGATTCCCCGAATTCCTTGAGGATCCTGAGCAGGGAGCGCTCGGCGATGTCCGCGCCGTGGTTGGACAGCAGGGTTCCCACGACCCTTTCATTTCCGGTCTCGACCAGCGCCTCCGCGACCTCGGGAGCCAGCGAGTCCCGCTGGGCGACCGCAATCTGCTTGTCCTCGCCGCTTCCGCACACGATGGCGATGAGGTCCTGGTCGCTCAGCACGCCGGAATGCTGAATGACCGGCAGGGCATGCGGGCCGACGTCCTCGGCCAGAGTTGCGGCGATCGAGGGTGGCAGGAAGGGGCTCATCCTGACGTGTTCCGAGAGCGCCTCGCGGACCTGACGCTCGACGTCGCGCGCCATGACTTCCAGGATCTCGACCCCGATCTGACGCTCCTCGTCGCTCAGCTTGCCGCTCGAGAGGTCCGCCGTGATCCGGGTCTGTCGCACGACATCTTGGGTCAGAATGTCCAGGACATCGGTGCCGGGCGTGGCCGTCTGGTCGCTGCGCGCGCGGGTACTGTTCGATGCTTTTACGCCGTTCGTGGACCGCGCCGACGGTCTTTGCGACCGGACTTGTTTGAGCGTTGACTTGGCGATCTTTCTTTTCGGC
>JAOUCL010000375.1 GCA_029859805.1 Rhodospirillales bacterium | reverse complement strand
CGCGCCGGAGAGGATCGTGCTCTACGGCGAATCCCTGGGCACCGGGGTGGCCATAAAACTGGCCGCCGAGAATCCGGTTGCCGGCCTGGTCCTGGAGGCGCCGCCCGGCTCGATCGCCGAGCTGGCCCAGGCGCACTACTGGTACGTCCCGGCCAAGTGGCTGCTGTTGGACCCGTGGAACGCGATCGATCTGATGGAGCGGGTTGCGGCACCGCTCCTGCTGCTGCACGGCGAAGCGGACCGGACCGTGCCGGTGCGCTTTGGGCGTCGGGTCTATGAAGCGGCCGGGGGCGAGAAGGAGGCGCTTTTCCTGCCGACGGGCGGCCATGCCGACCTCTACAACTTCCCCGAGGTTCCGGTCCGGGTGATCGACTTCGTGCGGCGCAAGGCGTCGGTGGCGAAGAGTATGGAGCCGGCGTCCGGCTAATTCGCAGACTGCCCCATCGCGGGGCGCTTCCTTTTCGAGCGTGTGAAGATCGCGACGGCCCAGGCGCAGATCAGCAGCTCCAGGCCGAAGGTCCAATGCAGCACGAAGTTCCACACCCACCAGCCGTAGCGCGCGGGGACATCGACCAGGACGACGCTGTCCGGGTGGAACGGATAGAGCCATAAGATATGCCCGGCCACGGTGTCCAAAACCAGATGCAGGAAGACGTTGGCGTGGAAGACCAGCGATACGAGCGTGAGCGTCCTGTTTCTCGTTATTGCGCAGATCAGCAGCGAAAGCGCCGGCGGCGCGAGCCAGAAAACCGGCAAGTGGGGCCAATAGAGGTGATGCAGGGTCTGGCGGTTGTCGATCAGGTAGAAGTAGAGCAGATCGAAGTCCGGCAGAACGGAGGCCAACAGGCCCAACGCCAGGATGCGCCGCGACAGCGCGTGGCCGGCCGGCGTGCGGTCGAGCAGGCGTCGCGTCAGGACGTAACCGGCGGGCAGGTGGGCGATGAACATCTCTCGTGGACCACGCCGAGGCTGCTGCTCGGTCATTCCTAGGCAACGAATGTGGCAAGGGGTTGCGGCGATTCGGGCCAATTGGTGGCGCATTCTCACGGTCGGTGGTGGCCCGGCCGTGGGGATGACGCGAGATTGTCAGCCTGCGGATTTCAGTGCGGCGAGCCCTGCCGGCGTGTCCACGTCGCTCAGCACGGCGTCATCGGCCATGGCCACCTCGCAGACCTCCTCCGGGTATTCGCCGATCAGCGCCTTGGCCCCGACGTCGCCCGAAATCGTCTGCATCTCGGCGAAGTAGCGGCGGGCGAAGAGCACCGGATTGCCGCGCTTGCCTCGCCAAGTCGGCAGGCAGATGGCGCGGCCCTCCAGAGGGTCGAAGGCGGCGATCAGCCGGTCGATCACAGTGGCCGTGACCCGGGGCATGTCGCCCAGGCAGACCACCATGCCCTCCGTCGCCTCCGGCAGGGCCGCCAGGCCACGGTGCAGCGAGGTGCTCAGCCCCGCGGCGTAGTCCGGGTTGTGCACCAGCGTGACATCGAGGCCGGTCAGCGTTGCCTCGACACGTTCGCGCTCGTGGCCGGTCACCACGATGACGGGGGCTGCTTGCGAGGTCCGGGCCGCATCGGCGACGCGGGCGACCATCGGCCGGCCCTCCACATCGGCCAGCAGCTTGTTGACCGGTCCCATCCGGGTCGAGCGGCCGGCCGCCAGGACGAGCGCAGCGATATGGGGTGCGCGCGGCGCCTCGGGCCCGGTTCCCTCGACCGCCTGTGCGCGGGGCAGGGGGCGCCCCGCGATCTCCTTGAGCAAGCCGCCGGCACCCATGCGCATGACGTCGCGGCGCGCGACCGGAAGGCCGGCGACGAGGCGCTGCAGGACCCAGTCGAAGCCGTTCAGCTTGGGCGAGCGCGCGCAGCCGGGCAGCCCGACCAACGCCGTATCGCCGCGCCGGGCGAGCAGGATCAGGTTGCCCGGGTCGACCGGCATGCCGAAGTGCTCGATGGCTGCGCCGGCCCGTACCATACCGGCCGGCACCACGTCGCGCCGGTCGACGATGGCCGAGGCGCCCGAGACCAGCACGATCTCGCAGCCGCGCGCCATGAGGGCTTCGATGGCCGCGGCGACCTCGGCTTCGTCGTGAGCGCAGCGGACTTCTTCGGCCGGCTGGCAGTCGAGCGCCGCCAGCCGCGCGTCGACCGCCCGCCGGGTCTTGTCGAGCAGCCTCGGCTTGGTCCCCGGCAGGCTGGTCTGAATCAGGCCGACCCGGCGCGTCGCGAAGGGCGCGATTTGGACCAACGGTTCGGCCTCGCCGGCGATCTCGCGGCAGCGCGCCACGGCGGCCTCCGGCACCGCAAAGGGGATGATCTTGACGGTCGCGGCCATCTGGCGCGGCTCGATCGCGTCGTAGGGCCTTAGCGTGGCCACGGTGATCGCCTCGTCGACCTGATTGAGCCGGTCGAGCCTTTCGTCGTCGACGACCAGAAGACCGCGTTGCCGGGCGATCAGATTGCAGCGGCCGGTGAAGGCGGCGGTGGCGGCGAGACCCCCGCCCATGAGGACTTCGGCGACCGCCGTGGCCGCGGCATCCTCGTGCAGGTCGCCGGGCTCCACCCGTGCCGCGATCACGCCGGTATGGCCGGCCTCGGCGAGTGCCGCCACGTCCTCTGCCGAGAGGATCCGGCCCTTCTTGAACACCACCTGGCGGAGCTTCAGCGAGTGGGCCAAGATCGCCCCTTCGGCCTGGTCCAACGGTGTCGGCCCGAAGATCACCCTGCGGCCTCGGCGGAGCGCGGGGCCGGCGCCTGGTGCAGCACCTGGGTGATCTGGGCCAAAATCGAGACGGCGATCTCGGCCGGGCTTTTCGCGCCCAACGCCAGTCCGACCGGCCCGTGGATACGCGCGAGCTCGGCCTTCGTGAAGCCCTGGCTGCGCAGGCGCTCCAGGCGCCGGCCATGGGTCCGTTTACTGCCCAGCGCGCCGATATAGAAGGTCTCGGACCCGAGCGCCACGGCGAGCGCCGGATCGTCCAGCTTGGGGTCGTGGGTCAAGGTCACGACCGCGCAACGCCGGTCGAGTCCCAGGCCGGCCAGGGCACCGTCCGGCCATTCCGTCGTCAGGGTCACGCCCGGGAACCGCTCGGCGGTGGCCCAGGCCCGGCGCGGGTCGACGACGATGACCTCGTAGCCGGCCAGGGTGGCCATGGGCACCAGCGTTTGGGCGATGTGCACGGCGCCGACGACGACCATGCGCAGCGGCGGATTGACGACCTGGACGAAGAGACCGTCGTCGCCGTCGAGGACGCCGCTCCGGTCCGCCGCGATGGCTTGGCGCAGAGACCCGACCCGGTCGTCACCGAGGCCCAGATCGCCGCTCAGTTTGTTGTCGCAGAACAAGGCCTGGCGCCCGGTCGCCAGATCGGTGATCAGCGCGAGGGGGCGCTTGGCGGCCCGGGCTTCCAGCAGACGGTCGAGCAGCTCCCGTTTCATTCGAGCCTCTCGACGAAAACCTTGACCGTGCCGCCGCAGGCCAGTCCGACTTCCCAGGCCTGCTCGTCGCTCACGCCGAATTCCAGCAGGCGCGGCTGGCCGCTCTCCATCACCTGGCGCGCCTCGTGGACCACGGCGCCCTCGATGCACCCTCCGGAGACCGAGCCCAGCATGTTGTTCCTTTGATCGACCACGAGCTGGCTGCCGACCGGCCGGGGCGACGAGCCCCAGGTCGCGACCACCGTGGCCAGCGCCACTTGGCGGCCTTGGTCCTGCCACTTCGCGGCCTGAGCCAGCACGTCGTCTTCGGTCGGGGGCTTAGAGGAACTCATGCTCGGATCTCCACACTCTCCAGGCCCGCCAGGGGCAAGACCCCGCCTATGCTAACCCGGCACGGACGCGGGTCAATAACTCGTGAATGACCCTAGTCGAAGCGCGGATTCCGGGAAAAGCGGCGTTTATTCTTCCATATTCGGTCGCAAGAATCGCCTCTTTGGAAAGGAGACGTTAACCCTATTGGATTAAAATCATTTTGAAATTCCCATCTGTTGCCAGGACGATGATCGCCATGGATGTCTTTGATCTCTTTACGGAAATCTACGACCGAGAGAAGCACGAGCAGATGTCTCTGCAGGACTATTTGCTCGGTTGTCGGGAGAATCCGATTTGGTACGCCAATGCAGCGGAGCGCATGGTCGCGGCGATTGGCGAGCCGGAGCTGATCGACACCAGCAC
The DNA here is from genome assembly GCA_029859805.1 of Rhodospirillales bacterium. GTDB lineage: Bacteria > Pseudomonadota > Alphaproteobacteria > Kiloniellales > JAKSDN01 > CAMYKD01. Next base: position 234 of record JAOUCL010000375.1, on the reverse strand, counting down.
CGACGAGCGGTTCGGCCGGATCTTTCTCAACCGGACGATCAAGCGGTATTCCGCCTTCGATGGCTTTTACGGCATGGAAGATACGATCGAGCGTATCGTCGGCTACTTCCAATATGCCGCACAGGGCCTGGAGGAAAGGAAACAGATCCTCTACCTGCTGGGCCCGGTCGGCGGCGGCAAGTCGTCCTTGGCGGAACGGCTCAAGGCGCTGATGGAAAAAGAGCCACTTCGTAC
>JAOUCL010000112.1 GCA_029859805.1 Rhodospirillales bacterium | reverse complement strand
GGTCGCTTGTGCGCTTCGCCCACGCCATAGCCGACAGCCGTGAAGATCGGCGGGTCCTGAGCGTTTGCGATCGTGCTCAGGAAGCCGGGCGGCGGCAGCGTCACCGGTTCGATCGCCGTCAGGTCGACCGCCTCGCCTCCGTGGGTTAAGAGACCGCCCGGGGGCACCGGAAGGACGATGATCCCGTAGTCGAAATGCAGGTTGAAGGCATTGAGCCCGTGGGGACCGTATTCTTCGGGAAGCACCGGGATGCTGCCGAGGATGTATTGCGCGGGCGACCAGCTCGACGTCGAGATCTCCGGAATATCCCTTTCGATCTGGGCGTCGAACGACACCCCCACGTCGATCAGGGTGCCGTCCGCCAGTCCCGCGAGGTAGAAGGAGACGCAGTGGCCCGCCGTCAGGATGACGACTCTCTGGTCGTCCTTGGCGAGCAGGCTGCCGGAACAGCGGCCGAAGGCGACGCCGTCCACGTCCTCGCCGTCGCGCGGCGCCTGGAACCCCGACAGGCTGACCGTATTCGGGTGGAGACAGCCGATATTGCTCGCGTTGTCGACGCAGTCGGGCTCGCCGAAGGTGATGGCGAACGCGTCCGGAGGTGCGGCCGCGATCAACTACCCGCACAGGACCAATGGCGCCAATCTCTCGAGAGTTCTCATTGAAGCGGTCATCGCAGACTCCTCCCTCATCGCTGGTTCTTCCGGCGTCTCCGCGAGTCCAGGGTTCGGCACCGCGAGAGACGGCTGAAACCCTCGATTGAATCGACCCTTCTTGTCAAGGCTATCTGAGATAGAGGTGTGCAAACAGGCCGAGCGAAGGGGCCCGACCCGCCGGTGCGAGTATGGACGCGCCGTGGCGTGCAGGGACAGGCTCGGTGCCGCGGACCGGCAGGGGTACTGCATTTACATGATTTCGGAACAGTTCAGGGCTGATCTGGGCTACAGTTGGACTGCTTGGCCTTGACGGGACCGATCATGCCTTCAGATGCCTTCTTCCCCGCGACCGGCATGCCGGACAGCGACTGGTGGTCGGCCCTGTGGCCGGATCCCGAGGGCGCGCTTCGGGCGCTCGGGATCGAACTGCACATGACCGTGATCGACCTGTGTTGCGGCGACGGCCACTTCACGGCGCCGCTGGCCCGGTTGGTCGGGGGCCGCGTCTACGGCGTGGACCTGGACCCGGCCATGCTGGACAAGGCCCGCGCCGCGGTCGGGCGCGCCGGCGCCGGGGTACGGAAATGGATCCGCGCCGACGCGATGGACCTGGCCCGGTTGATCCCGGAGAAGGCCGACTTCGTGCTCATCGCCAACACCTTCCACGGCGTGCCGGACCAGACCGGGCTGTCGCGCGGCGCGGCGGCGGTGCTGAAGCCCGGCGGCGCCTTCGCGATCGTGAACTGGCACCCGCTGCCGCGCGAGAAGACCGTGGTGCTGGGCGCACCGCGCGGGCCGAAGACGGAGCTGCGCATGGCGCCGGAGCAGGTCCGGGCCGTCGTCGAACCGGCCGGCTTCGAATGGCAGCGCCTCGTCGAGCTGCCGCCCTACCACTACGGCGCGGTCTTCCACCGTATCGAATCAGACTGAGCCGCGTGTCGGAGCGCCGGGCTAGCGGTAGATCAGGGTCGGCAGCCACATGGAGAGGGCCGGCACGAAGGTGACCAGCACCAGGACGGTGACGAGCGGGATCAGGAAGGGTGCCGTCGCCGCCACGCAGCGCTCGAAGGGAACGCCGGAGACGCGCGACAGCACGTAGAGCACCATGCCGACCGGCGGGGTCAGCAGGCCGATCATCAGGTTGAGCACCATGACCACGCCAAAATGCACGGGGTCGATGCCGATCTTGACCACGACCGGCAGCAGGACCGGCACCAGGATGGTGATCGCGGCGATGGTCTCCATGAAGCAGCCGACGACGATCAGGATCAGGTTGATCATGATCATGATCAGGTAGGGGTTCTCGGTCACCAGGAGGATCAGGGTGGCGAAGTGCTCGGTCACTCGGTTGCTGGTCAGGATCCACGCGAAGATCGAGGCGCCGGCGACGATCAGCAGGATGATCGAGGTGGTCTCGATGGTATCGAAGCTGACCCGGACGAGGCGTCGCCAGGTCAGCGTGCGATAGACGACGACGCCCAGGATCAGCGCATAGACCGAGGCCGCGATCGCCGCCTCGGTCGGCGTGAAGACGCCGAACAGGATGCCGCCGACGATGATGGCCGGCGTCATCAGCGACAGGAAGGCCCGCAGGAAGGCGCGGCCCAGACCGGCCCAGGCGAAGCGGGCGTCGCGCGGATAGTTCCGCCGCCTTGCGTACCAGGCGACCATGATCATCAGTGCGCCGGCCATCATCATGCCGGGGACGAAGCCGGCCGCGAACAGCTGGCCGATCGAGGCCGAGGCCACGACGCCGTAGATCACCATGGGCAGGGAGGGCGGTATGATCGGCCCGATGGTCGAGGAGGCCGCCGTGACCCCGACCGAGAAGTCCGGGTCGTAGCCGGCGTCGCGCATGGCCTTGATCTCGATCGTGCCGAGCCCGCCGGCATCGGCCACCGCGGCCCCGGACATGCCGGCGAAGATCACGCTGGCGCCGACGTTGACGTGGCCCAGGCCGCCGCGCAGCCAGCCGACGCAGGCCTTGGCGAAGTCGAAGATGCGGTTGGTGATGCCGGCGGTGTTCATCAGGTTGCCGGCCAGGATGAAAAAGGGTACGGCCAGGAGCGGGAAGCTGTCGACGCCGTTGACCATTCGATGGACCACGACCAGGTCTGGCACCTGGCCGGACAGCAGCACGTAGATCAGCGACGAGCCGCCGAGCGCGATGGCCACGGGAAAGCCCATGACCAGCATGGCGAAGACCAGGACGAAGAGCAGGACCAGCAGCATGCCCGGAGCGCTCCTCCCTCAGTCCATGATCGCCGGCGGGCCGGGCTCGGTCAGCTCGCTCGTATGCCGGCGCCAGTGACGCCAGGCGACGCCCACGGCATAGACCGTCATCGCGGCGAAGGCCGCGCAGACCACCCAGTAGACGACGCTTTTGGACAGCTCGATCGAGGCCATCTTCTGGTTGGTGCGCAGCGCCAGCTTGGCCGCGATATAGGTGACGGCCACGAAGAACGCGATCCGTCCCAGGTCGACGAAGGTCGACAATCCCCGGCCGATGCGCGCCGGCAGGTAGCGGTAGAAGAACTCGACGTAGATGTGCGTGTTCTTGCGCACCGGAATGATCGCGCCGACGAAGGCGACGCCGATCAGCAGATAGCGCGCGATCTCCTCGGTCCAGCCGAGCGAGTCGTTGAGGACGTAGCGCGTGAAGAACTGCAGGAAGACCACCCCGGCCAGCACCCAGAAGATGGCCAGCGCGGGGGCGTCCGCCCAGCCCACGTCGCCGAGGTCGACCGTCTCGTCGCTCTCGTCGGCGAGGGGGGCCGGCGTCGCCTCGGACGGCCGGCCCCCGTCGCTCTCTCCGCTCACCGGCGGCGCGCCCTAGGCCAAGGTCCGCGTTACTTGATCGCCTGGAGCTTCTCGTAGGTGGCCAGGTCCCACTCGGCGTCGGGTCCGTTGTGGAGCGGCACCACCGCCTTGCGGAAGGCGCTGCGGTCGACCTCGTTGACCGTCACGCCCTGGGCGCGGAACCAGTCGGCCAGCTCGTTCTCGGCCTTGATGATCGCGTCCGTGCAGTTGGCCGCCGCCTCGTGCAGCACGCCGACGACGATCTCCCGGTCCTGGTCCGAGAACTTGTCCCAGGTCGGCCCGCCGACGATGGTCATCAGCGCGTCGGTGATGTGGCCGGTCAGGGTGATGTACTTCTGGACCTCGTAGAACTTCTTGAACTGGATCGTCGGCAGGGGGTTCTCCTGCGCATCGACCACGCCCTGCTGCAAGGCCAGATAGACCTCGGCGAAGGCCATGGGCGTCGGGTTGGCGCCGACGGCCTGCGGGAACATCTTGTAGAGCGGCGCGTTGGGCACCCGGATCTTCAGGTTCTTCATGTCGTCCGGGGTCTTGATCTCCTTGTTGGAGGTAACGTGGCGCTGGCCGTAGTAGGTCAGGGTGATGACGTGGTGGCCGGTCGCCTTCTTGTAGCCCTCGGACATCTCCTTGAAGAGCGCGCCATCGCGGAACTTCGCCCAGTGATCGAAGTCGCGGAACATGAAGGGCGAGCCGCCGATCGAGATCGGCCCGTAGGACCGCCCGGCGAACAGCTGGCCGGTGTAGATGATGTCGAGCGTGCCGAGGGTCAGGCCCTCGTTGATGTCCACCTCCTTGCCGAGCGAGGAGGCCGGAAAGACCTCGACCGCGTAGCGGCCCTCGGTGCGCTTGCCGATCTCGTCCGCGGCCCAGAGGGCCCAGGTGTGATACGGCGAGCTGGTCTCGTAGACATGGGCCCACTTGAGCGTCTCCGCCGCGCGCGCGCCGCCGGCGCCCAGGCCCATTGCGATCACCGCGGCGAGCGCCAAGGCGCCCCGTCGCGTCATTGTTCCAGTCATGGCTCGTCCTTCCCTGTTTCGACCCTGTCCGGCACGGAGGTCCCTCCGAGCCCCGCCGGAAGTTTCGAGGCCGCTGCCGTGGCTTGTCAACGAAAATGGACCCGCTAGTCTGGCGAGCGGTGGCAAACAGGGGGAGGTCGGCTTGTCCACGGATCGGAAAGAGGACGGCGCGCGCGTCGCGCCGGAGGAGCTTGGCCGCTTCGTAGGGGCGGCCGCGCGGGCGGCCGGGGCCGACGAGCCCTCGGCCGAGGCCGTGACGCGGGCGCTGGTCGGCGCCTCGCTGCGCGGGGTCGACAGCCACGGGGTGCGGCTGCTGCCGCACTACGTCAAGGGGCTGAAGGGCGGGCGGATCAACGGCAGTCCGAACATGACCTTCACGCGGCAGGCGCCCGGGGCGGGCAGCCTCGACGCCGACGACGGCCTCGGCCACCTGGCCGGCTACCGGGCGATCGGCCACGGCATCGAGCTGGCCGAAGAGGCCGGCATCGCGGCGGTCGCGGTCGGACGCTCGTCGCACTTCGGCGCCGCCGGCACCTATACCCTGGAGGCCGCCGAAAAAGGTTACCTGGCCATCGCGGTGTGCAACGCCGACGACATCGTGCTGCCCTTCGACGCCGTCGAGCCCTTCTACGGCACCAACCCGATCAGCTTCGCCGCGCCGGCCACCGGCGAGCGGCCGTACCTGATCGACATGGCGACCAGCGCGATCCCCTGGAACCGGGTGCTGCAGTATCGCGCGCTCGGCCGGGATCTGCCGCCGGAGGTCGTGGTCGACGCGGCGGCGGGGGCGACCACCAGCGCCGAGGAGGCCGTCAGCCTGCTGCCCCTGGGCGGCGCGGTCTACGGCTACAAGGGCGCGGCCCTGGCCGGGCTGGCCGAGGTGCTGAGCGCGGCGCTGACCGGCATGGCCTTCAGCTTCGCCATGCCCGGTTTCGCCGGTCCCGACTTCTCGACGCCCCGGGGCCTGGGCCAGTTCTACGTCGTGATCAAGCCGGGCGTCTTTCGGCCCGAGGCCGCCTTCGCCGCGGGCATGGCCGACTACCTCGCACAGCTGCGCGCCCTGCCGGCCAGGGACGGCGCCAAGGTCATGGCCCCCGGCGACCGCGAATGGGCCGTGGAGCGGAAGCGCAGCGCGTCGGGCATCCCGCTCGACGGCCCGACCTGGCAGGCCTTCGCCCGGCACGCCGATGAGCTGGCGGTGCCGGCACTGAAGGCGCTCGGCTGATCGCGGCCGGCCGGCCCTACATCACCGCGCCGATCTGCCAGGGGACGAACTCCTCGTCGCCGAGGCCGAGCGCCTCGCTTTTGGTCGGGCTGCCCGACGCGACCTCGAGGAGGCGTTCGAAGATCCGCGCGCCCAGCGCCTCGATCGCCACGCCCTCGTCCAGCACCACGCCGCAGTTCACGTCCATGTCCTCCGCCATGCGTCGATACATCGGCGTATTGGTCGCCAGCTTGAGCGAGGGCGCGGGCTTGCAGCCGTAGACCGAGCCGCGCCCCGTCGTGAAGCAGACGAGGTTGGCGCCCGAGGCCACCTGCCCGGTGATCGAGCAGGGGTCGTAGCCAGGCGAGTCCATGAACACGAAGCCCTTGGTGTCGATCGGCTCGGCATAGCGGTAGACGCCGCAGAGGTTGGTCGTGCCGCCCTTGGCGGCGGCGCCCAGCGACTTCTCGAGGATCGTCGTCAGGCCGCCGGCCTTGTTGCCCGGCGTCGGGTTGTTGTCCATCTGGCCGCCGTGGCGCGCGGTGTAGTCCTCCCACCAGCGGATGCGCTCGACCAGCTTGTCGGCCACCTCGGGCGAGACCGCGCGGCGGGTCAGCAGGTGCTCGGCGCCGTAGATCTCCGGCGTCTCGGAGAGGATCGCCGTGCCGCCGTGGCGCACCAGCAGGTCGACCGCCGCACCCAGGGCCGGGTTCGCCGTGATGCCGGAATAGCCGTCCGAGCCGCCGCACTGCAGCGCCAGGGTGAGCTCGGCGGCCGGCAGCGGTTGCCGCTCCACCTTGTTCGCCTCCGGCAGCATCTCGCGCAGCATGGCGATGCCGCGCTCGACCGTCTTGCGGGTGCCGCCGGTCTCCTGGATCGTCATGGTCCGGAAGCGCGGGCCGCGCTCGATGCCGTAGGCCTCCAAGAGAAAGTCGATCTGGTTGACCTCGCAGCCGAGGCCGGCCAGCAGCACGCCGCCGAAGTTGGCGTGCCGCGCGAAGCCCCAGAGCGTGCGCTGCAGGTTGGCGTAGCCCTCGCCCGTATCGGCCATGCCGCAGCCGGTGCCGTGCACGCAGGCGACCACGCCGTCAACATTCGGATAGTCGGCCAGCGCCTCGCGGTCGAAAGCCCGGGCGATGTAGCGCGCCGCCGTGGCCGAGCAGTTGACCGAGGCGAGCACGCCCAGATAGTTGCGCGTGGCCGCCCGGCCGTCCGCGCGCCGGATGCCCTGGAAGGTCGCCCGCTCGGCCTCGGTGACGTAGTCCGTCGGCCTGGCCTCGCTGCAGGCAGCGTAATCTCGCTCGAAGGTGCGGAACTCGCAGTTCTGGACGTGCACGTGACGGCCCGGCTCGATGGCCTCTGTCGCGAAGCCGATGACCTGGCCGTACTTGCGCAGCGGCTCGCCGGCGGCGACGGCGCGGGTCGCGACCTTGTGGCCGGCCGGTACGGTGTCCTGCGCGACGACGCTTTCGCCGGGGATCTCGGTGCCGGGCAAGATTGCCGCGCGCGCGACCACGACGTTGTCCTCGGTATTCAGGCGGATGGTGAGCGGTGGGGCATCGGCCATGGTCTCGATCTCCTGGATCGCCGGACATTCTAACCGCCCGAGGCTACTCCCGGAGCCCCCTCTGTGTCACCCGTCAGCAAGGTCGCACTTGTCGAAGAATTTCGTACTATGGGAATAACGGATCGCCCGATCGGCGCGACGACTACGGGACAGCCGCCAGCATGAGCAAAGCACCGAAGCGCAGGCTCTACGCGAAGCTGAGTTCCTTCAAGTGGCGCGAGGGCTGGCAAAACGCTGTCGTGTTCTACGGTCCATTCCTGCTGATGATCCTCTTGGGAATCCTGGCGACCCTGGCTGCACCGTTGCTGCACCATCAGCGGGACCCTTGGACTGAAGGCGATCGTCTGACCGGTACGATCGTCGGCTTCGCAGAGCGACAGACCGAGACCTGCGCGCCGGCGGAGCCGCTGGTCGAGTTGGATGGAGGTGCCGTGGTGCACGTCTGCAACTCGGCGCGGGTGCGCTTTGAAACCGGCCTCAGGGTCGTGGTCCAGGAATACCTCCTGGAAGGCTTCGACCAACGGAGATATCAGATCATCTCTTTAGACGAGCGCGACGAGGAGCCGAACTGATCGCCGCGTCCCTCACGGCCGCCGGGCGATCAGGTCGATCTCGACCAGGGCGTCGCGGGCGAGACCGGTGACGCCGACGCAGGTGCGCGCGGGCAGGCGCTCGGGCGGGAAGTAGGACGCGTAGGTCCGGTTCATGGCGGCGTAGTCCTCCTTGAAGCGGGTCAGGAAGACGCGCGCGACGACGACGTGCTCCAGGCCGAGGCCGAGACCCTGAAGCACGAGCTTCAGGTTCTCCATGACCTTGCGGGTCTGGGCCTCGACACCCTCGGGCAGGGGCGCCGCGTCGTCTTCGGCGTCGGTCGGCATCTGGCCGGTGACGAAGACCCAGCCCTCGGCCTCGACCGCGTGGCTGAAGGGCGCGACCGGGGTCGGCGCAGCAGCGATCATGTGGAACAGCGGTGCGGACATGGGCTTCGGTCTCCCTTCGTGATGTTGCGCCTGTCAAAAGCGTTCTCGTCGGACGGCAACGAGTGTAGTCGGTCTTAAGCTAAGACTCGACCAATCGGGCTTTGGGATGGACAATCCGGGCGGGGCGCGCGGCCCCGGGCGATGGAGAGCGATCCCGTGACGGAATTCGACGATTCAGGCCTGACGCAGCTGGGCGGCAAGGCGGAGCTGCCGGCCTCCCCGGACGAGGCCGTCCTGGAAAGCGTGGCCAACCCGCACCCGGGTACGGCCTATCTGGTGCGTTTTACCTGCCCGGAGTTCACCTCGCTCTGCCCGGTGACCGGGCAGCCGGACTTCGCGCATCTCGTGATCGACTACGTCCCCGGCAAGACGCTGGTCGAGAGCAAGTCGCTCAAGCTCTATCTGAATGCGTTCCGCAACCACGGCGCCTTCCACGAGGACTGCACGCTCGCGATCGCCAAGCGCCTGGAAAAGGAGATCGCCCCGCAGTGGCTCAGGATCGGCGGCTACTGGTATCCGCGCGGCGGCATGCCGATCGACGTGTTCTATCAGTCGGGGCCGCCGCCCGAGGGCCTCTGGCTGCCCGACCAGGGCGTCGCGTCCTACCGCGGGCGGGGCTGATCGCTTGCCGGTCACCCGACCAACCCACCCTCACCCTCCCGAGAGCCGATCGGCTCTCGGGTCCCTCCCTCTCCCGGGGGGAGAGGGGATTTGCGCCGAGACTTGCGGCTGCGTTCCCTCTCCACCCGGGAGAGGGACAGGGTGAGGGCGAGGTGTTGGACGCGCCGTGCCGCGGCCCGACGCCAAGACGGCGATCCGCGACAAGGGGCTGAGCCTGGGCTTCGACGCGGTCGGCTTCGCCGCGGCCGAGCTGGGCGAGGCCGCCAAGACCAATCTGGCCGAATATCTCGCCCTCGGGTATCACGGCGACATGGGCTGGCTGGTGGACACGGCCGAGCGGCGCGCCGGCCCGAAGGCGCTCTGGCCCGGTGCGCGCAGCGTCGTAGTGCTGGCCATGAACTACGGCCCGGGCGGGGGCCCCTTGGGGCTGCTCGCGCGGCCGGAGCGGGGCAACATATCCGTCTATGCCCGGGGCCGGGACTACCACGACGTGGTCAAGAAACGCCTGAAGGCGCTGGGGCGCTGGATGGCCGAGGCCCTCGCCTGCGAGGTCAAGGTCTTCGTCGATACCGCGCCGGTGATGGAGAAGCCCCTGGCCGAGCTGGCCGGGATCGGTTGGCAGGGCAAGCACACGAACCTGGTCTCGCGCGGCTTCGGCTCCTGGCTCTTCCTGGGAGAGGTCTATACAAGCCTGGACCTGGCGCCGGACGCCGCGGAGCAGGACCATTGCGGCTCGTGCCGGCGCTGCCTCGAGGTCTGCCCCACCGAGGCCTTTCCCGCGCCATACCGGCTCGACGCCCGGCGTTGCATCTCGTACCTGACGATCGAGCACAAGGGCCACATCGCGAAGGAGTTCCGCCGGGCGATCGGCAATAGGATCTTCGGCTGCGACGACTGCCTGGCGGTCTGTCCCTGGAACAAGTTCGCGCAGGGGACGCGCGAGCCGGCCCTCCTGCCCCGCGCCGAGCTGACCGCGCCGCGCCTGGCGGACCTGGCCGAGCTCGACGACGCAAGCTTCCGGGCCCTGTTCTCCCGGTCCCCGGTCAAGCGCCTGGGGCGCGAGCGCTTCCTGCGCAACGTCCTAATCGCCCTCGGCAACAGTGGTCGGCCGGACCTCGCCGAGGCGGCCCGCCGACGGCTGGGCGACCCCTTGCCGCTGGCGCGCGCCATGGCGGTCTGGGCCCTGGCGCAGCTGGCCGACCGCACCGCCTTCGCGGCCGAGCGGGAGCGCCGCCTGCCCGCCGAAGTGGACCCGGCGGTGCGCGCCGAGTGGTGCCACGAGCTTCGGCCTTCGATAAGCTCAGGGCGAGGCAGCTTGGGTTAATACCAATCGCCGTCATCCTCATGCTTCCTCATCCCGAGCTTGTCGAGGGACGAAGCACGAGGGTGGGGGCGCCTACTGGTATTGGGGCGGCTCGGGCGGACCGGGGAAGCAGACGAAGGAGACGCGCATCGGCTGAAGCAGCGCACAGGTGTTCCAGAAGAAGTCCTCGGCGACGCGCTCGATCCTGCCGTTGTTGGGGCAGAGCTCCTGCGCCTTCTGCATGACCTCCTCGGGGTCGTTGATCATGTTGCCGTAGCAGAGCGCGATCGCCCGCGGCCGGGGATCGTAGTCGAAGGGCCCGAGCGGCCCCGGCAGCGCCGGGCCCGGGGGCACCGCCAGCTTGGCCTCGCGCGGCGGCGGCACCTCGAAGGGTTGGGCGCAGGCGGCCAGCCCCGCCAACAGGATGGCGGCGAGGAAGGCCCGGCCGGAGGCCGGCGGGCGCGCCGTGGCGGTCTCGCAAGGCATAACCGCCTTTTAGCATGAAACGCGGCCAATCGCCGCAAATCTGCTATCATGCGCCGAAAGAGGACCGAGGGATGCGCAGCCTTATCGATTTCCGGGGCGAGCCGTGGCGGAGGGCGGCGGGCCTGGCCGCCGCGGCGGCCCTGCTGCTCATGGCGAACACCGCGGGCCCGGCCGAAAGCACGCTGACTGGGCGGCTCCTGGTCGCCGTACCCGAGATGGAGGACTCGAACTTCGCGCGGACCATCGTCTACCTGGTCGAGCACAACCGCCGCGGCGCCCTCGGCGTCGTCGTCAACGAACCGATGGGAGAGGTGCCGCTCGACCTGCTGCTGGGCGAGCGCAATGCGCAAGATGACGACAGGCCCAAGCCGGACAAGGCCGGCCCCCGGGTGCTGGTCCACTACGGCGGACCGGTCGAGCGGCGGGCGCCCTTCATCCTGCACAGCACCGACGTGATGCCCGCGGGCAGCGTAAAGGTGGACAAGCGGGTCGCCTTCAGCCGCGACCACAAGCTGCTGCGCGCCGTGGCCGGTGGTATGGGGCCACGCCACCTGGTCTTCGCGTTGGGTTACGCCGGCTGGGCGCCGGGCCAGCTCGAGTCGGAGATCAAAGGCGGCGGCTGGTACGTGATCGACTGGGACGAGACCCTGGTGTTCGGCACGGACCACGCCGACAAGTGGCAGCGCGCCATCGCCCTCCACGCCCCGGAGCTGTGACCGAGAGCTCCCACCTCAGACCGTGAAATACTTGGCCTGCGGGTGGTGCAGCACGATGGCCGAGGTGGACTGCTCGGGGTGCAGCTGAGACTCCTCGCTGAGCGCGAGGCCGATCCGCTCGGCGCCGAGCAGCTCCAGGATCTGCTGCTGATCCTCGAGCTCGGGGCAGGCCGGGTAGCCGAAGGAGTAGCGCGAGCCCCGGTAGCCCTGCTGCAGCATCTTGCTCATGTCGCGCGCGTCCTCGTGGCCGAAGCCGAGCTCGCCACGGATCCGCTTGTGCACGTATTCCGCCAGCGCCTCGGCCAGCTCGACGCCCAGGCCGTGCAGATAGAGATAGTCCCGGTAGCGGTCCTTGGCGAACCATTCCCGCGCCACGTCGGAGGCGCGCTGACCGACCGTGACCACCTGGAGCCCGAGCACGTCGCGTTCCCCTTGCGCGGCGTCGCGCAGGAAGTCGGCGACGCAGAGGCCGCCGTCGCGGTCCTGGCGCGGCAGAGCGAAGCGCGCGACCTCGCGCGCGCCGTCCTCGGGGTCGTAGAGCACCACGTCGTCGCCTTCGGCGCTGGCCGGCCAGTAGCCGTAGACCGCCTGCGGCAACAAGATGTCCTGCTGCTTGGAGACGGCGAGCATGCGCTTGAGGACCGGCCGCAGCTCCTTGGCCGCCCAGGCCATGTACTCGGCGAGCGAGCGGCCCGCCTTCCGGTAGCCCCACTGGAACTGATAGAGCATGCGCTCGTTCAGGTAGGGTACCAGCGCGTCCACCGGCACCCGCGTCACGACCCGTGGGCCCCAGAAGGGCGGCTCGGGGACCGCCACGCCGTTCGACAGTTCCTCACGGCGCAGCCGGGTCCGCGCGGCGTCGACCGGACGGCGCTTCGCCCTGGCGGGGCGGTCGGGCGCTGGGCGAACGGCGGCGCGCCGGCTTTCGCCGGACCTGGCCTGCTGCTCGGCGCGCCGCACGGCCAGATGCTCGTCGAAGCCGCCGCCCATCACCCGGCCCATCAGAGAGAGGCCATCGAAGGCGTCGCGGGCATAGGCGACCCGTCCGCAGCCGTAGGCCCGGACGCAGTCGCCCTCGACGTAGTTCCGGGTCAGCGCGGCCCCGCCCAGGAACACCGGCAGGTCCACCTTCTCCCGGGTCATGCGCTCCAGGTTCTCGCGCATGACCACGGTGGACTTGACGAGCAGGCCGCTCAGGCCGACCGCGTCGGCCCGGTGCTCCAGCGCGGCGGCCAGGATGGAGTCGATCGGCTGCTTGATGCCGAGATTGATCACCTTGTAGCCGTTGTTGGTGAGGATGATATCGACTAGGTTCTTGCCGATGTCGTGGACGTCGCCCTTCACCGTGGCGAGCACGATCGTGCCTTTCTCGTGGCCTTCGGTCTTCTCCATATGGGGCTCGAGATAGGCGACCGCCGCCTTCATGGTCTCCGCCGACAGCAACACGAAGGGCAGCTGCATCTTGCCGGCACCGAACAGCTCGCCGACCACTTTCATGCCGTCCAGCAAATGGACGTTGATGATGTCGAGCGCCGGGTGCTTCTCCAGCGCCTCGTCCAGGTCCTGCTCGAGGCCCTGGCGGTCGCCGTCGACGATCCGCTCCTTGAGGCGGGTCTCCACGTCGGCGGCGCGGCCGCGTTTCTCCGCGACCTCGGCGCTGCGTCCCTCGAACAGGGCGATGAAGGCGTGCAGCGGGTCTCTGCCCTCGGCGCGGCGGTCGAAGATCAGGTCCTCGGCGGCCTCGATCTCCTCGTCCGGGATCTTGTGCAGCGGCATGATCTTGGAGAGATGCACGATCGCGCCGGTCATGCCGCGCTTCACGGCGTGGTCGAGAAACACCGAGTTCAGCACGTGCCGGGCGGCCGGGTTGAGCCCGAAGGAGATGTTGGACAGGCCCAGGATCACCTGGCAGTCCGGCAGCTCGCGCACGATCTCCTCGATGGCGTCCAGGGTCGACAGGCCGAGCCTGCGGTCGTCCTCGTTGCCGGTGCAGATCGTGAAGGTCAGGGGGTCGATGATCAGGTCCTCGGGCGGCAGGCCGTGCCGGACGCAGGCGAAGTCGTGGAGGCGCCTGGCAATCGCGACCTTGTGTCCGGCCTCCTTGGCCATGCCGTCCTCGTCGATGGTGAGCGCGACCACCGCGGCGCCGAAGGTCCGGGCGAGCGCGACCCGCTTGGCCGCCGGTTCCTCGCCGTCCTCGAAGTTGATCGAATTGAGCACCGGCTTGCCGCCGTAGAGCTTCATGGCCGCCTCGAGCACCGGGTACTCGGTGGAGTCGAAGACCAGGGGCGCATCGACGGCGCCGCGCATGCGCGCCGCCATCTCAGTCATCTCGGCCTTCTCGTCGCGGCCGACAAAGGCGGTGCAGAGGTCGATCGCGTGGGAGCCTTCCTTGACCTGTTCGACGCCCATGGCGACGCAGCCCTCCCAGTCGCCCTGCTCCTGGAGCCGGCGGAACCGCCGGGAGCCGTTGGCGTTGCACCGCTCGCCGATCGAGAGATAGGCGTTCTCCTGCCGGTAGGGCACCTGGCCGTAGAGCGAGGCGACTCCCGGGACCCAGAGCGATGTCCGCTGCTTGGGCGCGGGCCGCGCGTCGTCGCCCCCGGCGCGCCCGCGCAGCATGGCGTCGAGCGCCTCGATATGGGCGGGCGTGGTGCCGCAGCAGCCACCGATCAGGTTGATGCCGTCCTCCTCCAGGAAACGGCCCAGCCAGTTAGCGAGCTCGTCGGGCGTGAGCGGGTACCGGGTCCGGCCCTCGACCAGCTCGGGCAGGCCGGCGTTGGGCTGGACCGAGATCAGGCCCGGCCAGTTCTCCGCCAGCCATTCCACGTGCGGCGCCATCTCCTGCGGCCCGGTCGCACAGTTGACGCCCATGACCGGCACGTCGAGCGCCTTGACCACGGTGGCCGCCGCGGCGATGTCGCTGCCGACCAGCAGCGTCCCGGTCGTCTCGACCGTGACCTGAACCAGGATCGGCAGGGACTCCTTCCCGGCCTCGGCGCGCGCCCGTTTCGCGGCATTGACCGCGGCCTTTATCTGCAGGGGATCCTGGCAGGTCTCGATCAGGATCGCGTCGGCGCCGCCCGCGATCAGCCCGGCGCACTGCAGGGCGAGCGCGGGCTCCATCGTGTCGTAGTCGACGTGGCCGAGCGAGGGCAGACGCGTGCCCGGCCCGACCGCGCCGAGCACGAAGCGCCGGCGCCCGTCGCCCTTGAAGGACTCGGCCGCCTCGCGCGCCAGTTCGGCGGCCCGCTGGTTGATCTCGAAGGCCCGGTCCTCGAGCTGGAACTCGGCCAGCGTGATTGGCGACCCGCCGAAGCTGTTGGTCTCGACCATGTCGGCGCCAGCGGCGAAATAGCCCTTGTGGATCTCGATCACCAGGTCCGGGCGCGACAGGTTCAGGACCTCGGTGCAGTTCTCCTTGTCCCAATAGTCCCGCTCGACGTCCAGATCGAGCGCCTGGACACGGCTGCCCA
>JAOUCL010000111.1 GCA_029859805.1 Rhodospirillales bacterium | reverse complement strand
GCTGGCCTCGCCCGCGTCGTTGATGTAGTATTCCCGGGTCACCGCGAAGCCAACCTTGGCCAGCAGCGAGGCCAGCGCGTCGCCGACCACCGCGCCCCGGGCATGGCCCACGGTCAGCGGGCCGGTCGGGTTGGTCGAGACATATTCGACGTTGACCTTACGCCCCGCACCCAGTGTCGAGGCGCCGTAGTCGGGGCCGGCGCGCAGCACGGCGGCCAGGCAGCGCTGCCACAGGCTCTCGGACAGCCGCAGGTTGATGAATCCCGGGCCAGCCACGGAGACCTCCGTCACGACCGGCGCCCGGGCCAGCCGCGCGGCCAGGGCCTCCGCGAGGTCGCGCGGTTTCCGGCCGGCCGGCTTGGCGAGCACCAGGGCGGCATTGGTGGAGACGTCACCGTGCGCCGCATCGCGCGGCGGCTCCACGGTCACGCGGTCGAGGTCGAGCCCGCCGGGCAGCTCCCCCGCCGCGCCCATGGCTTCGATTTCTTTCGTAACGATATCTCGGAAGTATTTGAAAACGTGCATTTATGTCTTTGTATAGATGTCGAAAAGCTTGTGGTGTTCCTCGAGCGCGTAGCGGTCCGTCATCCCGGCGATGTAGTCGGCCACGAGCCGCGCCCTGGCCGCAGCCTCCGCCCCCGCCGCCTGGTCCCGCCACTCGTCCGGCAGGCAGTCCGGTTCGGCCAGGTAGTGCTCGAACAGGTCGCGCACGACCCGGCGCACCTTCGAGCCCATGCGGTTGACCCGGTAGTGCCGGTACATGCGCTCGAACAGGAAGGCCTTGAGCGCGCGGTCCTTTTCGCGCATCGCCTCGGAAAAGGCAACCACCGGGGTCCCCAGGGCACGCAGCTCGTCCGCGTCCCCGGGCGCGGCCTCGGCCAGGCGCCGGCCGGTCTCGGCGAGCAGGTCGGTGACCATGCGGTCGATCACCCGGCGCACCGTCTCGTGGACCAGGCGGCCGTACTCGATCCCAGGATAGGCGGCCAGCAGCTCGGCCACGACCGGCCCGACCAACGGCAGCCCCTTGAGGTCGTCGATGCCGAACAGCTCGGCGCGCAGGCCGTCGTCGATATCGTGGCTGTTGTAAGCGATGTCGTCGGAGAGCGCCGCGACCTGCGCCTCCGCCCCGGCATGGCTGCCCAGCTCCAGGTCGAAGGCCTCGCAAAAGCGGGCGATGGTCTCGGGCACCGGGCAGTCCTCCGCCTTCGGGCCGGCGAGCGGACCGTTGTGCTTGACCGTGCCCTCCAGCGCTTCCCAGGTCAGGTTGAGGCCGTCGAATTCGGCATAGCGGCGCTCCAACAGGGTGAGGACCCTGAACGTCTGCTCGTTGTGGTCGAAGCCGCCGAAGGGCACCATGGCCTCGCCCAGGGCCTTCTCGCCGGCGTGGCCGAAGGGCGTGTGCCCCAGGTCGTGGGCCAGCGCCAGCGCCTCGGCCAAGTCCTCGTTCAGGGCCAGCGCCCGGGCGATCGAGCGGGCGATCTGGGCGACTTCGATCGAGTGGCTGAGCCGCGTGCGGTAGTAGTCGCCCTCATGGTAGACGAAGACCTGGGTCTTGTACTTGAGCCGGCGAAAGGCCCCGCAATGGACGATCCGGTCCCGGTCGCGTTGAAAGCACGAGCGGGTCGGGCTGTCCGGCTCGGCGACCTGCCGCCCTCGGCTGTGCTCCGGGCGGCAGGCGTAAGGTGCGGTTTCGGGGGGGCTCATGGCCGGACCCTACCCCCCAGGGCCCGGCCCTGGCAACGACTCAACCTTTGAAAATCCCCTCCCGGCGCCTAAATAGGGTATACTTCCGATCCCTAGGGAAAAGTACGAATGAACGACATGAGCACTGCCCCTGAAGCCCCCCGAGTCGAAGTCACCGCGAACGCGGCCAAGCGGGTCGCGTGGCTGATCGAGCAGGAAGGCCGGGACGGCCTGATGCTGCGCGTTTCGGTCTCCGGCGGCGGCTGCTCGGGCTTCCAGTACGGCTTTTCCTTCGACGACGCGCTGGGCGAGGACGACCGCACCTTCGAGCGCGACGGCGTCACCGTGGTGGTCGACGAGGTCTCGCTCGACCTGCTGAACGGCTCGCAGATCGACTTCGTCGAGGACCTGATCGGCGCCTCCTTCCAGATCAACAACCCCCAGGCCACCTCGTCCTGCGGCTGCGGATCCTCGTTTTCGATCTGAACCGGCCGGCCGAACTGTGCTAGACATGGGCCCCACGCTCACGCCTTGGGCCCTTTGCTTTCGGTGAGCCGGCCATGGTCAAGATCGCTACCTGGAACGTCAATTCGGTCAAGGCGCGCCTGCCGAACCTGCTCGACTGGCTGACAAGCGCCTCACCCGACGTGGTGCTGCTGCAGGAACTGAAGTGCGTCGAGGAGAACTTCCCGCGGCTCGAGCTCGAGGCGCTGGGCTACCACTGCGCGGCGGTCGGGCAGAAGAGCTACAACGGCGTCGCGATCCTCTCGAAACAGCCGATCGAGGACCTGGTCGGGCGCCTGCCGGGCGAGCCCGAGGACGAGCAGGCGCGCTATCTGGAGGGCACGACTTTCGGCCTGCGCGCAGCCGCGCTCTACCTGCCCAACGGCAACCCGGTCGGGAGCGAGAAGTACCCTTACAAGCTGCGCTGGATGGCGCGGCTCGAGGCCCATGCCCGAACCCTGCTCGAGAGCGAGCGGCCCGTCCTTCTGGGCGGCGACTACAACGTCTGCCCGAGCGACGACGACGTTTACGATCCCGCGGGCTTCAGGAAGGACGCCCTGTGTCGGCCCGAGAGCCGGCAGGCCTTCCGGCGCCTGGTCAACCTGGGCCTGACCGAGGCCTGGCGCGCCCTGCACGCGACGCCGCACGTCTACAGCTACTGGGACTATACCGCGCGCGCCTTCGACAACGACAACGGCCTCCGGATCGATCATTTCCTGCTGTCGCCCCAAGCGGCCGACCGGCTGGCGTCCTGCGAGATCGACCGCGAGCCGCGGGGCAAGCCCAAGGCCTCGGACCACACCCCGGTGGTCTGCGAGCTCATGGCCTGAACGGCAGAGGGAGTTTGAGAAGGGGTTAACCTTCGTTTGAAGGGCTGCGGGGCACGCGACCCGGCGAAGGCTTTCCCGGCTTCCATAAACACCGCGTCAAGGTAAGTTCTGATAAGCTGACGACCACGCTGATCACCACGCCGCGCATCGACCCCTAAACGGCGCTTTCGGGCGCTTGTGACGGATGACCAAGGACCGCAAAGCGATGAACCAGGACGAAACCACCGAAGGCGGCTGTCTCTGCGGGGCGTTGCGCTATCGCATCGGCGGGCCTGTCGGCCCGGCGGTGCACTGCCATTGCGAGATGTGCCGACACTCAGGCGGCGGGGCGGTCGCGACTTGGATCAGCGTCGCAAGCGATCGTTTCGCCTTCACCAAGGGCGAGCCCCGGGTCTACCACTCCTCGGCGCAGGCCGAGCGGCGCTTCTGCCCGCGCTGCGGCGCCCAAATCACCTTCTGGTCCGAACGCCACCCGGACATCATGGACGTGACGGTGGGGACGCTCGACCGGCCGGAGAGCCTGCGCGCCGATCACCACATCTGGACCGAGGGCCGCCTGTCCGGTCTTCCGCGTGCCATGCCGGCCGAGGCCTGAGAGTCACCGTGTTTATTCCGCTGCACGACAAGACGCCCCGGGTCCTGATAAAGACCCCCTGGGTCACTTGGGGGCTGATCCTGGCCTGTGTGCTGGTCTATCTGCTCGAGGCGAGCGCCGAGCCGGGCGAGTTGCAGCGCCTGATGCTCGGGCTCGGCATGATCCCGGCGGCCCTGACCGGCCAGGCCGATCTGTCTGCCGATCTTACTCTCGTGCCACCGCTGGCCACGCTGATCACGCATCAGTTCCTGCACGGCGACGTGCTGCATCTGGGCTTCAATATGGCCTACCTCTGGGTCTTCGGCGACAACGTCGAGGACGCTATGGGCCACGGCCGCTTCCTGTTGTTCTTTCTGCTCTGCGGGGTGATCGCCGCACTCGCCGAAATCGCCGCCGGGCCCGGCCAGACGAGCCCGCTCATCGGCGCGAGCGGCGCGATCTCCGGCATCCTGGGCGCCTATCTGCTGCTGCATCCCAGCGCCCGTATCCTGGTCCCTATCGTCTTCGTTCCCTTATACCTGCCCGCCTACCTGCTGCTGCTCTTATGGATCGGGTTCCAGTTCTATGCCGTAGCGTTTATTCCAGTCGTGGCCGAGGGCGGCGTGGCCTGGTGGGCCCACATCGGCGGCTTCTTCGCGGGCTTGGTGCTGATCGTGCCGTTCCGCCACAAGGCCATCCCGCTCTGGCGCGCCGGAGATATGCCGGGCGGCATAGAGATGACGGTCTACGACAGCCGGCCCCGGCGGCGGGATCCGCCGTCCGGAAACGAAGGGTCCGCCTCGAAAGGGCCAAGGAAGCCCCGCCACGGACCCTCGGATCGTTGACCCGTACCGCCGGTCCTATTCGGATCGAAAAGGGACGCCGGCGTCAGTGCCGCACGCCGTCGAGGGACCCGATGTCCTCGCAATCCCAAGCCTCGTTGCTGACCCAGTTCATCGCCTGGGTCAGGACCGGCTGTCCGACTTCGACGGAGATGATCCCGATGAATTCGTTCAGCGCGGCCTCGACATTGTCCGCGTGATCCTCACGGCCGTGCGCACGCAGCAGTTTCGCCAGGGCCGCCCCGTGTGTGATGGACAGCGCCGCCACCCGCGCGTGATAGGTCTGATCCTTGCCCATAGCCTTCAACGTCCCAGTCCCCCCTCGATCACGCCCCGCCTGGACCGTCCGTGGCGAGGCCCCTCTGGTGTCCCTGGATCATCGTCATGACGATGCAACCGTTCCGTTAGCTCTCTACAAGACAACGCTCACGCAGGAAGTCTTACAATATATCGCACTAATTAGTCAATACACCACAAGATCTTGATTGAACCAACAGCAAAGTTGCTGAAGCAGCGACAAACTGCCGATCTTAGGAAGATTGACAGCCCGCGCCGCAGCTTTCGCCCAGACTTGATATAGCCGGGTGAATCGGTTCCGCCTGTGACCGCTGTCACGCCAAGTGCGAATTCTTACCCGGCCGGGGCGACTTTCGGCCAGGGGCGGCCATGGCCCCGCGCGCGGGGCCACGGCCTGTTACCGATGCGTGAGCCGGGCGGGTCCGAAGGCGGGGCCGAGCGGCATGAGGCGCAGTCCGGGGCGCAGCCGTCGGTAGGCGAGTTCCAAGTGGTCGACCGGATTCGGGCCAGGCGCCGCCACCACGAGGATTTCTCGGGCGATCGGCTGGAAATCAGCCCGGAAGTGGACAGAGGACTTGAGCGCCAGGATCTTCTGGGCCGCCGGCTCGACCCCCAGGTGCCGGAAGACCGCCTGGTCGGCGGCCTGCAGTTTGCGCGAGGCGACCACGATCCGCACGCCCCCCAGGCGCAGCAGCGCCATGGGGCCGAGCTGCATGCGCGCGCCCTTGTAGAACGGCCCGGTGCCGTCGCAACGACCGTCGCCCAGGCGCTCGACCCGATAGCCGGCGTGGAGCGGTCGTTGGCCCGGGAAGCGCGACTTGGCGCCCAGAGCGAGCGTAATTTCTGTCCCCTCGCCCGCCGCATGCGCCGCCGCGGCGGCTTCGGGGTCATAGAGAATGGCCAGCGCCGCGTCCTCGGCGCCCTGGCATACCAATTCCTCGAGCAGTGCCACGCCATCCCCGTCGGCGCCGGCGCCCGGGTTGTCCTGGGTATCGACCAGCACCACCGGCCCGCGGCCCGCGGTCGCGGTCGCGGTCGCCAGAGCATGGCCGACGGCCTCGGCCGGTTGCCAGATCCGCGTGACGAATTCGCCCTCGCAAGCACAGGCATGGGCAAAGAGGGCGTCGGCGGCGCGTTCGGCGGCTTCGCGACTCGACCCGTAGGCCACGACCGAGGGGCCGCAGTGCCAGATGTCGGCCGGCCCGAAGCCGCAGGCAAAGGACAGGCTGGCGACCTCTCCGCCCTCCAGCGCGGCCAGGCGCTCGTAGAGGCCCTTGGCCGGGTCGTGCAGGGTGCAGCCAGCGGTCAGCTCGATCAGGAAGGGCAGCTGACGGAAGGCCTTGCCGCGCCCCGCCGCGCCCCTCAGCAGGGCGTCCAGATGGCCCGCGGCCCGCGCACCGGTCTCGGCCATGTCGACGTGCGGATAGGTGCGATAGGCGATCAAGGCATCCGCATGCTCGACCATTTCCGGCGTGACGTTGGCGTGCAGGTCCAGGCTGGCCACCACGGGCAGCGCGTCGCCGACCACTCGGCGCACGCGGCGCAGCAGCTCGCCCTCGCCGTCCTCCAAATGCTCGGTGACCATAGCGCCGTGCAGGTCCAGATAGAGCCCGTCCAGCGGACCGGCGTCGCCGAGAGCGCGCAGATCCTCGAGGAGCTGACCGGCGATGCGCTCGAAGGCCTCCTCCGTGACCTCGGCCGAGGGCGTCGCCTGCGCCCAGGAGAGCGGCAGCAGCTCGTGCCCCAGCTCTCCGGCAGCCGCTACGAAACCGGCGATCGGGATGTTCATTCCGGCCACGGCATCGAACAACGCGCCGCCGCGGGTCAGGCCCGGCCAGGCGCCCGGCCGGACGAAATCCTCGTAGGTCGCCTTGGAGGGCGCGAAGGTGTTTGTTTCGTGCTGAAAGCCGCCGACGGCGAGTCTGAAGCGGGATGACATAGGATGCGGGTCTGTGGGCGCGGTTACGGAATGCCGCGCAGCTTACCCTTTCGAGCTATCCGCGCCAAAGACTTAGAGGAGAAAAGAGAAGCACGAGCGCAAGTTTCCTCTCCACCGACCCCGTAGAAGCGAGCGGGGAAGCCAGCATCGGGGCGGTCCGGGCAAGGGCCTTGCGCTCGCAGATCGAACCTACCGCCGGGGCCTTGGGGCGGCATTGATATGAATCAATTCCGTGAGGATATTCGACTCCCCGGGCAGGCCGTTCGAAAGACCGTGTCCAGGAGGGAGACTCAAGCCCGTCTGCCGGTTCACGTAATCTTCTTCCGGACCGTCGCCGAGACAAGCTCGCTCACCACGACGACGCCGAAGATGGCGATGAGCATGACCGAGACCTGCTGCCAGATGAACTGGTTGATGGAGGAATAGAGCAGGATGCCGATGCCGCCGGCGCCGACGAAGCCGAGCACCGTGGATTCGCGGATGTTGATGTCCCAGCGATAGACGGTCGTGCCGTAGATGACCGGGAGCACCTGCGGCAGGATTCCGATCCAGAGCACCTGGAGGCGCGAGGCGCCGGTCGCCTCGATGGCCTCGACCGTGCCCTCGTCGATCTCCTCGATCGCCTCCGCCGTGAGCTTGCCCATGAAGCCGATCGAGCGCGCGGCGATCGCCCAGATGCCGGCGACCGGCCCGGGTCCGAATATGGCCACGAAGATGAGCGCCCAGACCACCGTGTTGATCGAGCGCGAGGCCACCAGAATGAACCGCCCGACCGCCCAGGTGAACGAATTGAAGGTGGTGTTGCGCGCGGCGAGGAAGGCGACCGGAAACGCGATCAGCAGGGTAGCGACCGTGCCCAGTGTGGCGATATGCACGGTCTCGATCATGGCGCCCACGACCACGTCGAAATAGCTCCAGTCGGGCGGCACCATGCGCTCCAGCAGGTCATATGCCTGGACGTGGGCATCGAGCAGGTAGACCCAGGTGATGTCGAGGGTTGAAAGCGAGGCCGCGGCGACGAAGACGATGCCGAGATACCAAGCGTAGCGTATCAGCGTCTCGCGCGGGCCGAATCGACGCCAGACCTCCGGGTAGCGGCTCTTGTGCTGGTCGACGGTCATCTGAGGCGCTTGCGGATCCAGTTGGAGAAGATCTCGCCCAGGAAGACCAGGCCGATGATGACGAGCAGGATGGCGAGCGAGAAATCGTAGTCGTAGCGCGAGAACGAGGCGGCCAGCACCTGCCCGATGCCGCCGGCGCCCACGATGCCGACCACGGTCGAGTGCCTGATGTTGGCATCCAGGCGGTAGATCGAGACACCCAGGTAGCGCGGCAGGATCTGGGGCACGATGGCGTAGGTCAGGAGCTTGGGGAAGCTCGCGCCTGTGGCGCGCACCGCTTCCGCCTGGCCGGCGTTCATGTTTTCCACGTCCTCGGCCAGCATCTTGGAGATGAAGCTCGTGGAGGCGACGACCAGCGTAAGCACGCCGGCCAGCGCGCCGAAGCCCACGATCTTGACGAAAAAGATCGCCCAGATGATCTCGTGGAAGGTGCGAGACAGGACGACGAGGAGGCGCGCGAACAGATAGACCGGCCGCGGCGCCAAGTTGACCGCCGCGGCAAGGCCGAGCGGCACGGCGAGGATCATCCCTGCGAAGCTGGCGGCGAAGGCGATCAGGACGCTTTCGGTGATGCCGCGGACCAACAGCTCCCAGCGGGAGAAGTCGGGTGGGATCATGCGCTCGAACATATTCTGGGCGCGCGGCAGCCCCACGCTGATGCGCGCCCAGTCGATCTCGAGCGCGCCGAGCGACCAGACCAAGTAGGCCAGCGCGCCCGCGAGCAGGCCATAGCGCAGGACCGGGTTCTCGATGAGCTTCGGCGGGCGCCAGACGGTCGGATGGCCGGTCGAAGCTTCGCTCATCCCGCCGCGGTCTCCGGCGCGATGGCCTGCGCGCCATCGTGTCGTGCCGGCGGCGCCGCCTCTTCCTCGTCGTCGTCGCTGCGGCGGATCGTGGAGCTCCAGTCCTCTTCGCCGTAGATCTCGGTCAAGGCGTCGGGCGTGAGCTCGGCGGGCGTGCCCTCGAAGACCTTGCGCCCGTCGCTGAGACCCACGATACGGTCGGCAAAGCCCTGGGCGAGGGCCACGTCGTGGATGTTGACGAGCGCCGGGGTGCCGCGCTCGTGCGCCAGCTCGACGATGAGGCGCATGATCTGACGCGCGGTCTTGGGATCGAGGCTGGCGGTGGGCTCGTCGACCAGCAACAGCTCCGGCCGTTGCATGAGGGCGCGGGCGATGCCGACCCTCTGGCGCTGGCCACCCGAGAGCGCGTCGGCACGCGCATCCTCGCGCCCCGAAAGCCCGACCCGGTCTAGGAGCTCGAAGGCGGCGGCCACGTCCTCGGGCGGGAACTGACGCCGGTAGGCGCGCCAGAAGCCGACATAGCCCAGCCGCCCCGAAAGCACGTTCTCCATCACGGTCAGGCGCTCGACCAGATTGTATTCCTGGAAGATCATGCCCATGCGCCGGCGCGCCTTCCTGAGCCCCGCACGGCCGAGCGCGGTGATGTCGGTGCCGTTCAGGACCACCTTGCCGGAGGTCGGCGGGACCAGGCGGTTGATGCAGCGGATCAGCGTCGACTTGCCGGCGCCAGAGGAGCCGATGACGGCGACCACCACCGGGCGGTCGACGGCCAGGTTCACGCCGTGCAAGGCGCGCAGCCCGTTGGGGTAGGTCTTGACCAGATCGGAGATTTCAAGCATTGCGCACCAAGGCGGGCGGGCCGCCGCCCCCAGGACGGCGGCCCTCCTGGACCTCTCTTACGATTACTTTTTCTTCTTCTTCACTTTGAGGCCCTCGAGAGCGGCCTTCGAATAGACGACGCCGTTCGTATCCTGGATCGTCCGGATGTCCGCCCAGTGCTCCTTGAAGGTGATCGGAATGAACTTGTCGGACTTCTTGCCGAACTCCTTCTTCAGGCCGGTGCCCGTCCAATCAAAACTGAGAAAGGCGTCCGTCACGGACTTCTGCAAGGCCGGCGTCAGGTTGTGGGCATAGCCGTAGGAAGTGGTCGGGAACAGCCGAGACTGCCAAATGATGCGCAGGTCCTCCTTGCTCACCACACCCTTGTCGTCCATCCGGTCGAGCACGCTGGAGGCGACCGGGGCGGCGTCGTAGTCCTTGTTGGCGACGCCCATGATCGAGTTGTCGTGCTTGCCCGAGTAGATCACCTCGTAGTCCTGGTCCGGCACCACGCCCATCGACTTGAACAGCGCCCGCGGCGCCTGGTTGCCCGAGTTCGACGACGGCGTCACGTGCGCGACCTTGCGGCCCTTGATGTCCGTTATCTCCTTGATGTCGGTGTCTTTGTGGGTGATCAGCTGCAACCGGTAGCCGAACTGTCCGTCCGCCTTGCCCATGATCGCGATCGGCACGTAACCGGCGAGATTGACGCCGAACACCGTGGGACCGGTGGAGATGCCGGCCACGTGGAGGCGCCCCGAGCGCATGGCCTCGACCTGCGCCGCGTAGGATTCGGCACCGTACCACTTGACCTTTTTGCCGGTCTTCTCGGCCAGATACTCCATGAACTCGGTGAAGACGTTCTCGTAGACCGAGGGGTCCTCCACCGGGGTGTAGGAGAAGACCAGCGTGTCGGGATCGAGCCATTTGCTCGAATCCTTGGGCGTATCGGCCACCAGATCGCCGTTCTCGTCGCAGAAGCCCACGTCGAGCTTGCCGCGCGGGCAGTCGGCCTTGGCCGGTTGGGCCGCGAGCCCGACGCCGACGAGCGCCAGGACGGCCGCCAACGTTCCAAATAGAGACTTCACGTTATACATCACGTTCTCCCCTGCCATATTTGATTTCTTGGGCCTTTGCGCCGCCGGACCATGCTTGGTCAAGGACAAGGCTCTCATGTACGCTCACCTTAGTCCGAGGCCCCCTGCCGCGCAACAAGGCCGTCGTGGACCGGCCGGCGGGGCCGGACGGAATCGACAAGAAGCATAGGTCCGGGTTGTCATTTGCCGGGCCGTTGCTTCAGACTGCCGGCAAACGGCGGGGAGAGAACGGCGCCATGCTACCGGAGGGCCTGAGCCAGGAAGACGTCGCGCGCTATCAGAGCGACGGGGTGGTCGTGCTGAGAGGCGCGTTCTCGAACGCCTGGATCGATACGCTCGCAAGGGGCCTCGCGCGCAACGTCGCGGAGCCCGGCCCCTACCGCAGCGACTACACCAAGGAGGGCGCGCCCGGCCACTTCTTCGGCGACTACTGCAACTGGCGGCGCATCTCCGAGTACGAGGACTTCGCGCGCAACTCGCCGGCCGCCGACATCGCCCGCGCGCTGATGGGCTCGGCCAAGGTCAACTTCTTTCACGAGCATGTCGTCGTGAAGGAGCCGGGCACGCGCGAGCGCACACCCTGGCACCACGACCAGCCCTACTACTGCGTCGACGGCTTCGACAACGTCAGCCTGTGGCTGCCGCTCGACCCGGTGCCGCGGGAGCGCGGCGTCGAGTTCATCGCCGGCTCGCACCGTTGGGGCCGCTGGTTCACGCCGACCAAGTTCGTCGGCGTCGACTACCAGCGCGGCGACACGGGCTACGAGACCATGCCGGACATCGAGGCCGAGCGCCACAAATACGAGATCGTGTCCTTCGACATGGAACCCGGGGACTGCGCCGCCTTCCACTTCCGCACCGTGCACGGCGCGCCGGGCAACGCCTCGCCGGAGGCCCGGCGGCGCGCCGTCGCCTTCCGCTGGACGGGCGACGACGCCCGCTTCGCCATCCGCCAGGGCGAGATGTCGCCGCCCTTCCCTGACTTCCCGGACTGCGCGCTTCGCCCCGGCGACGCGCTCGATAGCCCGCTCTTTCCGGTGATCCGCGGCCGATGACCGTAGTCGTTTGGCCGGCCCTCGACGGCACTCGAATAGTACAAAAGAGTTAACCATGTCGCGCTAAGGTTCCTCTTCGAGGAGCCGAAGCCATGATCGACCGCCGTTTCCAGCCCTGGCCATTCGCCGTCCTCGCCTCGGGCCTCGCCCTCTCCGCATGCGGCACCGCGGAGGGCCCCGCGCCGGGCGAGGAGACGGTCGTCTTGGAAGCCGATTTCTTCCAGCAACGCTGGGAAGACGGCGGCGCCACCCTGCTGATCAAGGCGGTCGACGGCCGCTTTGCCTGGCGGAACCGTATGGCGCTGCCCGCCGGTCGGCACGAGGTGCTGTTCGAGTACGAAGTCACGGCGGCCTGCACCGCGGAAAAGGGCTGCGCGGTGCGGCGCTACCACGACCGGATCGAATTCAGCGCCAAGGACGAGCGCATGTACAGACTTAGCGCCGAATACGACGACGGCGCAGTCCACTCCTCGATCGAGGACAGCGAAAGCGGCGAGACCGTAGCCGGCAGCGTGACCGCCGAGGCGCGGGTGGAATACGAGGGCTATCCCAACGAGGCCTGGCAAGGGCTGTGCAACGACGCCGAGCGGGGCGACGCCAAGGCCCGCCGGGCGATCGGCCTACATTACTGGCGCGGCTGGTGGCCGACCGAACGCGACGTGGTGCGGGCTTACCTGTGGCTCAGCCTCGCGATGCACGCCAACGACAGCGCCGCGGCCCATTTCCGCGACCGCCTGGGCGACGAGATGAACGGCCACGAGATCGTCGAGGCCGAGCGCCGGGTGAGGCGCTGGAAGCCGGGACATTGCGCCGTCGGCGCCGACCGGGCGCTGCCCCGCGACCCGCGGCCAAAGCCCGCCGCCGAAAAGCCGCCGGAACCGAAGGCGCCGGAGCCGGAGGCGGCGGCCCCGGAAACAGAGGAACCCGGGGCGACCGAACAACACCACCCTTGAGCCGCCCGGGCTCAAGTCGCGCAAGCTGCGCCGGTCCTCCCAGCGACCGTTCATCCCGCCTCGCAAAAACGCCGCGGCCGGATGGAACATGCGCGCGGGCGAACCCATATATAGGAGACGCGATCCTCGCGAGGAGAGGAGCCATGATCAAGCGCATCCGCGACTTGGTCGAGCGGTTTCCCGAGGACGAAGGAACGGTCTCCGAGCTGATGTGCAGGGACGAGACCTTCGGGTTTCTTTGTCAGGAGTACGAGCTGTCGGCCAGGGAGCTCGGCCGGCTGGACGTCATGGGCGGCTCGGTCGCCGCGGCCGAGGCCAACTGGCTGAAACAGCGGCGCAGCGAGCTCGAACAGGAGATCCTGGCAAAGATCGAGGGCTACCGCCCGATCTAGACCGACGCGACGAGTCCGGGCGCCCTGCCGCGCAAGGCATGGCGCCCGCGTCGTGCGCGCCGTCAGCCGGCGGGCGGCGGTGCGACGATCTCGTCGTAGGGGTGGCGGCGGGTGATCAGGCCGGCGTGCAGGAAGACGTCGACGGTGACCTCGAAGGCCTCGCGGCCGATCTCGACCTCCGGCGCCCAGCAGCCGAGCCTCTGATAGAACGCGATCGTTTCGGTCAGCACGGCGGGATCGATCTCCGGGAAGAACGGGGCCTCCGCAGCGGCGATCTCGGCTGCCGGGGTCTCGTTGACGTAGGCACGGGCCTTGCGATAGGCGCGGATGAAGGCCCCGGCCATCTCGGTCGCCAGCCATTCGCGCGTCGCCGCCAGGCTGGAGAAGGCGCAGGGGCCGATCGCCTCGCCGACCGAGGCGACCACGTGGCCAACGCCGT
Organism: Rhodospirillales bacterium; assembly: GCA_029859805.1. Classification (GTDB taxonomy): domain Bacteria; phylum Pseudomonadota; class Alphaproteobacteria; order Kiloniellales; family JAKSDN01; genus CAMYKD01. The sequence continues at coordinate 1,558 of JAOUCL010000111.1, read as the reverse complement.
CGGCCTCGAGCTGCTGGGGCGCCGGGCCCTGCTGGTGAACATAGTCGCCCTCGCCGGCGCGGAACGCGCTGTCCATCTCGGTCACAGTGCCGGCGTCGACGACGTCGAGCGCCGCGTAGTCGAGTCCCTTCTTATGACAGGCGTACTTGAACATGGCCAATGGCTGGCCGCCATGATCCACCAGCACTCTGCCCGAGAGCAGCTTGTCCCAGGTGAAGTCCGGATCGGGCCGCCGCGCCGTGACGAAGAACCCGTCCATCTTGTTGATCTGAGCGAAGTGCACGACCGGCGGCGTCTCGCCCCGCTCCAGCGGCCCGAAGCCCTGCGAGGGCGCCGACTGCACGACCTGGACCGAGCCGTCGAGCAGCGCCGCGATCGCCGACGTGCCCGGCGGCGCCACGGAATGCTCGGGCGCCAACCCCTCCTCCTTCAGAAAGCCACCGGCGATGGTCGCGATCAGCGGGCTGTAAAAGGCCGAAAATCGCGTGAACTGGATGTTGATCGTAGTCATGAAGGGTCTCTCCATTTGTGGGACCGGCCCGCACGGTTCCATTGGACAGGCCGCCAAGGCCCATCCTCGCTTGAACCACGGCCACAAGGCAACTCCAGGCTCTGCCGGTCGCGCTGGCGAGGCACGGCCGAAGGCCGCAGAATGGCGGGTCCGGCATTGCCAGCGGGGGAGACGCGCCATGGCCGTTCAGCTCGACCTTCTGATCCACGGGGCCAACGTGCTCTACCTCTTCGCCTACATGGTGCGCGACATCCTGTGGCTGCGCCTGCTCACGGTCTTCGCGGCCGCCCTCCTGATGGCCTACTTCTACCTTCAGCCGGTGTCCTTGATGACGCCGATCTAATGGAACCTGGTGTTCACGGCCTTGAACGTCTTCTGGATCGTCCGCCTGGCGCTGGAGCGCCGGCCGGAAAAGGGGTCGAAAAGGGGTCAGGTCTTGTTTTACGGAAAAGGGGTCAGGTCTTGTTTTACGGAAAAGGGGTCAGGTCTTGTTTTAAGTAATTTTTCATCCCGCCCGTCAGGCAGCCTGTTCTCCCACCCATTCTCTGCGGCGATGGGTCCTTCTGGAGAACAAAAAGCACTAAAACAAGACCCGACCCTCTTCCGATGTTTGCGGTTCGGGACCCGGATGTTTGCAGTCCGCTATAGGTTATGCACCTCGGTCTTCGTTTGGTTTCTGGGAACCTTCGACAACGGATGCCATCGCATCGGCGAAGGATGTCCCCTGTCTCAGCCGATTGATGAAATCCATCAGGCCCGCATGGCCGGCCTTGTCGTACCATTCCTTCACCTCGCGGTACGCTGCCGGGTATGTCCGCGGGCCATGGACCTGTGATGCCGCAGTCCATTCGCCGAGCGACAAGAGCTTGCGCACCTCGGCGCCGGTCATGTCTTCTGGCGTGGGTGGCCCGACATAGCGTTGGTCCTGTGAGACCAGAACGGCCAGCCCTTCATCGAATCAGGTCGCTAGGCAGCATATCGTCGCCCACATGCCCAAGCGAAAATGGAACTCGATATGAGCGAGCTCATGCGTGGAAATTGCATCGT
>JAOUCL010000110.1 GCA_029859805.1 Rhodospirillales bacterium | reverse complement strand
CTGGTACGACGCCTACCTCGGGGTCATCACCCTGGTCCGGGTGGTCGACGGCCACCTCAAGGCCGGCATGAAGATCCGCATGATGGCGACCGGCGCGGTCCACCAGGTCGACCGTGTCGGCGTCTTCACGCCCAAGATGACCAAGGTGGCCGAGCTCGGCCCCGGCGAGATCGGCTTCCTGACCGCCAGCATCAAGAGCGTCGCGGACTGCCAGGTCGGCGATACCCTGACCGGCGAGCGGCATCGGGCCACCGAGCCACTGCCGGGCTTCAATCCGAGCGTGCCGGTCGTGTTCTGCGGCCTGTTTCCGGCCGACGCCGCCGACTACGAGATGCTGCGCGAGAGCCTGGCCAAGCTGGCCCTCAACGACGCCAGCTTCGAATACGAGCCGGAAACCTCGGTGGCGTTGGGCTTCGGCTTCCGCTGCGGCTTTCTCGGCCTGCTGCATCTCGAGATCATCCAGGAGCGCCTGGAGCGCGAGTTCTCGCTCGACCTGATCACGACGGCGCCCAGCGTGGTCTACAAGGTGCATCTGACCGACGGGACCGTGAAGGAGCTCCACAACCCGGTCGACATGCCCGACCCGGTCAAGCTCAAGACCATCGAGGAGCCCTGGATCCATGCCACGATCCTGGTGCCCGACGACTACCTGGGTGCGGTCCTTAAGCTCTGCGAGGACCGGCGGGGCGAGCAGCTGGATCTCACCTATGCCGGCAACCGCGCCATGGTCGTCTACCGGCTGCCGCTCAACGAAGTGGTCTTCGACTTCTACGACCGGCTGAAATCGGTCTCGCGCGGCTATGCCAGCTTCGACTATCAGCTCGACCAGTACCGCGAAGGCGACCTGGCCAAGGTCTCGATCCTGGTCAACGGCGAGCCGGTCGATGCGCTCGCCATGATCGTGCACCGCAGCCAGGCCGAGCCGCGCGGCCGGGCGCTCTGCCAGCGCCTGAAGGACCTGATCCCGCGCCAGCTGTTCAAGATCGCGATACAGGCCGCGATCGGCGGCAAGGTCGTCGCCCGCGAGACGGTCGGCGCGCTCAGGAAGGACGTGACCGCCAAGTGCTACGGCGGCGACGTGACGAGGAAGCGCAAGCTGCTGGAGAAGCAGAAGGCCGGCAAGAAGCGCATGCGCCAGTTCGGCCAGGTCGAGATCCCGCAGTCCGCCTTCATCGCCGCCCTCAGGATGAGCGACGACTGATCGCCCCGGTTAGGCTTGGCGCAGGGCCCTCATGTCTCTCAGCTTGGGCAGCGTCCAGGGCAAGCTCGCCAAGATGGCGCCCGGGAGGCCGAAGAGCAGGAGCGCCGGGACCTTCAGCAGAGGCCCCATGGTCCAGGCCCAAAGACCGGCCGGGAGGTGGCTTTCGATCCCGGTCTTGACGGCACCCAGGCTGGCTGAATGGACGCCGTACCAGAATTCGCCCCAGCTCGAGAGCTTGACGTGGCCGCCGAGCGTCAGGAAGTACAGGTCCCAGACCAGCGCACTCAAACCAACGGCAATCAAGAGGCAACCGAATCCGACAGCGGTGCGCATGACGTGATCTCCTTCATGCAGCAGACGCCCGTTTCCCCGCTCACGAGACGGCGCACGACCGCCCCCCATGATCACAGCCTATCCGGCAAGCCCTAATAACCCATTCATATTTCACGGTAATCGAGGGACATTGGACTTACTGCCGGCCACCAAAAGGGCGGACCGGCGGCGCAGGTGCCCGTCCTTCTGCCGTTTCGCCAAGTCCCATGCCCGCGTGCGGCCCGGCCCGCGGCCGACCCCCGGGCTCAGTCGCTTCTGTATTCGGCGTCCCGCCGGGTGAAGATCTGGATGACCCGGGGCAGCGCGGCCAGCACGACACCGGGCACCGCGAAGACCATGAAGGCGTCCCACAGCAGCATGGGTGCCAGGACCTGGTCCCAGAGCTCGGTCGAGATGTAGCGCTCGACCACCGCCTGGTAGAGGTTGAGGCTGGACGGGTGCAGCGAGAACCATAGCTCGCCCCAGGACGACAGAACCAACTTGCCCGTATCGGCCAACTGGTAAAGTTCCCGGCCCAATATGGCCAAGGACAGACAAAGCAACGTCCAGCCGACAAACCGAACCATGAGAGACATCGGAGGTTACTCCCCTAGCGCCACGGCGCTGCGGCCCCCGGGATCAGGCCGAAGGCGCGCAGGAAGGCATGATATTGTTGTTCTTTGGCGATCTTATTAACAGCTAGTTCGAGCTAAATCGCGCAGATTCGAACCTTGTGCGCCGGACCGGGCCAGGATTGCCGGTAGCGGCGGTCAAGCCATCTCGGGCTCGCCCATGCGGTTGACCGCTTCGACCAGACGGGGCAGGGACGCCAGCAGGAGGCCGGGCAGCGCGAAAACCAGGACGGCATCCCGGAGCAGCAAAGGGGCCAGAAGACCGTCCCAAAGCGTTGCCGAAACATGCCCTTCCACCGTACCCTGGACGACGCCGAGGCTTGCCGGGTGCAGGTCGTGCCAGAGCTTACCCAGGGAGGAGAGCTGGAAGCTGCCGGTCTCGGCCAGCGCGTAGAGCTCCCAGCCGAACGCTGCGGTCGCCATGAGGATAAGCAGCCAGCCAAGGGTGCGTACTGTGCTAGACATGACCTGAAACTCCCTTCACACACCGGTCCGATGTTTTCCTGGCAACGGCACGGCGCGGAAACATCTTCTCGAATACCTTCAATATTTAACCAGACAAGACAAGTATATACTAAAATACTCGGTTCCATGTGTGACAAAGCTGGGGCACTATTGTTAGAATATTGTACAGGCTTACTTGTGCCGCAGGCCCGCGACCGGCGGTGGGCTTGCGGCGTTGCATCGCGCCGCGCGGTCGGCTAGGTTGCGCGCCGCGCGCTGGACCGGAGGGGTGGCCGAGTGGCTTAAGGCGCACGCCTGGAACGCGTGTGGGCGGGAAACCGTCTCGTGGGTTCGAATCCCACCCCCTCCGCCATCCTGCTTCGCGCTGACGCGCTTCGCAGGATTGCCGTTCACCATCGACGCGAAGCAGGATGCCCTTCGGAGCTTTAGCGAAGAAGGGCTGCCACTATGCATTATGTCTACTTGATCGAAAGCAAGCAAACGCCCACGCATCGTTATGTTGGTCTGACGGCAGACCTCAAGCAACGGTTGGAGGACCACAACTCCGGTAAGTCTACCCATACCTCCAAGTTCAGACCGTGACGTCTTGTGACCTATGTGGCCTTTTCGGACAGGATAAAGGCGGAATCGTTCGAGCGCTACCTCAAGTCGGGCTCCGGTCACGCCTTCGCCAAACGGCGCTTGTGGTAATTCGCGCCAAGGAAGGCGACGCAAGAGCTTGGAGACGAGTTCCCTCAAGACTGCCTGCACCGCCACCAGATCTTTGATTTTGCTTATATAATTGACAAGATCCAGGCTCCCGGGCGCTTGCGGTCCCTGACGGGCGGAGGCCGTTTCCATATCTCCGGTTGCGATTCATTCTCACAACCCAGATAATGAACCTAGGGCGCGAAGACGCCTTGCAAGAGAATAAGAAACCCATGGGAGGATGTCTTGATTCCTGGAGCCTTCGAGTACCATCGGCCGACCTCGGTCGATGAGGCAATCGCGCTGATGTCGCAACACGGCGACGAGGGGCGTGTGATCGCGGGTGGGCACAGCCTGATCCCGATGATGAAGCTGCGGCTTGCGGAGCCCGGCCATCTCATCGACCTGCGGGACCTGGACAGCCTCAGGGGCATCCAGCCGGCCGGGCGGTGCATCGAGATCGGCGCTATGACCACGCAACAGGAGGTGGCAGTCTCGGAGTTGCTGGCCGAAGCTTGTCCTATCCTGCGCGAGGCCGCGCTGCTGATCGCCGACCCGCAGGTCCGGTACTGCGGCACCCTGGGCGGCAACGTCGCCAACGGCGACCCCGGTAACGATATGCCCGCGGTCATGCAGTGCCTGGATGCCAGCTTCGTCCTGCGCGGACCGCAGGGCGAGCGGGAGGTCCGGGCGCGGGATTTCTACGAGGCGGCCTACTTCACGGCGCGCGCGGAGGACGAGCTCGTGACCGCGGTCAGCATCCCGATACCGCCGGCCGGCCACGGCTACGCCTACGAGAAGTTGAAGCGGAAGGTGGGCGACTACGCCACCGCGGCGGCGGCAGTGGTCCTGACCATGAGCGGCGGCAGCTGCGAGAGCGCGTCGATCGCGCTCACCAACGTCGGGCAGACACCGCTCTTCGCCGAGGCCGCCGGCCAGGCGTTGGTCGGCACCAAGGTCGACGAGGCGGCAGTCGCCAGGGCGGTCGAGGCGGCCAAGGACATCGCCGAGCCGGTGGCCGACATGCGCGGCCCGGAGGAGTACCGGACCCACGTGACCGGCGTCATGGTCCGCCGCGCGGTCGAGCGGGCGCTGACCCGCGCACGAGCTTGATAGGGAGGCTCCGAGCACGATGAGCAAGATTCCCGTAAAGATGACGGTCAATGGCCGGGCGGTCGATGACCTCGTGGAACCGCGCCTGCTGCTGGTCCACTTCCTGCGTGAGAAGCTGAACCTGACCGGACCGCACGTGGGTTGCGAGACCTCGCACTGCGGTGCCTGCACCATCGATCTCGACGGCATGTCGGTGAAGTCCTGCACGGTCTTCGCCGTGCAAGCCGAGGGCGCGGAGATCACGACGGTCGAGGGCATGGCCAATGCCGACGGCAGCCTCTCGGCCCTGCAGGAGGGCTTCATGCAGGAGCACGGCCTGCAGTGCGGCTACTGCACGCCGGGCATGATCATGAGGGCCCACCGGCTGCTGCAGGAGAACGCGAACCCGAGCGACGAAGAGATCCGCTGGGAGCTGTCCGGCAATCTCTGCCGCTGCACCGGCTATCAGAACATCGTCAAGGCGGTGCGCTACGCCGCCGACAAGCTGAACGCACAACGGGAGGCCGCTGAGTAATGACCGACGCAACGGAAATGACCCAGGAGGAGCGCGAGGCGACCCTCGGCGGCATCGGCTGCGCGCGCAAGCGCAAGGAGGACATCCGCTTCATCCAGGGGAAGGGCAACTACGTCGACGACGTCAAGCTGCCGGGCCAGGTGTTCGGCGATTTCGTGCGCAGCCCCTATGCGCATGCCCGGATCAAGTCGATCGACACCGAGGCGGCCAAGGCCGTGCCGGGCGTGCTCGCCGTGCTGACGGCCGCGGACCTGAAGCCGCTCAACCTGCATTGGATGCCGACCCTGGCCGGCGATACCCAGGCCGTCCTGGCCGACGAGAAGGTCCACTTTCAGAACCAGGAGGTCGCCTTCGTGATCGGCGAGGACCGCTATGCGGTCTCTGACGGAATTCAGGCGGTCGAGGTCGATTACGAGGACCTGCCGGTCCTGGTCGACCCCAAGCAAGCCCTGGCCGAGGACGCGCCGGTGCTCCGCGAGGACGTCGAGGGCAAGGACAACGTAGGTCAGGGGCTGCGCACGCACCCCAATCACATCTTCACCTGGGACGTCGGTGACAAGGATGCGACCGAAAAGGCCTTTTCGAGCGCTGCCGTCACGGTCAAGGAGGAGATCTTCTATCAACGTGTCCATCCCTGTCCGCTCGAGCCCTGTGGCTGCGTCGCGTCGATGGATCCGATCAAGGGCGAACTCACGCTCTACGGCACCTTCCAGGCGCCGCATGTCGTGCGCACCGTGGTCTCCTTGATCGCTGGCCTGCCGGAACACAAGATCCGCGTCATCGCGCCCGACATCGGTGGCGGCTTCGGCAACAAGGTCGGGGCCTACCCGGGCTATGTCTGCGCCACCGTGGGCACGATCGTGCTGGGCCGGCCGGTCAAGTGGGTGGAGGGCCGCATCGACAACCTTTCGACCACGGCCTTTGCCCGCGACTACCACATGACCGGCGAGCTGGCCGCCGACAGCCACGGCCGCATCACGGCGATCCGGGTGCACGTGCTGGCCGACCACGGTGCGTTCAACGCGCACGCCCAGCCGACCAAGTGGCCGGCGGGACTGTTCAGCATCGTGACCGGCAGCTACGACATCCCGGCGGCCCATATCGAGGTGGACGGCGTCTACACCAACAAGGCGCCGGGCGGCGTGGCTTACCGCTGCTCCTTCCGGGTCACCGAGGCGTCCTATCTGATCGAGCGCATGGTCGACGTGCTGGCCCAGAAGGTCGGTCTGGACAAGGCCGAGATCCGCCTCAAGAACTTCGTCACGCCCGAGCAGTTCCCCTATACCTCCTGCCTCGACTGGGAGTACGACAGCGGCGACTACCACACGGCGCTCAACAAGGTGCTGGAGGCGGTCGACTACCGGGGCCTGCGCAGGGAGCAGGAGGAAAAGCGCAGGAACGGCGAGCTGATGGGCATCGGGATCGCCACCTTCACGGAGATCGTCGGCGCCGGTCCCTCGCGCAACTGCGACATCCTGGGCATTGGCATGTTCGATTCCTGCGAGATCCGCATCCATCCGACGGGCAGCGCGATCGCACGGCTCGGCACCAAGTCGCAGGGCCAGGGCCACGAGACCACCTATGCCCAGATACTCGCCACCGAGCTCGGCATCCCCTCGGACGACATCACCGTGGAGGAGGGCGACACCGACACAGCGCCCTATGGTCTGGGCACCTACGGCTCGCGCTCGACCCCCGTGGCGGGGGCCGCCGCGGCCCAGGCGGCGCGCAAGATCAAGGCCAAGGCCCGGAAGATCGCTGCCCACATGCTGGAGGTCGGCGAGAAGGACCTGGAGTGGGAGGTCGACCGCTTCAAGGTCAAGGGCCTGCCGGAGAAGGCGGCGACCATGAAGGAGATCGCCTTTGCTGCCTACCAGAACCTGCCGGAGGGCCTAGAGCCGGGCTTGGAAGCGGTCAACTACTACGACCCGCCCAACTTCACCTATCCCTTCGGCGCCTATCTCTGCGTGGTCGACGTCGACCGCCTGACCGGCGAGGTCAAGGTGCGGCGCTTCTATGCGCTCGACGACTGCGGCACGCGCATCAACCCCATGGTCATCGAGGGCCAGGTGCACGGCGGCCTGACCGAGGCCTTCGCCATCGCCATGGGCCAGGAGCTGACCTTCGACGAGACCGGCAACATACAGGGCGCGAGCTTCATGGACTATTTCCTGCCGACCGCGGTGGAGACGCCGGTCTGGGAGACCGACTTCACGGTCACGCCCTCGCCGCACCATCCGATCGGCGCGAAAGGCGTGGGCGAGAGTCCGAACGTGGGCGGCGTCTCGGCCTTCTCCAACGCGGTGGTCGACGCCTTCGCCCACCTGGGCGTCAGCCACATGCCCATGCCCCACACGCCTTGGCGGGTCTGGAAGCAGTGTGCGGCGCTCGGCATCGGCGAATGAGGCAGGCCGCTTGAGCGCCGCGCGGGGCGACGCTGTCCTCGCGCGGCGGCGGGTCCGATCATGAGGCTGCCTGCATGACATTGAGCCGCGAGGAGGTGCTGGGGCGGCTGGGCGGAGTCGGCTACGTGGCCGACCCGCAGCTGGCGACGGCCATCGTGCTGATGCAGCAGCTCGGCCGGCCCCTGCTGCTCGAGGGCGAGGCCGGGGTCGGCAAGACCGAGGTCGCCAAGGCCCTGGCCGCGGTCCTGGCCGCGCCGCTCATCCGTTTGCAGTGCTACGAGGGCCTGGACGCCAGCGCCGCGGTCTACGAATGGGACTATCAGCGCCAGCTGCTCGCCATCAAGATCTGGGAGAGCGAAGAGCGCTCAGCCGAGGAGAAGGAGCGGCACATCTTCGACGAGGACTTTCTCCTCAAACGCCCGCTTCTCAAGGCGATCTCCATGGCCGAGCCGCCGGTCCTGCTGGTCGACGAGATCGACCGGGCCGACGAGGAGTTCGAGGCCTATCTCCTAGAGGTGTTGTCCGACTTCCAGATCAGTATTCCGGAGCTCGGCACGGTCACGGCGACGGCCGTTCCTTACGTCGTGCTGACCTCCAACGGCACGCGCGAGCTCTCCGACGCGCTCCGGCGCCGGTGCCTCTACCACTACGTGGAGTTCCCCGGCGAGGACAAGGAGCTCAGGATCGTGCTGGCCCGCCTGCCGGGCATCGAGCAGGCCCTGGCTGCGCAGGTCGTGCGTTTCGTGCAGGCGCTGCGCAAGGAGGACCTGCGCAAGAAGCCGGGCGTGGCCGAGACGCTCGATTGGGCCGCGGCGCTCGTGGGCCTAGGGGTCACGGACCTGCGCAGCGAGCCCGAGGCGCTTCACGAAAGCCTGATGTGCCTGCTCAAGACCCAGGAGGACCAGACCGTCGTCCCCCTCGAGGTGGTCGAGCGCCTGGCCGGCAAGGCAGTATGAGCGCGGCGGTCGAGATCCTGGGGACCGCCGGCGGCGGGCGGCTGCTCGCCCGGCGTGTCGTCGGTTTCGTGCGTGTCCTGCGGGACAACGGCTTTCCGGTCGGCCTGCCCGAGGCCATCGATGGCCTTCGCGCGGCGCGCGCTGCCGAGCTGGGCCGGCGGGACGCGGTCCGCTGGGCCTTCCGCAGCCTGCTCTGCGCCTCGGGCACCGACTGGCGGCGCTTCGACCAGATTTTCGACCTCTATTGGCTCGGCCACGGGCGCAAGCAGGCGACACGGGTCGCCGGCCACAAGGCGCGCGGCCCCCAGGCGGGCTTGCCGGGCGGCCAGACCCCGGCCGGGCCGCTTGGCCCGGTTCTGCACAGCCAGCGCGGCGGGGGCCTCGAGGCGGAGGGCGGCGATGGCCGCCGCGGCGGCGCCGGCAGCGCGGAGTCCCTGGCCGCGACCGACCTGCGCCACATCAACGATCCGGAAGAGCTGGTTCGGGTCAGCGACCTGAGCGAACGCCTCGCGGCCCGCATGAGGTATCGCCTGACCCGCCGCGAGCGGCACCGCCGGCGCGGCCGGCGCCTCGACCTTCGCCGGGTGATCCACAACTCGATCCGTTTCGGCGGCACGCCCATGAAGCTCGCGTACCGCAAACGCTGGCCGAAGCCGCTGCGCCTCGTGGTGATCCTCGATGCCAGCGGCTCCATGAGCCTCTACAGCACCTTCTTCGTGCGTTTCATCCGCGGCGTCCTCGACCACTTCCGCGAGGCCGAGGCCTTCGTGTTCCATACGCGCCTCATCCACATCAGCGCCGCGCTGCGCGAGCGTGATACCGAGAAGGCGCTGGAACGCATGGCCTTGATGGCGTCCGGCTGGGATAGCGGTACGAAGATCGGCGAGAGCCTGGCGACCTTCAACCGCGGCTATGCGGCAAGCGTGATCAAATCGCGGACGGCCGTCATCATCGTCAGCGACGGCTACGATACCGGCCCGCCGGAACGCCTGGCGGCGGAGATGAGGCAAATGAAGCGGCGCGCCAAAAGGATCGTTTGGCTCAACCCGATGATCGGCTGGAGGGATTATGAGCCGGTCGCAAAAGGCATGTCCGCCGCCCTACCCTTTGTGGACCTCTTTGCGCCGGCCCACGATCTGCAGAGCTTGGCGGCGCTTGAACCCTATCTGGCGAAGCTGTGAAACCGGTGCGGCGCGGGAGGAATCGAATGAGCGACGAGCGCGAGGATATCATCGACTGCATGGCGCGAATGAAAGGTGATGGCCGACCATTTGCCCTTGCGACGGTCGTGCGGACCGAGGACGCGACCGCCGCCAAGGCTGGGGCCAAGGCGGTGATCCGTGCCGATGGCTCCATGGTGGGTTGGATCGGCGGCGGCTGCACCCAGGGCGCGGCCCGAAAGGCGGCCAGCGACGCGCTGCTCGACGGACGGCCTCGGCTGGTTCGCGTCTACCCCAAGGAGCGTTTGCCGGTCGCTACGGAATCCACGGGCGTGGAGATCCACAAGAGCAGTTGTCCCAGCGGCGGAACGATCGAGCTGTTCGTCGAAGCGATCTTGCCGCGTCCGTCCTTGATCGTTGCCGGCGCCTCGCCGACCGCTCGTGCGCTCGCTGCCCTCGGCCGCCGCTCGGGCTTCGCCGTAACAGTGGCCGCACTCGTCGAGGACCATCCGGGCTTTGGAGAGGCCGATGCATGGATCGCGGGGTTCGACCTCTCCGGTGCGGCCCGCGTCGGGACCAGCTCCGTCGTTGTCGCTACACAGGGCAAGCGGGACCGGGACGCGCTCGCCGCAGCCCTCTCCTGTGGCGCGCCCTATGTCGCCTTCGTCGGCAGTCGTCGCAAGGCAGCGACACTGAAGGCGGCAATGATCGAACAGGGGCTGCCGACCGCGCGTGTGGAGATCCTGCGGGCGCCCGCCGGGCTCGATATCGGCGCCGCCACGCCGGAAGAAATTGCACTCTCGATCCTCGCCGAAATCGTTCAGGAACGCCGCAACGCAGCGCGGCTCGCGACGGTGCCGCCGCTGCAGATCGAGGAGATCGATGGGGGCCGCTTCGAGAGCCAAGTCGTTTGGCCGGCGCCCGACTCCTGTCGGGGCAACGAGGGCAAGCACTGATACCAAGGGTCGTTTTCAGTGAGCTTTGGAATTACTCCGGTTCTCTCTGCGCCCGGCCGCCGCCCGCCTTGCGGCGGGGCAGCAACAGAAACAGGAAGAACAGTCCGGTCGCCATCACCACGATCGACGGGCCGGCCGGGGTGTCCCATGTCATCGAGGAGGCCAGTCCCCCGGCCACCGCCAGGCAGCCGATCGTCGAGGCGAAGAGCGCCATCTGCTCGGGCGTGGCGGCGAGGCGCCGGGCGGTGGCGGCCGGGATGATCAGCATCGATATGATGAGCAGGACCCCGACAATCTTCATGGCGATCGCTATGACGACCGAGACAAGGAGCATGAAGGCCAGGCGGACCGCGCCGGTCGGAATGCCGTCGACCCGGGCCAGCTCCTCGTGCACGGTGATGAACAAGAGCGGCCGCCACAACACGACCAAGGCGGCCAGAACCGCCAGGCCACCGATGTAGATCCAGATCAGGTCGCCCGCCGTGACCGCCAGGATATCCCCGAAAAGATAGGCCATCAGGTCGATGCGCAGCGTCTCCATGAAGGCGATCGTGACCAGGCCGAACGCCAGGGTGCCGTGGGCCAGGATCCCAAGCAGAGTATCGGTGGCGAGCCCCCCTCGGAACTGCAGGCCGACCAGTAGGCCGGAGACCGCGACGCAGACCGCCAGGATGCCGAGGTTCAGGTCGATTTCGAACAGCAGGCCGAGCGCGACGCCGAGCAGGGCGGAATGGGCCAGGGTCGCGCCGAAATAGGCCATGCGACGCCAGACCAGGAAGCACCCGAGCGCCCCGGAGACCAGCGCGACCCCGATGCCGGCGAACAGCGCGCGCAGGACGAAGTCAGCCATGAGTGTGGTCCTCGGCCGGCGCCCGTTCCGCTTCCGCGACCAAATCCCCGGACAGGCCGTGGCGGTGATCGTGCTCGTGGCTGTAGACCGCGAGACGCTCCGCCAGCTCCGGTCCGAACAGCGCGAGGTATTCCGGGTCACGGCTCACCGCCTCGGGCCGGCCGGTGCAGCAGACGTGGTGATTGAGGCAGATCACGCGATCGGTCGCCGCCATCACCAAATGCAGGTCGTGCGACACCAGAAGCACGCCGCAGCGCCGGCTGTCCCGGATCGACTTGATCAGCGCGTAAAGCTCCGCCTGGCCGGTGACGTCGACACCGGCGCTGGGCTCGTCGAGCACCAGCAGGTCCGGATCCCTGAGCAGCGCCTGGGCCAGCAGGATCCGCTTCAACTCGCCGCCCGAGACTGCCTGGAGGGCACTCTCCAGCAGATGACCGGCGCCCACCTCGGCCAGAACCTCGGAAAACCGGCCGCGCGCCCGCGGGGCGCAGAGCCTCAGGAAGCGCTCGACTGTGAGCGGCAGGGTCTCATCGACGTGCAGGCGCTGCGGGATGTATCCGATCCGCAGTCCGGCCCGCCGCCGGACCCTTCCCGACGCGGGTTTGAGCAGTCCGAGGACGACCCGGATCAGCGTCGTCTTGCCCGAGCCGTTCGGGCCGATCAGAGTCAGGATCTCGCCGGCATGGACCGCTAGGTCGACGGCCGAAAGCACTGTCCTGCCGTCGAAATCGACCTCGACCTGCGATACCGAGACCAACGGTTCGCCCTGACCTCCGACCGTCGCGGGCGGCTCACCGGGCACCTGCTGAAGCTCCCTCCGCGGCGCGGCAGGCCGGGCAGACGCCGCTCACTTCGACGGTCTTGGCCTCGACGAAGAAGCCCAGTTCCGCGGCTCCGCGGTTGATCGCCCGGTTGACCCGCCGGTCGTGCATCTCCGCCGCACTGCCGCAGTCACGGCAGATCAGGAACTGTCCGGCATGCGACTCGGCCGGGTCGGCGCAGCCGACGAAGGCGTTGCGGCTTTCGATACGGTGCACAAGGCCCTGCTCCAATAGGAAGTCCAGCGCCCGGTAGACGGTCGGCGGCGTCGCGCCGTCGCGCTCCCGGCTGAGTCGTTTGAGCAGATCGTAGGCCCCGACCGGGGCGTGGCTCGACCAGACCAGCTCCAGCACCCGCTGCCGCAGCCTAGTCAGGCGAACGCCGCGGCGCGCGCAAATCCGCTGAGCGCTCTTCACCGCTCCGGCGATGCAGGCCGCATGGTCATGCTCCCCGGCGGAGAACGGGGCGGCCGAGACGCGGTTGAAACGGTCCATCCGCCTTTCTTGTTCCGTTGACTTGGCGACTCCAACTTTATTTTGTAAGGATATAACATAGCATATCTGGAACGCAATCTAGAGCCGAGGGCATGGCGGACACCGGAACACGGAGCGCGCGTTGGCGCCAGGCGTCGTCCTGCGGGGGCCTCCTGGCGGCGGCGCTGATCGCGTTCGCTTGGGCGGTGGGACCTGCGGCGGCGGCGCCCAAGGTGGTCGCGAGCATCATGCCGGTGCATGCCCTGATCGCCGGCGTGATGGAGGGGGTCGGCGCGCCGGTCCTATTGATGAGGCGTGGCGGCTCGCCGCACGGCTACAGCCTGCGGCCGTCCGAGGCGCGGGCGCTCAGCGAGGCCGAGCTGGTGTTCTGGATCGGCGGGCAGCTCGAGACCTTCCTCGCCCGGCCGCTCGCTGCGCTGGCCGGGCAGGCCAGGGTCATCGCGCTGTCCGAGGCCGCCGAGGTTCGGCTGCTGCCGGTCCGCCGGGGCGGTGCCTGGGACAGCCAGGGCGAAGAGGCCGGATATCTCGTGGACGAGCACACAGAGAAGCCGGGTGGCCCGGCCGACCCGCATCTCTGGCTGGACCCGCGCAACGCTGTCGGTATCGCACGCGCCGCCGTCGCGGCGCTGATTCGGGTGGACCCGGAAAACGCCGACCGCTACCGGCGCAACGGGCAAGGACTTATAGCCGGGATCGAGGCCCTCGACGGCAAAATTGCCAGCCAACTCGCATCGGTCCGGGAGCGACCCTATGTCGTGTTCCACGATGCCTACCAGTATTTCGAGCGGCGCTACGCCCTCAACGCTGTCGGCTCGGTGGCCGTAAGTCCGGACCGTCCCCCAGGTGCCCGGCGTCTCGCCGAAATCCGCGCTAGGATCGCGGAAGTCGGGGCAGTCTGCGTGTTCACCGAGCCGCAGTTCCGGCCGGCGCTGGTCGACACGGTGATTTCGGGCACGGCCACCAGGACCGGCGTGCTAGACCCCCTCGGGATCGCACTGCCCGCGGGACCGGATGCCTACTTCGGGCTAATTCGCGGGCTTGCCTCGTCGCTCGCCCGTTGCCTCTCACCGGGAAGCTGACGCTGGTCGCCTGCTCGCGGCCCAGCCCCGACCGTCAATCGGCCGCATCGACCTCCGACAGCAGCCGTTCGCAGAACTCCTCGCTATAGTCGATGTTCGCAGCCCGGGCCTCTTCGATGCCGGCTTCGAACGCGGCCTTCATATTGGCCTGGAATTCCGTCGACACTTGGTCCAGCTGGTCCATCGATTCGCGGAGGTCCGCCATGTAGCTGGGGCGGCCGCACTGGGTCAGATGATAGGCGCCCTGGCCCATCTGGTTTCCGCTCTCGACGGCGACCTCGGCGGCCATGGCGACCATTTCGTCATACGATTCCGTGATCGAGTCCCACTTGATGAAGACCAACGCGACCGCCATGACGACGAGCGTACCGACGGCGAACAAGACATACCGCATCGCCCGGGCCTTTCCCCCTGGGGAACAAGGCCTCAGCTTGGGGCAAATCGCTTAACAGCCCCTTTAAATTGGGTTTTTTTCAATCACGGCCTCGGGCCTGCGCACTCAGCGCAGGTAGCGGAATAAGATCCGTTTCAGGGTGTCCTCCAGCTGAGTATTCATGTCGTTCATCAGTTTCTGGGTCAACTGGTACCAGACCTCTTCGCGCTCGTGCAGCGTCGCGTTTTCGGGCACGGTTATGGAACGGACAACCCGGGCCATGGCGTTGCCCTCCGTCCGGCCGCCGTCGTCGAGGATCTCCACCTCGACGGTCAGGCGCGCTTCGTAGCGCTCCGACTGGTCCCTGGTGACCACACCGGTCAGCCCGCTCGTAGTCTCGAGCGCGGTCTCGATCACCGAGGCCTCGCGTACGATGTAGCGCATCCGGCGCGACGTGCCGACGGCCTGCAGGCGGTCGCGCCCCCAGTTGGCCGCCGCCTGGCCCGGGCGCACTGGGAACAGCAGCTCAACGTTGGGCGCCTCGGACGAGGGCTGGTAGGCCTGCTCGACCTCCACCGAAGCCACGTCGAAGCGCAGCGGCGTGAGGTGGCCGTAGGTCAGCTCGGGAAAGTCGCCACTGGGCGGGGTCAGCTCGCAGGCGGCGAGGGCCAGACCCGCGACCGGCAGCAGCATGGCAACGAGGAGTCTGGAAAGACGGAGCATGGTTGGCCTCCCGTTTGACTGCTAAGAGAATGGCACCCCCGGAGAATCAATACGCTGCGACTCGCGTGGGATCAAGGCGCGTAGATTCGCTCCAGCGCCGCCTCGTCGAAGCGGTACTCGGCGTTGCAGAACTGGCAGGTTATGATCACCTCGCCGCCGACCATCATCTCCGTCACCTCGTCGCGTGGGAGCGAGCGCAGGATCCGGA
Source organism: Rhodospirillales bacterium (assembly GCA_029859805.1). GTDB lineage: Bacteria > Pseudomonadota > Alphaproteobacteria > Kiloniellales > JAKSDN01 > CAMYKD01. The sequence goes on along the minus strand of JAOUCL010000110.1, from coordinate 3 downwards.
GAT
>JAOUCL010000374.1 GCA_029859805.1 Rhodospirillales bacterium | reverse complement strand
CAGGGCCAAGCGGTGCTTGCCGAGAAGATGAGCAAGGAATTAGTGCTTGTCGCCTTGGAGGTCGACACGGAGAGGAACCTGAAGAACCTCGAGTCGTCCCGCGCGTTGTTCGAGCGAACGCTCAAGGGCCTGCGCGACGGTGACGCCGGACTCGGGTTGCCGAGATCGACGAGCCGGGATTTCATCGACAACCTCGGCAAGGCCGGGGAGCTGTGGCTCGTCTACGATGCCGCCATCCGTACGAGCTTCGCGTCCGGCAGGATCACCGCCGATCAGGTGGGAACCGTAGCCGACCTCACCGCACCCATAACCGCGGCCATGGATAGCGCGGTTGCGGTCCTCGAAAGCGAGACCTCGGAAGGCCGGCTCGTCTCACTGCTCGACGCCACTATCGAACTCGCTGGGCGGCAGCGCTTGTTGACACAAAAGATGTCCAGAGAATTCCTGCTGATCGCCTACGGCCATGAAGTCGATAAGAACAGGCGCCAACTGAAGGAAAGTATAGCCCAGTTCGACCGCACCCTGGACGGGCTTATCAGCGGCAATACCGAACTGCGGCTCGTGCCGGCGCCCTCCGCTGAAATCAAGGCGCAGATGAGAAAGGTGGCGCGGATCTGGGACACGTTTCTGCCGATTGTCACCACCGCATCCAAGGGCGGCGAGATCGATCGCGAAACCATCGCGCGGATGGCAAGCGCAAACGAGCCCCTGCTCGAAGCGGTAAGCGCCGCCCGTTTGTCATACAACTCTTTATAGAGAAACCATCATCTTACGCGCGAGCCTGTCAGAGCGTATCGCGGATTAAGGCTCTACGCTCTAGAACAATAGACCCTGGACGCCCAGGCGAGCGACTGGAACATAACAGTGTGTCGCGACCGGCGCGGTGTGATCCGTAACGTCCTACTTTCCGGCCTTGAAATTCTGAACCTCCGCCGTCTCGTACACGTGCTCTTCACCGCAATGGGGACAGGTCACACGAATATGTCCGTCTCCCGACATCTTGGCGGGGCTCTTTCCGCTGCTCCGGTCGTCGAAGACGGCAAACTGCGTGTCGCATCCCTTGCAGGCGAATCCATGGTACCAGCTACCCGCCGTCACCTCCGAGGCAGGCTTCGCCGTAACGACGATGACCCTTTTCGCAGTCCCCTGAAACTCCGGCATACGTGTCTCCCAAGTTCGAAAGCGTGAGGTTTTATAGCACAGTGGCAAAACGAAGTCTTTGATCTGTCGCGCTTGGCGAACGGAATCCCTTTGCTCCTGGCCACCAAGCCGGTTTGGACTTGGTGGCGTGACGTCCAGCATCCCGGTCCAACCTCGTCATGCGGCCTCCCGAGGCACGCCATTCGCCTCAGGATACGACCGGGGGCTTCCGATCACGGGTGGCGCGACCTCCCCTACTCCATTCCGTCGCCATAGGTCAAACCCGGCGCCGGCCCGTCCGATCGTGCGGCCTTTTCAGCACGAACAATTTCACTCAGGCAAAGATTGCATAAGTTCTTAAAGAATAATGAAATTTCCCTTCATTCGAATTTTTGCCTCGCCGTTAACTGCGGATTTACTCGTTGGTGGGCATATGGAGCGTGTGAATGACCTGTAAAAGAGCTTGGGCGGTTCGAGGCCGGAGCGAGCCAGGCTCCGGCCCGGAACGTGGCCACACCGCCCGCGATTTGCTCGAAAGACACACCGCGAGGCCAGATAGGGACCGCATACCATGTTCGGAAAATTGAACTCCAGAGACGCTCGGCTCGTTTACACCTTGTTATTCGTTGCCGTCGTTATGCTCGGCGCCAGCTGGTTCGGAGCGCGCGTGTTTCAGCAGCAGTTCCTGGAGGAATCCGCGGAAACGCAGAGCATTCAATGGGCGGAGCTCATCAGGGAGAACCTGAGCGATCCCGAGGCGACTTTCGCCTACGGCAAGATCTCCGAAGACGACGCGGGCCTGATTGCCCTCGTCACCGAGGCGGGCGGTGTATACCGCTACAAGTTCTACAACCAGGACGGCGTCGTGGTGCTGGCCTCGCGGCTGAACGACCTCGGCACGAAGAACACGAAACCCTACTTCTACGAGATCGTGGCGCAAGGCGACCCCTTTGTGAAGATCGAGCATGATGTCGCCGCCACGGAGATCCAGCCTGAGGTGACCGCCGGCGGAGAGGCCGATTACCAAGGCCATGAGCAGGTCGCCGGGCGGCATTTGGCGGTCGTGGCCGAGGCCTACGTTCCCATGATCGAGCAAGGCCGGTTCCTGGGGGCGATCGAAGTCTACGTCGACGCCAGCACCACGGCCGTGTACCTCGAAAAACAGATGCTCGAGGCTCAACTGGGCCTCGTCGCCATCTTGGCGGTCCTCGGTATTTTCATGACCATCGTCATTCGCTCCAACATGCGCGAGCGGAACCGCGAGCTCGCGACCATGTCGCGCGCCCACGAATCGATGGCCAAGGCCGAGGAGCAGGTGGCGCGCCTCAACCAAGAACTAGAACAGCGCGTCGAAGAGCGCACGGCCGAGCTCGAACGAGCAAACCAGGACATCCTGAAGGCCAACGAGGACGCCCTGAGGGCCAGCGAGGACGTCCAGCGGCTCAACTCCCAGCTGGAGCAGCGCGTCGAAGAGCGTACCGCGCAGCTCAACAAGGCCTACGAGAGCATGGCCAAGCTGAACGACCAGCTGGAGCAGCGGGTCGACGAACGCACCACCCAGCTTGGTCAGGCCAACGAAAGCGTCATGAAGCTGAACCAGGAGCTGGAGCATCGCGTCGAAGAGCGCACGGCCGAGCTGCACCAGGCGCAGGGCGAGCTGCTTCGCCGGGAGCGCCTGGCCGCCCTGGGCCAGTTGACGGCCACGGTGAGCCACGAGCTGCGTAATCCGCTCGGCGCCATCCGCACGGCCGTTTATCTGATCCGCGGCCGGACCGACGATAAGGGCCTCGGCGTGGAAGCCGCCCTCGAGCGCGCCGACCGCAGCATCACGCGCTGCGACAACATCATCACCGAACTCCTCGACTTCACGCGCACGACCGATCTCTCGCTCGAGAATTTCCGGGTCGGCGATTGGCTCGACAGACTGCTCTACGAGCAGAACGCGCCGGAGGGCGTCACCGTCCGCAACGAAATGACGGCGCGCGACCTGGAGGTCGCCTTCGACGAGGACCGGTTCCGTCGCGTCGTCATCAACGTCTTCAACAACGCCTGCGAGGCGATGTCCGAGGACTACGAAAGAACCGGCCGCCAGGACTATATGCTCGGCATCACATCGCGCGTGAGCGAGGACCGCTTCGAATTGATCTTCCATGACAACGGCCCCGGTATCGCGCCGGACACCCTGGAGAAGATCTGGGAGCCCCTGTTCAGCACGAAGAGCTTCGGCGTCGGTCTCGGGTTGCCGACGGTCAAGCAGATCATGCAACAGCACGCCGGCGGGATCGATATCACCAGCAACCTGGGTCAGGGGACCGACGTGGTTCTCTGGCTCCCCCTGAATCGCCTCGATGAGAGGGCCGCCTAATGACCAGTCCCACCAGACCCTTGAGGATTTTCGTCGTCGACGACCACCGGGATGTTGCGGAGGGCCTGGCAGACGTTCTGCGGATGCACGGTCACGAGGTCGAAGTGGCGTTCAACGGCGAACAGGCCATTCGGGTATTCCGCGAGAAGGACTTCGACATCGCGTTCATGGACGTGATGATGCCGGGCATGAACGGCGTCGAGAGCTTCCTGGAGATCCGCAAGATCAAGCCGGCGGCCAAGGTGATCATGATGACCGGCTACAGCGTCGAGCAGCTTCTCGACCAGGCCGTCGAAAACAAGGCCTACGGCGTGCTCCACAAGCCGGTGGCGATCGACGACGTGATGGAGGCCTTGGAAAGGGTCCAGTCGCAGGGCATGGTCCTGGTGGCCGACGACGATCCGGAGTTCAGCGCGACCGTCAAGATGGTCCTGGAGGAGCATAACTACAAGGTGTGCCTGGCAAGGACCGGCAGCGAAGCCTTGAAGACGGTATTGGGCGGCGGTGTGGACATCCTCGTGCTCGACCTGGAGCTGCCGGTGATCAGCGGCCTCGAAGTCTACATGCAGCTGCGCAGGCGGGGGCGCGCGGTGCCGACTGTCGTCGTCACGGGCCACAGCCGGGACCAGGCCGAGGCCATCGGTGCGCTCCGCGCCGTGTCCACCACGGGCATTCTCACCAAACCTTTCGATTCGGCACAGCTGTTCGAGGAAATCGGCAAGCTGGTCACCAGAACGCCGGAGGCGGCGCCACAGGAGAAGACGCCAGAACCGCAGCGCGAGCCGGAAACCTGGTCGGCGCCCGAGCCGCAGCGCGAGCCGGAGCCCTCCTGGTCGGCGCCCGAGCCGCAGCGCGAGCCGGAGCCCTCCTGGTCGGCGCCCGAGCCGCAGCGCGAGCCGGAGCCCTCCTGGGCAGCGCCCGAGCCGCAGGGCGCGCCGG
>JAOUCL010000373.1 GCA_029859805.1 Rhodospirillales bacterium | reverse complement strand
CCTGTTTTCTACTTTATAGTGTTATATTTCCAAACGATGCCGCGGATCGGCGAACAGCCGCGCTCGATGCTCAGAGCCGAGCCGTCAGGGACGTCACCGCGCTTTCGGCTGCGCCGCGGCAGCCAGCGGCGTATCCTCGCCGCCATGTCGCGCTTCGCCCTCTCCGTCCGCTTTGCCGGCTACTACGGCGCCGTGTTCCTAGCGCTCGGCATTTACCTGCCGTTCTGGCCGGTGTGGCTCGCCGAGCGGGGCCTCGCGGCGGCCGAGATCGGCCTGCTTCTCGCGCTGACCTCCTGGGTCAAGGTGCTGAGCGTCCCGCCGATCGCGCGGCTGGCCGACCGCACGGGCCGGGTCAAGGCGGCAATCGTCCTGTTGTCGGCGGCGAGCCTGGCGAGCTTCGCGGCGTTTTTCCTGACCGAGCGGTTCTGGGGCATCCTGGCGGTCCAGCTCTTGACCGCGCTCGCCTTCCACGGCCTGATCCCGTTGGCCGAGAGCCACACCATGCGCGCCGTCGGCGCCGCCGAGATCGACTACGGCCGGGTCCGCCTCTGGGGATCCGTCGCGTTCATCCTGGGCGCGCTCGGCGCCGGCGAGCTGCTCGCACGCCAGGATCCCGGGCTGTTGCTTTGGTTGATCCTGGCGGCGCTGGCCGCCACCCTGCTCGCGGCCGTCGGGCTGCCGGAGCGCCGGGAACCTCTGCCGAAACCCGAGCACCGCCCCCGCGCCCGCGCCCTCCTGAGGGACCGCCGCTTCCTGCTGTTCCTCGCCGCCGCCGCCCTGCTCCAGGCCAGCCATGCGGTCTATTACGGCTTCTCGGCGCTGACCTGGCGGGCCGCGGGCCTGAGCGACGCGGCGGTCGGCTGGCTCTGGTCCGAGGGCGTGCTGGCCGAGATCGTCTTCTTCGCGGCCAGCGGCGTCCTGCTGCGACGCTTCGGCCCGACCGGGCTGCTGGCGCTGGCCGGGCTGGCCGGCGTGGTCCGCTGGACCGTGCTGGCCGGAACGACCGCACTGCCCGCCCTGATCGCCATCCAGCTCCTGCACGCGCTGACCTTCGGCGCGGCCCACCTGGGCGCGGTCCATTTCATCGCCCGCCACGCGCCGCAGGGCCTCGCCGCGACCGCACAGGGCCTCTACGCCGCGCTGTCCGGCGGCCTGGCGATGGGCTTGGCGACGCTCCTGGCCGGCCGGCTATACGGGACCTTCGAGGCCCAGGCATTCCTTGCAATGGCCGTGTTGAGCGCCGCCGGCCTGGCGCTTGCGTTTGCGCTGAGCCGGATGCGATCGACCAGGGCCTAGTTGCTCTTCTTGAAGATCCGGCCGTCGTAGTCAAGGATGACGCCGTCCGGCACGATCGCTTCGAGCTTGACGCCGACCCCCAGCGCGTCGCCCTCCCGGTATTTCCTGCGATTGACGATGACGAAGCGGCCGGAGCTTTCCGGCGCGTAGACGTGCACCGTCAGGCTGATCTCGGGCAGCTTGGAGCGGATCGAGCTGGGCAGCTGCCAGAGCATCGGGACGGAGGCATAGGGATCGGGCTCCGGCGGGGCCTCGGCGGCCGGCGGCTCGGCGACCGTCAGCGCGAGGTCCGGCCCGGCCGCGGCGGCCGGTCCGGTGTCAAGAGAGATCGGCAATTCGGGATCCGGCGTGCGATCCGCCAGGGCCAGGATTGCGGCCGGCTTTGTCGCCGGCCTGGGTGCCGCGGCGGCGTCCGGCGTCGCGGGACCCTTCGGCGCATCCCTGGTCTGGGGTGATGGACCCGGCCGGACGCTGCCCGGCGCCGGCGGAGCGGCGACATCCGAGGCCACCGTGGCCACAGGGAGACGCGTTTCGACCTGGGCCGCTTCCTGCCGCGAGTCCCTGGGCATGATCGGCGACCCCGCGGGCGACGGCTTGGCGGCCCGGGCTGCCGCAACGGGCGTCGGAACCGCGGCTTGCTCGGGCCCGGCCGTGTTTTCCGTTTCCAGGACCTGCGGTGCAGTTGCAGGCGGGGCGGCGGCACGGGTCGGATCGGGCATCGCCTGCGCTGGCGGCGCGGGCCGGGCGACGGTCGTGCCGTCAACCTCGGCCGGTCCGCCGGTCCTCCATAAGGGGATCTCGGGCCGCCAAACGCCCGAGACGACGACCGCGGCGTTCACCACCAACGCCCCAGCGACGACCCAGGGCCACAGCGGGCCACGGCCCTTCACCGCGACCGCGTGCTGGGTGGCCAGACCAGGCACCGTACCCCTGGCCCGCTCGGCCTCCGACTTTCTGAGCGCTTTCAGGATGTAGGACATCGTTCCGCCGGCCGTCCCCTTACCGCACCAGAGGCTGCAACAGCGGCACCCCGGAGTCCTTCGCCACCGTATTGAGGTGGATCAATGTCCGCGTTCCGACGATGCCGTCCGCCTCGAGACCGCGACTCCGCTGGAACGCCATGACCTTTTCACGCAACTCGGAATCGAAGACCGCCTCCTGCACCTCGGCCCGTGGCTCGCCGAAGATCTCCGCGAGGCGGCCTTTCAGCCACGCCACGTCCTGTCCCCGGATACCGCTCGCAAGCATTCTTTGATAGACGACGGGCGGCCGCCAGAGCATGAGATATTCGCCGGACCAGAGCGGCGTCAGAGTGGCGCGATCGGTCACGACACGATGCTCGCCCGCCAGCAGGGTTACCCGGTCTCCCGCCACCGAGGCCAGCACCACGCTGACCCGACGACCGCGGGAGTCCTTCAGCGTGATCAAGGCCGGGCGGTTGAAGCCAACCAGGTTGTCCCAGGCGGCCTTGCCCACCATGCACTTGACTCCAAGGCGGGCCGACATGGCGCAGTCGAACTGGCCGTCGACGCCGTCCTGCGCCAGTCCCCAGAGCCCCAGGAGCACCACGAAAGCCGACCCACCGTCGACCGGGAGCGCCCGCCGGGTGAACAAGTCGCCGAGGGATAAGTCGCCGACCGTCAAGTCGCTGACGGACAGGTCGCCGACCGGATCCGACAGCCCGGCCGCGCGGAAGGGCGCTTCCGCCGCCGCGCCGCTCTCGCCCTGTTCCTGGACGGTGATCCTGTCCGCTTCCGGGACCGGGCCATCGCTCGCCTCGGCGGTCTGCGCAACGGCCGGCCCAGCAGTCTCCTCCGTCGCTGGTTCGGTGCCCAGCACGATGTTGGGTACGGTGTTGGGTACGGTGTTGGGTACGGTGTTGGGTACGGTGTTGGGTACGGTGCCGAGCGCTAGGGGTGCCTCGCCATCGAACTCTACGGCCTCGGCCGTCGGCATCTCGGCCGGCAAGGCCGCTGCATCGAGCGACGCGCCGTCGCCGATCTCGGCGGGCGACGCCTCCGCGGCCTCGACCGTCTCGGCCGTCTCGGTCATCTCCATCGTCGCCACCGCCGCCGTCTCCACCACGGCCGAGTCCGGGTCGGTGTCCTCCTCGCCCAAAGGCGAGGGCACGGCGGTGGTCTCGGCGATCTCGGCGGTCTCGGCGGTCTCGGCGGTCTCGGCGGTCTCGATAGCCCGCGCCGCTTCGAGTGCCACCGGTTCCATAGCCACCGGGTTGGCGACCACGGGCTCGACCTGTTTCGGGGCCTCCGGCTGTGCCTTTGCGATCTCACCCTGGCCCCTCGAACTGGCTTCCGAGCGGTCGAGCACGAGGGATTCGACGTCGCCTCGCCAGGCCGCGACCCTGGACGGCAGATCCAGATCCGCCGGATCCCAGATCACCAGCGCCGCGGCGAGCGCGGCCGAAGCCGCGACCCACGGCAGGGCCGCGCGGGACCGGCCCGGCCGACCGCCGCTCCTGCCCAGGACCTCCCTGGCGGCCTGCCTGACCATCCCCGCACCGATGGACCTTCGGTTCTGGACATAGGCGCCAAGCAGACAGCGGTCGCAGAGGCTGTTGATCAGCCGCGGCACGCCGCGCGCGCGGCGGTAAATCGCGCCGACTGCCGCCGGGCTGAACAGGCCCGGCGCCAGGCCGCCGACCTCCAGACGGTGGGCTATGTAGGCCCGGGTGTCGCCGCGGCTGAGCGGCCGCAGGTGGTAGCGCGCGGTGATGCGCTGGACCAGCTGGCGCATCTCGTCGCGTTCGAGCAGGCTGCAAAGCTCCGGCTGCCCGATCAGGATGATCCGCAGCAGCTTGCGCGTCGCGGTCTCGAGATTGGTGAGTAGCCGAACCTGCTCGAGCACCCCGGCACTGAGGTTCTGCGCCTCGTCGATAATCACCACGGCGTGGCGGCCCTTGGCGTGGACCTCGAGCAGATGCCGGTTGAGCAGGTCCACGAGGACCTTCAGGCTCCGGGTCTTCGCCGGATAGGCCACGCCCAGCTCGTCGCAGATGCTGGCCAAAAGCTCGATCTCGCTCAGGCGCGGGTTGAGGATCAGCGCCGCGTCCACCGCCTCGGGCAGCTGCTCGAGCAGGCAGCGGCAGACCGAGGTCTTGCCGGTCCCCACTTCGCCAGTCAGCAGGACGAAGCCGCCGCCTTC
>JAOUCL010000372.1 GCA_029859805.1 Rhodospirillales bacterium | reverse complement strand
CGGGACATGCTGCTGATCCGGCGCTTCGAGGAGAAGGCCGGCCAGATGTACGGCATGGGGCTGATCGGCGGCTTCTGCCATCTTTACATCGGCCAGGAGGCGGTGGTCATCGGCATGCAGGCGGCGATCACCCCCGACGACGCGGTGATCACCTCCTACCGCGACCACGGCCACATGCTGGCCTGCGGCATGGAGGCGCGCGGCGTGATGGCGGAGCTGACCGGGCGGCGCGGCGGCTATTCCAAGGGCAAGGGCGGCTCCATGCACATGTTCAGCCGCGAGAAGGGCTTCTTCGGCGGCCACGGCATCGTCGGCGCCCAGGTGCCGCTGGGTACGGGCATCGCCTTCGGCAAGAAGTACCGGAACGAGGACAGCGTGGCCCTGACCTATCTGGGCGACGGCGCGGTCAACCAGGGCCAGGTCTACGAGGCCTTCAACATGGCCTCGCTCTGGAAGCTGCCGGTCGTCTACGTCATCGAGAACAACAAGTACGGCATGGGCACCAGCATCGAGCGGGCCTCGGCCCGGACCGACCTCTATCAGCGCGGCCAGGCCTACGGCATCCCGGGCATGCAGGTCGACGGCATGGACGTGCTGGCGGTCAAGGAGGCGGGCAAGAAGGCGGTGGCGCATGCCCGCGGCGGCAAGGGTCCCTACATTCTCGAGATGCTGACCTACCGCTATCGCGGCCACTCGATGTCGGACCCGGCAAAGTACCGCTCCAAGGAAGAGGTCCAGAAGGTGCGCCAAGAGCAGGACCCGATCGAAGGCCTGAAGGCGCGCATTCTGGATCTGGGCGTGGTCAACGCCGACCAGCTGAAGGAGATCGACCGCGAGGTCAAGGCGATCGTCTCGGAGGCCACCGAGTTCGCCCAAAACAGCCCCGAGCCCGACCCGTCCGAGCTCACCACAGACGTCTACATCGAGGCCTGATCCGCGGCCAAACGCGGAGAGGCAACCTGGGAGGGGGCCAATGCCCGTCGAAATCCTGATGCCGGCGCTCTCGCCCACCATGACCGAGGGCACGCTCGCCAAGTGGCAGGTCAAGGAGGGCGACCGGATCGCGGCCGGCGACGTGATCGCCGAGATCGAGACCGACAAGGCGACCATGGAGGTCGAGGCGGTCGACGAGGGCATCCTCGGCCGGATCGCCGTTGCCGAAGGCACGGAAGGCGTCGCGGTCAACACGGTGATCGCCCTGCTGCTGGAGGAGGGCGAGGATGCCGCCGCGCTCGAGACCGCGGGTCCGGTGCCGGCGCCCGCGCCCGTTGCGGCCGAAGCGCCCGCCGTGACCGAGATTCCGCTCCCGGCCGCGGCGTCCTCGGGCACGGCCCCGGCTCCGGCCCCCGCCAATCCGGCCTCCGAGCCCGAGTGGACCGGAGCCACCGTGACCCTGACCGTGCGCGAGGCCCTGCGCGACGCGATGGCCGAGGAAATGCGCCGCGACGAGTCCGTCTTTCTGATGGGCGAGGAGGTCGCCGAATACCAGGGCGCCTACAAGGTGAGCCAAGGGCTGCTCGACGAGTTCGGCGACAGGCGGGTGATCGACACGCCGATCACCGAGCACGGATTCGCCGGCATCGGTGCCGGCGCGGCCATGTACGGCCTCAGGCCGATCGTCGAGTTCATGACCTTCAACTTCGCCATGCAGGCGATCGACCAGATCATCAACTCCTCGGCCAAGACGCTCTACATGTCGGGCGGCCAGATCCACAACTCCATCGTGTTCCGCGGGCCCAACGGGGCGGCCTCGCGGGTGGCCGCGCAGCATTCCCAATGCTACGCCAGCTGGTATGCCCATGTCCCGGGGCTCAAGGTCGTCGCGCCCTGGTCGGCGGCCGACGCCAAGGGCCTGCTGAAGGCGGCGATCCGCGACCCCAACCCGGTCATCTTCCTGGAGAACGAGATCCTCTACGGCCAGAGCTTCGAGGTGCCGGAGAGCGACGACTGGGTCGTGCCGATCGGCCGGGCCAAGGTGGTGCGCGGCGGCGGCGACGTCACGATTACCGCCTTCTCGATCATGGTCGCCAAGGCCTTGGAGGCGGCGGAGACGCTGGCCAGCGAGGGAATCGAGGCCGAGGTCATCGACCTGCGCTCGCTCAGGCCGCTCGATACCGCGACCGTCGCCCAGTCCGTGCAGAAGACCAACCGGCTGGTCACGGTCGAGGAGGGCTGGGCCGTCTGCGGCATCGGGTCCGAGCTGGCCGCCGCGATGATGGAGCAGGCCTTCGACTGGCTGGACGCGCCGGTCCGGCGCGTCGCCGGCCCGGACGTGCCGATGCCCTATGCCGCCAACCTGGAACGGCTGGCCCTGCCGCAGCCCGCGGACATCGTCGCCGCGGCCAAGGAAGTCTGTTACGCCGGATGACCGGCCGGGGGGAGAAAAGGCCATGCCGATAAACATCCTGATGCCGGCGCTCTCGCCCACCATGACCGAGGGCACCTTGGCCAAGTGGCACGTCAAGGAGGGCGACGAGGTTGCGGCCGGGGACGTGCTCGCCGAGATCGAGACCGACAAGGCGACCATGGAGGTCGAGGCGGTCGACGAGGGCACGCTCGGCCGGATCCTGGTGCAGGAAGGGACCGAAGGGGTGCCGGTCAACCAGGCTATCGCGGTCCTGCTGGAGGAGGGAGAGGACGCAGGGGCGCTCGAGGCCGCGCCGGCGGCTGCAGCAGCGGCGCCGGCCGCGGCGGCAAGTCCCGAACCTGCACCTGCGGCAGTTGCTCCCGCTGCGCCGGTCGCTGCCGCGCCGGCGACGGCGCCCGTGCCCTCGGGCAGCCGGGTTTTCGCCAGCCCGCTGGCCAAGCGCATGGCCAAGCAGGCGGGCCTCGACCTGGCGGCCCTGAGGGGCAGCGGGCCGCACGGCCGCGTCGTCAAGACAGACGTCGAGGCGGCGCTCGCCGGTGGCGCGCCGGCCGTCGCGCCCGCACCCGCACCCGCGCCTTCGGCAGCGCCCGCAATGCCGGTCGGGGGCGGCCCCTCGGCAAAGCAGCTCGCCGACCTGCTCGGCATGGCCTACCGGCAGGAGGCGCTGACCAATGTTCGCAAGACGATCGCGCGGCGCCTGACCGAGGCGAAGCAGACCGTGCCGCACTTCTACCTGACCGTCGATTGCCGGGTGGACGACCTGCTGAAGGCGCGCAAGGAGATCAACGGCCGCTTCGACGGCGTCAAGGTCTCGGTCAACGACTTCGTCGTCAAGGCCGTCGCGCTTTCCCTCATACAGGTGCCGGCGGCCAACGCCTCGTGGGACTTGAGCGGCACCCTGTACTACGAGCACGCCGATGTCTCGGTCGCCGTGGCGACGCCCATGGGCCTCATCACGCCGGTGGTCAAGAGCGCCGAGGAGAAGGGCCTGGCCGCGATCTCGGCCGAGATGAAGGACCTCGCCGGCCGCGCCCGCGAGGGCAAGCTCGCACCCGAGGAGTATCAGGGCGGCACCTTTACCGTCAGCAACCTGGGCATGTTCGGCGTCAAGGACTTCGCGGCCATCATCAACCCGCCACAGGGCTGCATCCTGGCGGTTGGCGCGGGCGAACAGCGCCCCGTGGTCAAGGACGGCGCGCTCGCCGTCGCGACCGTCATGTCCTGCACGCTCTCGGTCGACCACCGGGTGGTCGACGGCGCGGTCGGCGCCGAGTTCCTCGCCGCCTTCAAGACCCTGATCGAATGCCCGGCGGCCATGCTGCTCTAGACGGCGGTTCAGCTCTAAGACAAAGGGAGGCCACGTATGGCCGACAGCAATTTCGATGTGATCGTGGTCGGCGGCGGGCCCGGCGGCTACGTCACGGCGATCCGTGCCGCGCAGCTCAAGATGAAGGTCGCGGTGGTCGAGAAGGCGGACCTGGGCGGCATCTGCCTCAACTGGGGTTGCATCCCGACCAAGGCTTTGCTGCGCAGCGCCGAGATCTATCACTATTTGCAGCACGCCGGAGACTACGGCCTCAGCGCCAAGGGGGTCGGCTTCGACCTCGGCAAGGTCGTGGCGCGCTCGCGGGCGGTCTCCAAGCAGCTCAACCGCGGCGTCGGCCACCTGCTCAAGAAGAACAAGGTCACGGTCGTCGAGGGCGAGGCAAAGCTGAACGGCCCCGGCAAGATCGCGGTCGTCAAGGACGGCAAGAAAGTCGGCGACTACACGGCCAAGCACATCGTCCTGGCGACCGGCGCGCGGCCTCGCGTGCTGCCCGGCCTCGAGCCGGACGGCAAGTTGATCTGGACCTACTTCGAGGCCCTGGTGCCGGAAACCATGCCAAAATCCCTTCTAGTGATCGGTTCGGGCGCCATCGGCATCGAGTTCGCATCGTTCTTCCGCACCCTTGGGGCCAAGGTCACGGTGGTCGAGATCCTGCCGCAGATCCTGCCGGTCGAGGACGAGGAGATCGCCAAGCTGGCCCGCAAGCAGCTCGAGAAGCAGGGCATCAAGATCATGACCGGGTCCAAGGTGACCGGCTTCAAGAAGGCCG
>JAOUCL010000109.1 GCA_029859805.1 Rhodospirillales bacterium | reverse complement strand
TGGAAGGCGACGTCGGCCGCGGACAGCGCCTTGCGCAGCGCGGTCTCGGGCCTGGCGTCGGCGATCACGTCGTCGAGTTCGGCGAGGGGGCAGACGAGCTGGAGCGAGCGGACCTCGAACTTGCCCTGGTCGACCAGCAGGATCCGGCGCTCGGCGCGCTCGATCATCGCGCGCTTGACGCCGCAGGCCGCCGTGTCCATGTCGACCGGCCCCTCCGGCGTCAAGCCGCTGGCCCCTATGAACGCCTTGGTGGCGTGATGGCGGCGCAGGAAGGCCGCGGTCTCCGGCCCGTAGACGCCGGCTTCGCGCGGGTTGTAGTCGCCCGGGCAGAGGATCACGCGCAGCTTCGGGTTCTGCCCCAGGGCGGCGGCAACGTTGAGGCTGTTGGTCAGGACCGTGAGGGGCTCGGACGCCGCCGCGAGCCGCCGGGCGAAATGGCTGGTCGTCGAGCCGGAGTCGATCATCAGCACGTCGCCCGGCTCGACGAAAGCCGCGGCCCGCGCGCCGATCCGCGAGCGCTCCTCAACGCGCTGGCGGTAGCGCTCGTTGACAGCGGGCTCGCGCGCCATGGGGCGCACCGCGGCACCGCCGTAGGTGCGCGCGACCAGGCCGCGGCGGCTCAGCTCGTCGAGGTCGCGGCGCACGGTCTCGGTCGAGACGTCGAAAGCCTCGGCCAGCGCCGGGATGCGCACGGCGGGGTTGGCACGCAATTCCGCGACGATGCGCTCGAAACGCTCGCTCCGCTTGAGCCGCGCGCTCATAAGACGTCGGGCCGGTCCAACAGGCCGCTGTCGCCGGCGAGGTCGAGAAAGGTGTAGCGGTCGCGGATCTCGCGGGCGTGGCGGACGGCCTCGCGGTAGAAGGTGGCCGGCCAGCCGAGCGCTTCGGGCGTGGTCGGCGCGCCGGCCTTCCTTAGCACAGCCACGAGCACCGCGGACGGCCGCGTCACCGCGGCGAGCCGGGCCCGAATCTTGTCCCAGCGGGCCACGAGCCGCGCGTTGAGCCTTTCGGCGGCCGTTTCGTCCAGGCGCTTTCCAGCGAATTCCCGCCAGCAGGCGGCGCCCAGCTCGGCGCCGAAATGCGATTTCACCGCGGCCTCGTCGGGCGCGCTCGCGCGCAGGTGCGGCGGCCCTTCCGCCAGCATGCGGTCCTGCAGCCGCGCCATGGTCAGCGTGGTCACGCCGATCTGCTCACCGTGGAAGGCCTCGGGGCAGCCGGCGGGCGGCATCATCTCGATGATGTGGCTGATCAGGTGCTCGCCCTGGCTGGCCGGATGGCTGCCGCCGCAAAGCGTCATACCGAAACCCGAGAGCACCAAAGTGCGGGCGAGCAGCCGCATGGCCTCGAGGTCGCCCTGCATCAGCGCCTCAACGCTTTCGAAGAGCGCCGGCTCGTCCGCGGCGAGCAGGGCGAAGGGCGCCTCGCGATAGGGGCGGTCGAGCAGCAGGTGGGCGAGCAGCCAATCGGCCTGTGCCGTCGGCCGGCAGAGGCTGTCGCCGAGGCCGGAGCGGATCATGCGCGGCGGCGCCTGCGACAGCACCTCGAGGTCCAGGAAGACGCCGGCGGCGGCGACCGCCGACAGCGACTTCTTGTGCCCGTCTACCGTAATCGCCGCGTTGACCGAGGTGTAGCCGTTCATCGAGGGCGCGGTGGCGAAGACCGCATAGGGCTTGCCGTCCTGCACCGCGACGTACTTGCAGAGGTCGTTGATCGTGCCCGAGCCCACGGCGATCAAGGCGTCGCAGCCGGCGCTGTCGCGGCGGATCGCCTCGGCGGTCTCCTGGTCCGCGTGCGGCCGCCCGGGCAAAGGTATTTCCGTGACCTGCGCGATCGGGGCCAGCGCGGCGGAGACCCGTGCGCCCAGCACCCGGCGCGTGTTGTCGTCGCCGACCAGCGCCAGCTTGCGGCCCAGGTGGAGCCCGGCAACCAGCTCGGCCTCGTCGCCGGCCAGCGTATCGGCGATGACGACCGAGCGCGTCGGCACCGTAAGCGCCGGGCCGCCGTCCGGATCCGCGAAGGTCCCGCGCAGCAGACTGTCGAGCGCGTCCCCCGTCATCGCCTCAGCCCTCGGCGCCGAACATCGGGCGCAGGCTGTCGAACAGCCGGCGGTAGGCCGCGTAGGCGGCGTCGTAGGCGGCGCGCGCCCCGGCCTCGGGCGCGACCGTTTCGGCAAGTTCGCCGACCAAGGCGGCGCAGCCGACGAGATCGGGTTGAATCCCGCCGGCCACGGCCGCGCAGATTGCCGCGCCCACCGGCGAGGTGTCGCGCACCACCGGAATCTGGGCCGGAAGGCCGGTGCAGTCGGCCCGGATCTGCGCCCAGAGCCGGCTTTTGGCGCCGCCGCCCAGCAACAAAAGCGCCTCCGTCGCCACGTCCATTTCGACCAGCCGCTCGATCACGTCGCGCATGGCGAAGGCGCAGCCTTCCAGCACCGCGCGCGCCAGGTGACCCGCGCCGTGCGCCGGGGTCAGGCCGTAGAAGCAGCCGCGTGCCGAGGCGATCCACTCCGGCGCCATGGCGCCGTTCAGCGCGGGCAGGAAAGTCACGCCCCCGGCGCCCGGCGGGACCTCGGCCGCGAGGCGGTCGAGCTCGGCGAAGCCGACCGGGCGCAGCAGCCCGCGCAGCCAGGCGAGCGCGCCGCCCGAAATCCAGCCCGGGTTCTCGATGTAGAAGCGGCCGCCGGCATAGCTGTGGGTTTCGACCAGTCCCGTCGGATCGATCTTCGCTGAACCGTCGAGTGCGCCGACGACCTCGGCGGTGCCCAGCACGCAGGCGACCCGTCCGGGCGTCACCAGGCCGGCGCCGAGCGGAGTCGAGAAGTCGTCGCCGGTGCCGACCGCGACCACGGTGCCCTGCGGCAGGCCGCATAGCTGCGCGCCCTCGGCCGTGAGCCGGCCGGCCGGCTCGTGCGCCTCGGCGATGGCCGGCAGCTCGTTTTCTTCGATGCCGAAGGCCGCGAGCAGCTCGGGGACATAGCCGCGTGTCGCGAGGGAATAGAGCATGGTGGTCGACGCGAGTCCGTGATCGAACACCTGCGCGCCGGTCAGCCGCGCCACCAGGTACGACACCGGCTGATGGAAACGGCTTGCTTCGAAGGCCTCCTGCTTGAGCCAGCGGATCTTGGCGGCCATGTGCGTGGCGTCGCGCGTGACCCCGGTGACCCGGCGCAGCTCGTCAGGTTCGACCACCTTCGCCTGCGCCTCGGCGCGGCGGTCCATCCAGATGATGCAGGGGCCGAGCGCCCGGCCCTCCGCGTCCACGGCGATGCATCCGTCAAGCTGGCCGGCGATGCCGAGGGTCCGCACCTCGGCCGCGGCGCGCCCAGCGGCGGCGAGCGCCTTGGCGATCGTCAGGCCGAGCGCGTCCTCCCAGAGTGCCGGGGACTGCTCGGCCCAGCCGGGGCGCGGGTAATCCGGCTCGTAGGCCGTGGCGGCCTCACCCAGCAGGTGCAGGCGGTCGTCCAGGACGACCGCCTTGAGGCTTTGCGTGCCGATATCGACGCCGACGATGGCGATGGGGCTCTCCTTCGATTTCGATGCGTCCGGGTTTAGGCGCAGGCGGTGAGGATATCGCGGAGTTGCGAGCGCAGCGACCCCTTGCGTGGTGAGAACGAGCCGTCGAAGGCCGCCGTGCCGATCGTGAAAGCGTCGACCCCGGCGGCGGCAAGCGCGTGGATCTGCTCCGGCGTATCGATGCTGCCGGCGACGATCAGCTCGCCCGAAAGCGCGTCGCGCGCGCTGCGGATCAGGTCGAGCGGCTCCGCGTCTGCGGCGCGATAGGCCAAGAGGTCGACCCCCGCGCAGCCCAGCGCCTCCGCCCGGCGGCAATCGGCCGCGATATCGGCGGGGCCGCCGTGCAGACACGTGGGGTGGCCCTGAGGCCGGCCCGGAAAAGGGTAGTAGGCGATGCCACTGCCCTGAAGGATCTCAAGCGTTTGTTCGATATCGGTCCCCCCAAGCAGCCGGTCTACGCCAACCTCGAGTGCCGCGCGCGCTGAATTCAGACAAGCCTCTGATGTGGTACTTACCACTTCCATATAGCTGACGGCTTCGAGCGACTTGATCTCCTCGTTGAGCGCGGCAATCGTGTCCCGCTCGACGCCGATATCCTTGAAACCAATATGCCGGACACCGGTTTCCCGAATGATATCAAAAACGTCCAAGCAGTCTTCGATCGTCTGATCGTCCCGCGTGAGCATGAAGATGAAGTCCACCTTCGGGCCTCCCTTGCCGTGTTTTCGCTTGCAACATATCGCAAGAAAGTTGGCAGGTCCAACAACGCACGTAGAATTGCGGTCCTGTCCGTGTTAGAGTTCGCCGCAAAACGGCCTTGCTTGGCTCGTCTTTGCCGCCTCGTTTGGCGTAGTGTCGCTAGGATGGCGAGGAGAGAGCCGCGGATCGGCCCCGCGGGCGAGCCTCGCAAGGCCGGTCTTGGTTTCAAGGACCTGAATGGGAGGGCAGGTGACATGACAGAACACACGAAATCTCGTTTCGGCAAGTTGCTGCGCTTGAGCGCCGCAGTCGGCAGCGTTTCCTTGACTCTCGCGTATGCTGCGGAGGCGGGCGCCTGGAGCCTCGAGGAGGCGGCCGCGCCCTACAAGGGCACGACGATTCGCACCATCGGCGAGTCCCTGCCGCCGCTGGAGGCGATGGACAAGCTGAAGCACAAGTTCGAGGAGCGCACCGGCATCACGGTCGTCATCGAGCAGTACGAGCATTCCGAGGCGGTCAACAAGGTGATGCTGGACCTGAATTCGAAGCGCGGGCGCTACGACTTCATCCTGCAGCCGCACCGCGAGCTCGGGCGTTTCGTCGCCAACGGCCACCTCACGCCGATCGAGCGGTTCATGAACGACCCCAAGCTGCGCGATCCGGCCTTCAAGCCCGAGGAGGTGCTGTACCAGGGGCTGTGGAAAGAGATCTCTTGGTACGAGGGCAAGGCTTACGGCTTTCCCTTCACGGCGCTCACTATGTACCTGTGGTACCGCAAGGACCTGCTCGAGGATCCCAAGGAGCGGGCCGGCTTCAAGGCCAAGTACGGCTACGACATGCAGGTGCCCGCGACCTGGGACCAGTACCGCGATCTGGCCGCGTGGTTCACGCGCCCCGAAAAGGGCTTCTACGGCACCGCCATCCAGGGCAAGCGCCACGAGGCGCTGTGGTATGAGTGGCTCAACTTCCTCTACAGCTTCGGCGGCGACATGATGGAGGCGAAGTCGGGCAGCGAGTGCGGCCCGATCATCGTCAACAGCCCGGAGGCGGTCGAATCCCTCGACTACTACAAGGGCCTGGTCAAATACTCGCCCTCGGATACGCTGAACTACTTCTGGGACGACGTCATGGTCGCCATGCAGCAGGGCAAGGCCTTCGAGATGATCATGTGGAACGACGCGACCTATGCGGTCGAGGACCCGTCCCAGAGCACGGTGTCCGGCAAGATGGGCTTCGACCTGATACCCCAGGGCAAGGGCGGCAAGGTCGGCCAGGTCGAGGGCTGGACCTACCTGATCCCGGCCTACGCCAAGAATAAGGAGGCGGCCTACCTGTTCATCCAGTGGATGATGGCCTTCGACCAGCAGCTCGAGCAGCACATGAACGGCGGCGCCTCATCGCGACCCGACGTCTACGCTGCACCCGACGTGCAGAAGATCACGTATTCCAAGGCCTCCATGGACACCAATGCGGTCGCCATCGCCAAGCCGACGATTCCGGAATCTCCCGAGTTGACGGAGATCCTGGTGCTCGAGCTGAGCAACGTGCTGGCCGGCAAGAAGACGTCCCAAGAGGGGCTCGACGACGCGGCGCTGGCCATGAACAAGCTGCTCGGGGACTGTGCGCCTTTGAAATTCCCGGTAAAGTGACGCGGACGGAGCTTTCGACCGCGAGGCAGTATCGGTGAACCTTTCGAGGTGGGGGAGCGGTATCTTGGACCGGGGCGTCGGCCCGCTGTTCCTGGTGCCCGCTCTCCTGCTGCTCGTCGTTCTTCTGGTCGGACCCTTCCTCTACATGGTCGGCGTCAGCTTCACCGACCTGAGCTTCGCGCTGCCGGGCCACGACGGCAACTTCGTCGGCTTCGAGAACTACCGGCGGCTGATGCGCGAGGACCCGGTGTTCTGGCAGAGCTTCGGCACCACGTTGGTCTTCGTATCCGGCGTCGTGTCGGTCGAGTTCGGGCTCGGTTTCGCGCTGGCTCTCTTGCTGTTCCACCATGTACAGCGCCGCCGCTTCGTTTTGACCTTGCTGCTGATCCCGATGATGCTGGCGCCGGTCGCGGTCGGCCTGATGTGGAAGCTCATGCTACACGGCGAGTTCGGCATGCTGACCCATTACCTGAGGGAGCTCGGGCTGCTGGGCCCGCAGACCGCGCTGCTCGGCAATCACGACCTCGTGCTGCCCACGGTGATGCTGGTCGACGTGTGGGAGTGGACGCCCTTCGTCACGCTGGTCTTCCTGGCCGGCCTGCTCAGCCTGCCGCGCGAGCCCTTCGAGGCGGCGGTCATGGACGGGGCCCGGCCGTGGCAGGTCTTCCGCGACATCACCGTGCCGTTGCTGCGGCCGATCATCGCCTTGGTGCTGCTGCTTCGGGGGATCGACGCCTTCAAGGAGTTCGACAAGGTGTTCATCCTGACCGGCGGCGGGCCGGGGACGGCGACCGAGCTGATCAGCATCTACGCCTGGCGGGTCAACTTCCGCAACTGGGACCTGGGGTACGGCGCGGTCTGCGCGTTCATGGTCTACCTCGTGGTGCTGATCCTCTGCGCGGTCTCTTACAAGGCCATCTACTGGACCGAGGGGAGGGCCGTGAAGTGAGGAGGCCCTGGCGCATGGTGGCGCTGGCCACCCTGGTCGTTGTCCTGGTGATCGCGCTGACGCCCTATCTCTGGCTGCTCATGACCTCGTTTAAGACGCGTCTCGACGCGCTGGCCGACGCGCCGGTCTGGCTGTTCACGCCGACCCTCGAGCACTACCCCATGGTCTTCCTCGACAAGGGATACCTGCCGATGGTGGGCAACAGCCTGATCGTCGCCGGCGTGTCGACGGCTCTGTCCCTGGCGATCGGCGTTCCGGCCGCTTACGTTTTCGCACGGCACGATTTTGCCGGCAAAGAGGACCTGTTCTTCTTCTTCCTGACGACCCGCATGGCGCCGCCGATTTCGGTGGTCGTGCCGATGTTCCTGTTCTTCGGCTACGTCGGGCTGATCGACACGCGGACCTCGGTGATCCTGGCCCATTCGACCTTCAACCTGTCGCTGGTCGTGTGGATGATGCGCGGCTTCTTCGCCGACATCCCGCGCGAGATCGACGAGGCGGCGCAGATGGACGGGCATACCCGCGCCGGGATGTTCCTGCGCGTGCTGCTGCCCTTGGCCGCGCCCGGCATGGCGGCGACCGCCGTGCTCTGCTTCATCCTCAGCTGGAACGAGTTCCTCTACGCCCTTATTCTCGTTGCCTTCGAATCCCGCACGCTGACCGTCGGCATCCCCGGCCTGGTGACGCCCCACGGCACGCTCTGGGGACAGGTCGCCGCGGTCGCCGTCGTCGCGACGCTGCCGATCATTGTCTTCACTTTCCTGGTCCAGCGGCACCTGGTGCGCGGGCTCACTTTCGGCGCCGTGAAGGGGTAGCGCGCCCGTGGCCGTCGCCTTCCGCAACGTCACCAAGGTCTTTCCCGATGGGACCGTCGCGCTCGACGGCTTCGAGCTGACCTTCGAGACCGGCGAGTTCGTGGTCCTGCTCGGCCCCTCGGGCAGCGGCAAGACGACCGCCTGCCGCATCCTCGCCGGCCTCGAGCCGGCGACCTCGGGACGCATCGAGGTCGGCGGGCGCGATATCACCGACCTGCCGCCGCGCGAGCGCGGCATGAGCATGGTGTTCCAGAACTATGCGCTCTACGCGCACAAGAGCGTCTACGACAACATCGCCTATCCGCTGCGCGTCCGCGGTGTGCCCAAGCAGGAGATCGACGGCCGGGTGCGCGACACCGCCCGGCTGCTGCAGATCGACGAGTTGATGGGCCGCAGGCCGGGCCAGCTGTCGGGCGGCCAGGCCCAGCGCGTGGCCGTGGCCCGCGCCCTGGTCTGGCAGCCGGACATCTGCCTGATGGACGAGCCGCTGAGCAACCTCGATGCGATCCTGCGCCTGCAGACCCGCACCGAGCTCAAGCGCCTGCACGCCGAGCTCAAGACCACCTTCGTCTTCGTCACCCACGACCAGGAGGAGGCGATGACGCTCGGCACGCGCATCGCCGTGCTCAAGGACGGCAGTCTGGTGCAGTTCGACACGCCGCGCGAGATCTACCACCGCCCGGCCAGCCGCTTCGTCGCCGAGTTCATCGGCCGCCCGGCCATGAACGTCATCGACGGGGCCATTGCCGGGGGCCGGTTCCGCGCCGACGGCCTCGAGCTCGCCCTGCCGGGCCGGGCCGACCAGGCGGTCGGCCTCGGCATCCGTCCGGAGCACATCCTGCTGCACGGCCGCCCCAAGGAGGGCGCGCAGGCCTTCCGACTGGACGTCAAGGAGCTGGTCGAGCCCGACATGCTGCTGTTCGTCAGGCGCGGCGCCCTGGCGCTGGTCGTGCGGACCAAGGCCGACCTGGCCGGGCTCGACGCGCTGGAGCCCGGCGCCGAGGTCCATCTCGAGCTGCCGGGCGAGCGGCTCCACCTGTTCGACGCCGCGAGCGGGCTGCGCCAGCCATGAACGCGCTGCTCGGCCTCGTCCCGATCGGTCTTGCGGCGCTCGGCTGGTACGGCCTCTATCGCCTGAATCGCCGCCGGGGCTGGTTCCGGATCGGCGAGCTGATCTTCTGGGACGCGATCCTGCTCGTGCTAGTCTACCTCGTCTGGCTCCGCTGGTTCTAGGCGAGGTCGGCGCCTGGCCAGCATTTGCACAAATCTTGTGCGTTCGGGCGCTCCGATGGGCCATGGCATGTAACGAAGATCGACCTGGAGCCCAGAAAACTGCCGCGTTGAACACGCTCCGCGGTCTGGCACGGTTCTTGTAACGCTTGGCCGATCACGCCATAGGAGACGATGGAAAAAACGGCGAATTGGCCATGATTGAGATCGAAGTAGACGAAAGCTGGGCCGGATCGCGCCTTCTTTTGCGCCAATTGCGCGACCTCATGAAGGGGCGGGCGAGCGACGAGCAGCGTCTCGAGCGCATCGTCGGCCTGATCGCCCGGCAGATGACCGCCGAGGTCTGCTCGCTCTACCTGTTGCGCCCCGGCAATGTCCTCGAGCTGTATGCCACCAAGGGGCTGAAGCCCGAAGCCGTGCATCTGACGCGACTCCGGGTCGGCGAGGGCCTGGTGGGCGACATCGCCGCCCGAGCCCGGCCGCTCGCTCTGGCCGACGCGCAGGCCCACCCGAATTTCGCCTATCGCCCCGAGACGGGAGAGGACATCTATCGATCCTTGATGGGCGTCCCGATCTTGCGCGACGGACGGGTCCTCGGCGTCATTGCCGTGCAGAACGTGCAGCGAAGGGACTACGCGGCCGAGGAGATCGAGGCCCTGGAGACCGTTGCGATGGTGCTCGCGGAGGGGATGGCCGGCAGCGAGCTTGCCGGACCGGCCGAAAGCGGCCCGACCCTGCGGCCGGCCCGGCTGCCCGCCGTACCGCTGACCGAGGGCCTGGGCCTGGGTGTGGCCGTCATGCACCAGCGGGGAATCGTGATCACCAGGATCGTTGCCGAGGATCCCGAGCAGGAGTTGGACCGGCTGGCCGACTCCGTGGCGGCCATGCAGGCATCCCTGGAGTCGGTGCTGACCAGGTCCGAGCTGGCTGATCCGGGCGAACCCCGCGAGGTGCTTGAGACCTTCCGGTTGTTCGCTCGGGACCGGGGCTGGTTGAACCGCATCCAGGACGCCATTCGAAGCGGTCTGACCGCCGAGGCGGCGGTGCAGAAGGTGCAGAGCGATACCCGGGCGCGCATGGAGCAGATCGTCGATCCCTACCTGCGTGAGCGCCTCGTCGACCTTGAGGACCTGGGCTATGGCCTGCTGCGTCATCTGCTCGGCGACGACGGCCACGCCGCGGCGGCCCGGCTGCCTCCAGAGGCCGTTTTGATAGCCCGCAACCTGGGGCCCGCGGAGTTGCTGGACTACGACCCGACCCGTCTCAAGGCCGTGGTTCTGGCGGAGGGGTCGCCGAACGCCCACGTGGCCATCGTCGCGCGCGCGCTCGAGTTGCCGACGGTCGGCCGCTGCCCCGAGGCGTTCACCCGCATCTGGCCCGGCGATTTCCTGGTCGTCGACGCCGACAACGGTCAGGTTCTGGCGCATCCCGGACACGCGATCCGCGAGACCTTTGCCGAGAGCATGATGGCGCGCGATCGCCGAAAGCAGGATCTTGCCGTCATCCGCGATCTGCCGGCGGTCAGCGCGGACGGGGTCGAAGTGTCACTGAACGCCAATGCCGGACTCTTGATCGACCTGCCGCAGGTCCGGGACTCGGGGGCCGAGGGAATCGGGCTGTATCGGACCGAGGTCCCCTTCATGGTGCGTGACGCCTTCCCGGACGTCGATGCTCAAACCCGGCTCTATCGCCGCGTTCTCGAAGGCACCGACGGCAAGCCCGTCGTGTTTCGCACCCTCGACGTCGGCGGCGACAAGATCCTGCCCTATTGGAAGGGGGGCGCCGAGGAGAACCCGGCCATGGGGTGGCGGGCGGTCCGCATCACGCTGGACCGACCGGTGCTGCTGCGCCAGCAGCTGCGCGCCCTGATTCGCGCTTCGGAGGGGCGCCCCCTGCAGGTCATGTTCCCCATGGTGAGCGAGGTGGCCGAGCTTGATCAATGCCGGTCGCTCTTGGATCTGGAGCTGGAGCTGGGCCGGGCAGAGGGCCGGAATCCGCCGGACCGTGTGCACGTCGGGATCATGATCGAGGTGCCGGCCCTGCTCTGGCAGCTGCCGGCGGTCTTCGAGCGGGTCGACTTCGTCTCGGTGGGCAGCAACGACTTGATGCAGTTCCTGTTCGCGGTCGACCGGAGCAGCCCGGAGCTGGCGCGGCGTTACGACGTCCTGTCCCCGCCCATGCTGCGGCTTTTCAAGAGACTGGTGGCCGAGGCGGACCGAGCCGGCAAGCCGATATCGCTGTGCGGCGAACAGGCCGGCCAGCCGCTCGAGGCAATGGCGCTGCTCAGTTGCGGTTTCCGGAAGCTGTCCATGCCGCCCTCCAGCATCCCGCGCGTCAAGAACATGCTGCGCAGCCTCAAGATCGGGCCGCTCGCGGCTTACATCGACTTCCTGGCCGGGCAAACCTGTCGCAGCGTCCGCGAGCGGCTCCGCCACTACGCGCGCGAGCGCGGGGTGGTCCTGGAGTGAGCCATCCGCCGGGAGCTTGGTGGCGAACGACGCGCTGGCGATGATCCGGCCGGCTCCGTGGGCCGGGCGGAAGAACGATCAACCATTGACCGCGGTTCTCTTGGATGGCGGTATGGGGGCTGGTGCCACTTCAGTCCTGCCGAGCGTCGACGTCCTGATGAGCCGATACCGCGAAAGGGTCCTTGATGCCGAGATCGCTTCGCCCGGCTTGGCGCGCGGCGTAATTCATCCCTTGGCGGCCAGCGGTCGGCACGCGCCGCTTCGCAAGGCCGGCACGCCAGCCAAGGAACGCCAAGCGCTGGAGGCGGCGGTCACGGGAGCGGCGACGGACCTGTCGGCGCTGGCCGCTGCGGCCGACAAGAGGGCGGCGGACCTGTTGGCCGGCCAGATCGCCGGGCTGTCGGATCCGGCGTTGATCGGTCCTGCCTTTGAAGCCATCGAGGGCGGCGAGCCGGCCGCGACGGCCTTTCGCGATGCGATGGACCTGCAAATCGCGGACTGCCAGGCGGCCGAGGAGGCGCGCCTGCGGGCGCGCGCCGAGGATCTGATCGACCTGCGGGACCGGGTGCTACGGCACCTAGTCGGGGGCGGCACGGCGAAACCCAAGGCGATACCGGAGAATGCCATCGTCGTCGCCGAGGAGTTCACTCCGTCGCGCTTCCTGGAAATCGACTGGCGGCGCGCCTGCGGGGCGGTGTCCCTGGTCGGCAGCCCGACCGGTCACTTGGCGCTGCTGGCGCGGTCGCGCGGCGTGCCCCTGCTGATCGCGCCGGATGCCGATCCAGCCAAGCTGAACCCCGGTCTAGAGGCGATTGTCGACGCAGAGGCCGGGCGCCTGATCCTTGCGCCCAGTGCGCCGACCGGCCGGGATTACGATGCTCGCATCGCGAAACGGGAACGCGAACGGACGCAGACCCAACGCTGGCTGGGCAAACCGGCGCGGACGGTGGACGGAATTGCGGTCCGTGTCTACCTCAATGTGGACGATCCGGCGCTGCTCGAGGGGGTCGACCCGGCCCATTGCGACGGCATCGGGCTGGTCCGCAGTGAGTTCCTGTTCCCCGGAGAAAGCGGCCTGCCGGACGAGGAGCGGCAGTACCGCGTCTACCGGGCCCTGCTGGCCTGGGCCGGCGGCCTGCCGGTGACCGTACGGACCCTGGACGCCGGCGGCGACAAGCCCTTGGCGGGCTTGGCGCCCGAGGGCGAAGCCAATCCCCTGCTCGGCCTGCGCGGGCTGCGCTTGTCGCTCGCCCGGCCCGAGGTGTTTCGGGTCCAGCTGCGCGCGCTGGCGCGTGCCGCCGCCCACGGACCGCTCAAGGTGATGGTTCCCTTGGTTACCTTATCCGAGGAGTTCAACCGCGCCCGGACGCTACTGACCGAGGAGCTGTCCGCACTTGAGGAAGGGGGCATCGTCGCGGCGCGGCCCGAACTCGGCATCATGGTCGAGACGCCGGCCGCGGCGCTCAACATCGCCGAGTTCGACGCGGACTTCTATTCGATCGGCACCAACGACCTCGTCCAGTTCGTCATGGCGGCCGGCCGCGATTGCGCCGGCGTTGCCGAGCTGCTGGATCCGCAGAACCCGGCGGTCCTGGAACTGATCATGCGGGTCTGCGCGCGCGGCCGGGCGCTCGGCCGGGAGGTCAGCGTCTGCGGCGAGGCGGCGAGCCGACCGGACTGTATCCCGGCGCTGCTCAAGGCCGGCGTGCGGGCGCTCTCGGTGCCGCCGGCAACCCTTGGCGAGGTGAAGAAGGCGATCGCCCTCGCGGAGATCGGGACGTGAGCGAGGCCGCGCTTAGGACAATTCCCGGGCCAGCACGCCGATCAGCCGCTCGATGTCCTCCCCGTCGTGATACAGCCCGAAACCGAGACGCAGGCGGTCGCCGCGGACGTCCGTGATCACCTTGGCGGCCAGCAGCCGGCGATGGATGGCTTCGGCGTCTTGTGTCCGGAAGGTGAGGAAGTGGCCGCGGTTCGGCTCCGACAGCGGTACCAACAGCTGATCGGGCCGCAGGGACGCGAGCCCGAGGCCGGCGAGCCGCGCCACGAAATCCGCCTGCAAGGCTTGCACCCGCTGGTGAATGTCCGCGACTGAGAGGTCCAGGCTTGCGAGCCATTCCATGACCGCGTTCAGTCGATACAGGCCGACCGGATCGAAGGTCGCGCCGAGGAAGCGCGCGCCCTCGGGTCCGTAGGCCACCTCACCCCGGCCGCCCCGCTCGAGCGCCGCGAAGGCGGCGAACCAGCCGGTGTCGCGCGGACGCAGGCCCTGGCCAGAGGGCGCGTGCAGGAAGGCGACCCCTTCGCCGGCCATTACGTACTTGTAGCCGCCGGCCAGATAGAAGGCGCGGGATTCGATCTTCGAGAGGTCGGTCGGAAGCGCCATGAACCCGTGGTAGCCGTCGACGGCCACCAGGGCCTCTTCGTCCGCGACGGCGCCGACCAGGGCCGCGATATCGGGTACCGCATAGCCGGAGTTGTAGAACACCTGGCTGAAGTATATCAGGTCGTGGCCGCCGCGCCCGGCCTGTTCGGCGAAGCGCTCGGCGAAGCTCGCGAAGGGCTCGGCCGGCACGCGCACGATCTCGGCGAGGCCGTCTTCCTCGAGGCGGCGGACCTGTCGGGCAAAGCTGTGGAACTCGCCGTCGGTGGTCAGCACGCGGATCGTCTGCCCGGGCGGCAGGCAGGACAGGAGGCGCAGGAGGAAGCCGTGGGTATTGGGGCCGAAGGCAACGGTATCGGGCCGCGACAGGCCGAGTGCGCGGGCGACGTGACGCTGGGCGGCGGGATAGACCTCGCCGAAGACCGCCTCCCACTTGCGGTCGGCCAGCCGCGCCGCGTCGTTCCAGCACCGCTGCTGCGCCTCGAAGGTCACGTCGGGCCAGAGGTGATGGCTGTGCGCCGCGAAGTGCAGCCGCTCCGGATCCGCCGCCAGGAAGCGGCTGAAATGCGCTTTGAGACTCACGCCCCGGATCCGCTGTAGCGGTAGCCCATCGCCTGGCGAAGCTCCTCGGGCAGCGCCGGCAGCTGGGAGCGCGGGATGAAGAAGGTGGAGAGCACGAAGAGGTCGGCGAAGACGCGATGCCGCTCGGCGGTCCGGCGCAGGTAGTCGTGGCCTGAGGAGCCGCCGGTCCCGACCTTGCGGCCGATCATGCGCTGGACCATGAGCGCATGACGGTAGCGCCAGCTGGTCATGGTCTCGTCGATGTCCATCAGCCGGCTGAGCAGGGCGAACGGCAGCTGCAGAGCCGGCTCGTCCCGGTAGAGGTTGATGAACAGCGCGGCCTGCAGCGCCTGCCAGGACAGATGCCATTCGCCTTGTGCCCGTAGGATGCGGTGCCGCTCTTCGTCGAAGATCGACTCGAAGCGGGCGCGCGCGGCGGCCAAGGAGTCGATCTCGGCGTTCTTCTCGGTTTCGCCGAGCGCCGGGTTGGCGCGGATCACGGCGGCCTCGCCCTCGAGCATATCCGTCACCGCCTGCCGGTAGACCTCCCGGAAGTCGTAGCCGGCCACCGAGACGAAGGGCGTGCGTTCGAGCCAACTCTCGATTTGGTCGGCGAGCGACGGCCGTGCCTCGGCGTCGCGCAGCCGCTGCCGGTCCGCCTCGGCCAGGCGGGCGTCGTAGGGGCGTTCGTCCAGGCTCAGGCGGTCCGCCCGGCGC
>JAOUCL010000371.1 GCA_029859805.1 Rhodospirillales bacterium | reverse complement strand
CGCGCCCTCGAGCCGATCGAGCAGTTTGCCGGTCTCGTCCTTGGAGCCGTTGTCGACGACGATCGTCTCGACCGGCAGATCGACCGTCTGCACGATCGACGCGAGGCACAGGTAGGTCAGCTCCGCGCGGCCGTGGAGAACCAGGACGATGGAAACCTTGGGGGCCGCCGAAGCGGGAATCGGCAACGTCTCGCCCCGCGCCAG
Source organism: Rhodospirillales bacterium (assembly GCA_029859805.1). Lineage (GTDB taxonomy): Bacteria > Pseudomonadota > Alphaproteobacteria > Kiloniellales > JAKSDN01 > CAMYKD01. The sequence goes on along the minus strand of JAOUCL010000371.1, from coordinate 4,275 downwards.
GAAATCCCGGAGCAGGGCGCGGGCCCGCTTGTCGCAATAGGCCTTGGCCTCCGCGGCGCTGTGCCTGCGCTTGGCGGCTTGCCGCAGCAAGGTCGCGGGTGTGAGCGCCTTCGGCCCAGGGCGCCTGCGGCTCCGGCTGTCGTCTTCGTAGTTTGCGTCGACGGCCCGCTCGACCAGAAAGACGCTGTCGATGCCCGCCACGGCGCCGGACGGCCGGGCCGCCACGGCCACCGCCGAGCCCGATTCGGTCCGGCCAACTCCCAACGCGGCCCGGGACTGCTCCCAGAACCGATAGCTTGCCGTACCGCGGAACAGGAGGCCGAATGTCCGGTAGACGAAGCTCTTCAAGCGGCCCTTGGCGGCGTCGTCGAGCGGTAGGGCATGATAACCCGCGCGCACCATGCGCCCGAGCAGGGCCCGGCCGAGCGACGGCCTGCGTCCGAAGCGGTGTGGCCGCCGCATCACGGCGCTTGCCCGACGCAGGCATCGCCCCCGGGAGTCCCACTGCGCAGCGCGCCTGCCCGAGCGATCCGATCCGCTCCCATGAAATGTGTCATTTTCAGTGACATTTGGTATAAGTCCGCACTCGCCATGTATTGGTGAAGTCAGCGGCAACCGGGCTGGTCCGGTGACGCCGTCAGATTCCGGTCGATCGGTCTCAATGTGTCCCCGGCATTGTCGAAAGCGAAGAACCGGAGGGTGCAACGGTCTACATCCGTTCCCTCGACGGACGTCTCGATCCGCCAACTGCTGTCCGGGCGTCCGCTTCCGCCCCGATCAGCCGATGCGTCTCCTTGCGAACCGACTCTCGCGATCGCGAGGATTCTCGGATTTCCATCGGCCGGTATCGCGGCGATCACTGCGTCGGCCGGACTCTTCCCAATCTGCGCCCAGCCCTCGGCGCGAAGGAGTCCGTTCTCGACCGACAAACTGGCGACCTCCCCATTGGCGGGAGTGCCGACCGTCGCCGTCTCGACCATCTGGGGTCGCATCAGCCGGTTCTTACTCGTAAACTTCTCGAGTCGATGTTCGAATCTGTGGTAGAGCCGGTCTAGGCAGTTTTCGTCCGCGTAGAGCTTGACCAGTCGGACGCAGGCCTTGGCGTGTTCGTAGTTCCGCTCATGTGCTTTCGCCTCCTTCCAGAATTCGGGCATCGCCAACGTCGAGGTCAGAGCGACCGACAACATGAGGACGGCACTCCCGATCGCGAACCGAAAGCGTTCCGGCGCAGCCAGAAGCAGCAGCGCGATTGACGCGACGAAGATGTACATCGAATGGGTGACGTAGTCCCCCCGTAGCGCGTGTCCGATGGACATAGGGAGCCTTCCGATCATTGCCAGGAGCGCCTGCGAGATGGAATAGCCGCCGATCACGAACCAGACTGCGTGACGGGCGCGGTGATCGTCTGACGGCGGTCTGAGGAGGAACAGGACGAACAATACGGCAAAGGGGACGAAAACCATCAGTCCCAAAATCAGGGCGGCGAAGCCGCGGGCGTCGACCGCATTGCCGAGAATCATGAAGAAGAATTTCAGCATGTCACCGATCGACTGATCAAACATCGACCAGAGCTCCGAATGATGAGGCGGTCGACTATAATCGACGAAGTAAAAATAGCTCGAAATGGCTGATGCCAGCACAAACGCGACGATTTTCGTCAGGTTTGCTCTCCAGTCGCCTGGATAGGCGATCAGGATGAATATGACGGCCAGGCCCCAGAGAGCGGCGCCGCCCGCGTAGGAATATTGCGCAACGAACGCACAGACAGCGACGAAAAGAACCGTCGACCAGGTGACGCCTCGCCAAAGGAACATGGCGAGCATCAGCACGAGGCAAAGCTCTGGTATGAGGCGTTCGAATGTGATGCTGTACATGTGGAAGTAGAACGTGCGCGATGACCACAGCAAGCCGCAGAATGCCCCGGTGAGGATTGCCACTTCGGCGGCGCGCCGAAACGTGAGCCATGCCAGCCATGCGACGATCGCGAGGATGATCGTGCCGAGACCAAAGCCGACGAACAGCTCCGCTTGAGTATTGAAATGGCCCGACCACGCAAGGATGGCGATCGACAACAGATTTGGAATTGGCTTGCGCGTCTCGTTATGCTGGGCCGCGAGCTTGTCGATCGTCAGGCGACCGTCGAGCATCGCGAGGATCTGATTTGCCGGAGCACCCCACTGGTCGCCTCGTATGACGTCGACTCCATAAGTTCCGGCAACATGTGTCCAAGTGACCAGACAGACGATTATGAGGACCGATGACACCCCGATCGCGAGCCATTTGAGCCACTTGTCAAGGCCGGCGGCAGCGGGTCCGTTGGCATAGCTTCGGTCCATCGGCGGGGCTCCCGCTTGTTGGTCGAGAAATCGCGCAAGCAATATGGTAGCAGGCGAACCTTCTGAGTGTCCTCGCGCAAAACCCTTAAATCAAGCGTCGCCATGCGCCAGAGCAGGGCCCGGCCGCGTGGCGGCCTGCGTCGGAAGCGGTGTGACTGCCGCTTCACGATTGGCCGCGGAGCCGTGATGTACCGGGAAACAGGCCGGGGAACGGGTCAGCCCGGCGGATCGGTCCCTGATAACGCCCTTGGAGACCCTCGATCTCCTGGCTCCGACTGCCCTGCCGGTCGGACAGGGCCGCGCGGCCGGCCCGTCGAGTCGTCACTGCGGGGCGCACCCCGAAGGCCGCCGCAGCGCCTTGCGCAGGAGTTGTCCGGGCGCCAAAGGGATCCATGGTCAAGCCCTCGATCCTCTCGTTTCCTTCGGCCATAGAGGCCCTCGCGGAGTCCCATCGTCCACTGCAATGCTCCATTTCATTCAACTGCGCTGCCCCGTGAAGAACCGACCAAGCTTACCAGGCACGCCCGTCGAGTGGATACCGTATCTGTATACGGCTAACCCGTTTCGATTCGCCCATTGCTGGGGTTGGGTCGGTTCGATCATTTGTGGAGAATGAATTGCCAGAACTCGAGCAGACCAGTCGCCGCCGGCCGCCCGCCCCGGTGCGTCGGGTAGGGCGAACTGGATGGCCGACAGACGGGTCACGGTATGTCGTACTCCGGGACGGGGTCGCCGTCTTCTGTTCTCTGGCCTCTGGCCTTGTCCAGCGCGCTGATGTTCTTGAACATCTTTACTGGCGCGGCACTCGCTGCCAGGATGAGCTATGGACACGCGTGATCTCGACGCACGGTGGCGTGGCACGGAACCGGACCGGCATCTGACCTGGAGCACGATCCTCGAGGGCCGGTCGTTCTTCGAGGCTGCCCAGAGGATCTTCGACCTGCGCACGGCCAAGCGCGTGCTTGAAATCGGCCCGGGCTACGGCCGACTGCTGGGCGGCCTGCGGGAGCTGGGCTTGACGCCGGATTTCTATCTCGGCGTCGATCTCTCCGAAGCGCGGGTCCGGCGCCTGTCGGAGGAATTGGGATCGGCCGACGTGAAGTTCATGGCCGGCGATGCGCGCACGGTGGATCTGTCGGCCTTCGCGCCCTTCGACCTGATGATCTCCAGCGCCACCTTCGAGCATATTTCGCCTACCTTCGGCGCGGCGTTGATCCACCTGCGACAATTCTTGACCGGCCGAGCTGTTCTCGACTTGATCGACGGTGGCGACGACGGCAGTGGAGTGAGCAGACGCAAGGTGCTGGTGCGGCTTTACAGTCCTGTCGAGATCGTCTCGACCTTGCAGGTCTGCGGCTTCCGCTGCGAGGGCCTGGTGCGTTTCGATATGGCCACGACCGAGTTCGAAATCGAACCGTCCCGCCTAGAGCGGAGAGAGGGGCTTTCCATGCAGGACAATAAGACCGCATTGGTCCACAGGTTCATGGTCGTGGGCGAGACCTAGCCGCAGATCAGTGTACAGGGGATGGTATGATCATCTCGGTTCACATTCCCAAGACGGCCGGGACGGCGTTCCGCGATTACTTGGCCTCGATATTCGGCGAGGGCTTGGCCTGGGACTACGGCCTGACCTCGCCCGATACCAGCCGCTCGATTTTGTTCTGCCTGGAGGGTTGGCGCCACGATCTTTCGGCCGAAATATTCTTGCGGCGCTGCCGGGAGTCGCACATCGAGGTTATCCACGGCCATTTCATGGCGCGCTTCTATCACCGGATTGTGCCGGCGGCCGATTACCTGTGCTGGCTGCGCGAGCCGGTCGATCGCGTGGTTTCGGAGTTCAACCAAATGCGCCGGCAGCCCGATCCGCTCAACCCGACGTCTGTCGAGGTTAGCGAAGGTCGCATGGGCCTGGGAGAGTTCGCCGCGCTGGACTTCCAAC
>JAOUCL010000108.1 GCA_029859805.1 Rhodospirillales bacterium | reverse complement strand
ACCCGCAACGCTGTCGCCAAGCATGAGCTGATCGAAATCATCCGCACCACCAAGGATCGCGTGCCGCTGCGCGACGCCCTCCTGACCGACGCAGAACGGGAGCAGGACATTGGATCACTGGTGCCGATCCAGAAGGGACGCAAACTGGTCGAGCAGGAGATCTTTGCCGCGGCTGCCGAGAAGGTTCGAGTGTTTGGTATCGAATTGCTCGATATCCGGTTCAAGCGGATCAACTACAATGAAAGCGTGCGCCCGAAGATCTACGATCGAATGATCAGCGAACGGCGGCAGATCGCGGAACGCTTCCTGTCGGAAGGTAACGGCGAGGCCGCCAGAATCCGCGGCAACCGAGTGCGCGACCTGAACAAGATCCAGTCTGAAGCCTACCGGCAGGTCGAGGAGATCCGGGGCCTTGCGGATGCGAAGGCCACCGAAATCTACGCGAGGGCTTACAACCAGAGCCCCCAGGCGGTGGAATTCTATGAGTTCACACGGACCATGCAAGCCTACAAGGCCATCATCGCCGAAAACACGACCCTTGTCCTTTCCACGGGCAGTGACCTCTTCAAATTTCTGAAGGGTATGGCCCCGGATGGCGACGTCGTTTCGGCCCAACCTACCGGCGACGCCCGATGACAATGTCGGTCAGATCCAAATGCATGAGGCTGAGCTTTCCAAACCAGAGCCGCAGTTTCGACGCTACGAGAAACCGCGTCCGCTTTTGGGGCTATGACAGCGCGATCGAGATTTCGTTCTTTGTGGAAGCGGACGCTCTCCAGAAGTTTAGTCCGGAGATGAGTGGCGCCGAAGCCGGATTTCTGAAGGCATTCGATGCCGCACGGGAACGGATCCATGAGGTTGCAGACAAAGTCTATGTGTGCGGCCACAAAGGCTCCTACGCCTACATCCTGGCAGCGGCGGATTTCTGAGAATCCCCGGTCGTTTCGGGCCCGGCCCGTTGGCGCGGTCCTTGCGCAGGCTAACGAGCTCGGGACCTCTTTGAGCCGCAGGCCGAGCAGCCGGCCGATGGCGGCATCGTACTCAGACGCGGACTCGATCACCCAAGGAACCGCGGGCTCACATCCACCAATAGCCTCACCGCTGGCAGGCTACTGGGAGATACAAGGGCAGCTCGCCGCGGTGTGCCCGACCGGGTCGCCGCGGTCAGGACAACACTAGACATGCCACAAATATAACGTCGCGGGCCGATGTAAAATTCGGATTGGTGCCCATATAATCATTTGATAGTTCAAGCAAAGCACCCTTCATTTCGGAATAGCGTGATCAGGGCGGCCGCTACAAATAGCTGGCACGCTCCACACACAAAACCAGCATGGCTGCCTGTGCGCCGAACCACGACATGCCGGCGCTCCACGAGGAATGCCATGATCATGGACCTTCTCGACCAATCGACACCGCGCCCCTTGAGCGCGCCGGTGCATTGTAAGGCCAAGACCGCGTCGGATGACGCCATCCCATCGGGTCCGGGACAACCGGCGCGAACCGCGATGGACGACGAAGGCTCTTGCGAACCAGGCGTGTCAGAACGTTGGCCCGTGTCAACGCTCCGGCAGCAGGAGCGTGGAACCATCCCGCCATATCAGCGCGAGCCGCCACCCGCCACTGAGCTCCCGGACGCACGGCCCGCCACATCAAATCCAATGCAAGGAGATATTCGATGAAGTTCCGACCGTTGCAGGACCGCGTCCTTATCCGCGCCGTCGAGCAGGAAAACAAGACAGCCGGCGGCATCCTCATCCCCGACACGGCAAAGGAAAAGCCAACCGAGGGCGAGGTCATCGCCGTCGGCCCGGGCGGCCGCTCCGATGACGGCAAGATTCACCCGTTGGACGTCAAGGTCGGCGACCGCGTTCTGTTCGGCAAATGGTCGGGGACCGAGATCAAGGTCGATGGGAAGGACGTCGTCATCATGAAGGAGTCGGACATCATGGGCATCGTCGTCCGTGATGCCGCTTCCACGCGCAAAGCCGCCTAAGAAAGGGATCAATTGACATGGCTGCCAAGGACGTAAAATTCGGCTCCGATGCCCGCGAGCGCATGCTGCGCGGCGTCGATATTCTCGCCAACGCCGTCGGCGTGACACTCGGTCCCAAGGGCCGCAACGTCGTGCTCGACAAGGCGTTCGGCGCGCCGCGGATCACCAAGGATGGGGTGACGGTAGCAAAAGATATCGAGCTCCCCGACAAGTTCGAGAACATGGGCGCCCAGATGGTCAAGGAGGTCGCCTCCAAGACCAGCGATCTCGCCGGTGACGGCACCACCACCGCGACGGTGCTGGCGCAGGCGATCGTGCGCGAAGGCGCCAAAGCGGTCGCAGCCGGCATGAACCCAATGGACCTCAAGCGCGGCGTTGACTTGGCCGTCGAAGCCGTGATCGAGGACGTCCGGAAGCGCTCGAAGAAGGTTTCGACGAATGCGGAGATCGCCCAGGTCGGCACCATCTCGGCCAACGGCGACCACGAGATCGGCCAGATGATCGCCGAAGCCATGCAGAAGGTCGGCAACGACGGCGTGATCACCGTCGAGGAGGCCAAGAGCATGGCGACCGAGCTCGACGTCGTCGAGGGCATGCAGTTCGACCGCGGCTATCTCTCACCCTACTTCATCACCAACGTGGAGAAGATGATCGTCGAGCTGGAGGATCCCTACATCTTCCTGCACGAGAAGAAGCTCTCCGGCCTTCAGGCGATGCTGCCCCTGCTGGAGGCGGTCGTGCAAGCCGGCAAACCGCTTCTCATCGTCGCCGAGGATATCGAGGGCGAAGCGCTCGCCACGCTCGTGGTCAACAAGCTGCGCGGCGGCCTGAAGGTCGCGGCAGTGAAGGCGCCCGGCTTCGGCGATCGTCGCAAGGCCATGCTCGAAGACATTGCGACCCTCAGCGGCGGCCAGATGGTCAGCGAAGACCTGGGCATCAAGCTCGAGAACGTCACCCTCGACATGCTCGGCAGGGCCAAAAGGGTCCACATCGACAAGGAGAACACGACGATTATCGACGGCGCCGGAAAGAAGAAGGAGATCCAGGGCCGCATTGCGCAGATCCGAGCGCAGGTCGAGGAGACGACCTCCGACTACGACCGCGAAAAGCTGCAGGAGCGGTTGGCGAAGCTGGCCGGCGGGGTCGCGATTATTCGCGTCGGCGGCGCGACCGACGTTGAAGTTAAGGAGCGCAAGGACCGCGTTGAGGACGCAATGCACGCGACGCGCGCCGCGGTTGAGGAAGGCATCGTCGCCGGCGGCGGTGTTGCTCTCCTTTACGGCACCAAGGCGCTCGCCAAGCTGAAGCCGGACAACGGCGACCAGCAGGTCGGCATCGGCATCGTCCGCCGCGCGCTCGCCTATCCGACCCGGTTGATCGCCGAGAATGCCGGCACCGACGGCTCGGTCGTCGTCGGCAAGCTGTTGGAGAAAGTCGACGCCAGTCAAGGCTTCGATGCCCAATCCGGAAGCTACACCGACATGGTGAAGACCGGCATCATCGATCCGACGAAGGTCGTTCGGCTCGCTTTGCAGGGTGCCGCGTCCGTGGCGGGGCTCCTCATAACCACCGAGGCGATGGTTGCCGAAAAGCCAGAGAAGAAGGCCGGACCGTCGATGTCGGGCGGCGACATGGACTATTAGGACACGCCATACCGAAGATCTCGCGGGCTCTGATTTGAATGCCGAGAGCGCCCGTCGCCATCGGGTCGATTTTCAGAGCCTGACGCCACGCCATCCAACCGCCTCGCGAGACTGATCTCGCGACATTCGGAATTCACCATCGATTGTCGGTCGCGCACGAACGGGGCATCATCCTCATGCAGCTCGTATCGTACTTTCGAGATGGCCGGGGCCCGTGGCGATCCCGAGAAGTTCCTGCTTGGGACCTAACTAGCCTTGAGCTGTGAGCAGAGTGTGTGTCGTCGAGTGTCAAGAAACACTCCAAGGTTTGGGCCGGGCTGCGCGGGCACCGTTCGAAGGTGCCCTGCCTCCCTACCGGCGCGACCCGCACGCAACGTGTGGCCGACGACGATTCATAAGGAGGTGTGCGCGGGACCGTGTGTGTCAGGTGGCATATGACATCGAAGTTCAGGAAAACTCTGATAAAAGATCCCAATTCTCCGGCATATTTCTGGCATGTAGATTCTCCGCCTCAAAGAAATCCACAAAACTCCATAAAGCCTGCTTGTATTTTCCTTGGTGTCAGGCCATATCAATTAGGTCGATAGACGGCCGGATGACTTGGCCTCGCGCTGACAAATCTTACCTGAAAATGCGATTTCGACTGCTCGCGATTGCGGGCAAGCAACACCTCTGTTTGTGAAAGGGTTTCCTGATGACTACGGGAACCGTGAAATGGTTTAACGTCCAGAAGGGTTTTGGCTTCATTGCGCCGGATGACGGCGGCAGTGACGCCTTTGTCCACATCAGCGCCGTGGAGCGCTCAGGCATCGCCGACCTGCGCGAAGGTCAGAAGGTGGGCTTCGAGCTCGTCTCCGACCGCAAGAGCGGCAAGATGTCGGCCGATAACCTCAAGGTTCTGGCCTGACTGCAACGCCGGTGGCCGTGGAGTTCCATGAGCCCGCCGGCGGCCAGCATCGGATCCACCGAGTCGACCACGGAGGTACTGGCGGCTTGAAACGAACGATGCGGCAGCATTCTGCCTGATGAGGCGCCCGGCGCCTTGCTGGCCCCGCGCCTCATCGAGGTAGCGGGGCCTTTCATTCTTTACCGACTGCAACGGGCGGATCCGGTTGGTGCAGGAGGACATCATGGCCAAGGGGCAGAGGCGCAGCAATCGGGAAATCCGAAAGCCTAAGAAGAAGAAGGAACCCGTAACGGCTCCCGCGGTGTCGACCAAAGGCATATCGGCTTCGATCGGAATTCCGAAGAAGAAGAGTTGAGGCACAAGAGCATGACTGTCGGGACCAAGGCAACGACGGTCACGTTCAGGCGCCCATTCAAGCTGAGCTCTTTCGACCGCCAGCAACCCGTGGAAAGCTATCGGCTGGTGATCGACGAAGAGGAGAGTCTTGGGCTTTCTCTTCTCGCCTCTCAGCTTACGGCAACGATGTTGCACACTCCCGCTATTTCGATCCTCAGCGGTTCTCACCAGGTTCTGGCGATCAATTCTGGGGGCCCAGAAGCGGCTCTGGAGGCGTATGCGCGTGCGCAGCCCAGCCTCTCTGAAGGAAAAAATCGATCATGCACTATCTTGCTGGACGTCGTGGCGCGGGCATTCTGACATGCAGGGACCAGACGGTCGCCCGCGTCGACTATGAATTTGACGGCTTCCTCACGAAGCCCGGCCAGGTGACTCGCTGCGGCGAAGTCCGAATGCCTCCCGAGGTCTTGAGGCAGGTTTTCGGTCGCAAGGATGTTCAGTTGTTGACCGATGACGGGCGACACTTCAGCTTTCGGATCTCCGAGAAACGGCTACATCCAACGAGCGATGCGGCCCATCTGGATGTTGCCGGCGAGCTGCTGCCCGTTTCCGAATGGCGCCACTAACCGGACTTCGACTGCCTCCGCTTCTTGACCGGCACCCTCGGACGATGCGAAGTCCTAGATCAACCCGCGGCTCTAGAGTTCCATCCGAAGGTACGTCGCGGGACCGTCTAGGAACAGGGCCCGCAGTTCCTCAGACAGGTTCGCTCGCCTCGCCGCCGATCGCGAGCCAACGCTGGCCGGAAAGGCGCTCATGAACTCGATCCTTCGCCATGCTCTCGGGCGTCGCTCTCCATCGCCTCCATGGAACGACAAGGCGCCGGTGAGGGAGGAGCTTTTCGGCATCGATCGGCTTGAGCAGCACGCGGAAAGCCTCGCTGCCGCGCAGCCGGTCACGACGAGACCGCCAGTCGTCCTATCCTTGCACACCCGACTCAACGACAATGCCGCGGTGTTGCTTGCGGTCTATCGCGCGAGCGCCTTGGAGCTGGAGAGCGGCCGAGGCGTGGTTCCTGCTGCAGAATGGCTGCTCGACAATTATCACCTGGTCGAGGAGCAGATCCGCGAGGTTCGGGATGACCTGCCCCCCAGCTATTACCGCCAGTTGCCGAAACTGGCTGAGGGACCATTCGCCGGTTATCCGAGGGTATTCGGCCTTGCCTGGGCCTTCGTCGCCCACAGTGACAGCCACTTCGATCCCGACATATTGCGTCGGTTCATTGCAGCCTATCAGCGGGTCCAGCCCCTCACGATCGGCGAATTATGGGCTGTTGCAATCACGCTGCGCATTGTCCTCATCGAGAACCTGCGCCGGCTGGCCGACCAGATCACGGCCGGAGGAAGGGCGCGCGCAGATGCCGACGCGCTGGCCGACCGGCTTCTCGTATCAGGAGACGCCCGATCCGCGCTCGAAAGGGACATCTCCACGCGCTCATCTGGGACTTTGTCCGAAACTTTCGCCGCACACCTCGCGAAGCGGCTCAGGGAGCAGGATCCAATAACAACGCCGGCGCTCGGTTGGCTGGAGGAGCGGCTCAGACTTCAAGACGCTTCGATAGATAACGTGGTGCAGCACGAGCAACGGAGCAAGGGCGCATCCAACGTCACCGTGCGCAATGTCATCACCAGCATGCGCTTGATCTCCGATATTGATTGGGCGGAGCTGTTCGAGAGCGTAAGCCTCGTCGATGAGCGGCTACGCGCGGCGAGCAACTTTGCCGCAATGGATTTTCCGACACGCAACCTATACCGAAGCGCAATCGAACAATTGGCCCGTGGTTCGTCTTCCACTGAACTCGAAATCGCCGATCTTGCGCTGGACGCGTCCCGCGCGGCGGCAGCCGGGGCGGTCAACACAGCGGAGGCGGAGCGCGCCGGCGATCCCGGCTATCATCTGATCGCCGAGGGTCGGCGCGCACTCGAGCGGAAGATCGGGTTTCGGCCGCCTCCCCGGCTGTGGATCAGCCGCTTCAACATCCGCCTCGGTATTGGCGGCTATGTCGGCGCGATCCTGTTTGTCACTATGGGGCTTCTGGTTCTCGCGTTGTCGGCGCTTGCGGTTCCCGGCCTCGCTGTCGGCTGGCTCGCGCTGTTTGCTCTGATCGGGTTCCTCCCGGCGACCGAGGTGGCGTCTGCGCTCGTCAACCGTGCAATCACTTGGAGCTTTGGCGCGACGACCTTGCCGGGCCTTGAACTTACGGCAGGCGTCCCGCCATCGCTTCGGACGCTCGTCGCCATGCCGACGCTACTGACCGGCGAAGCCGACCTTCTGGAGCAGATTGAACGGCTGGAGATCCACCACCTCGCCGGCGCCGGCGGCGATCTCACCTTCGCCCTCCTATCGGACGGGGTCGACGCGGACCAGGAGGTCCTCGAGGGCGATGCCCATCTTCTCGGCGTGGCCGCCGAGGCGATCGGACAGCTGAACCGCCGTTACGGACCGGGCCCCGGCGGCAGCCGCTTCCTCCTGCTGCATCGGCGCCGCGTCTTCAATGCGGGCGAGAACAAATGGATGGGATGGGAGCGCAAAAGAGGCAAGCTGCATGAACTCAACCGGCTTCTGCGCGGAGCTACCGACACGACGTTCATGCCCGTCGCAGAGCGCGCACCGCAGGTGCCGGCCGACGTGCGTTACGTAATCACCCTCGATGCCGATACCAGGCTACCGAGAGATGCAGCACTCCGGCTGATCGGCAAGATGGCATCCGCTGAACCAACCGAAATTCAGCAACGTCGAGCAGCGTGTCATCGACGGCTACGCCATTCTGCAGCCGCGCGTCACTCCTTCGCTGCCGGTCGGCCGCGAGGGTTCATTCTATCAAAGGGTCTTCTCCAGCCCCGGCGGTATCGATCCCTATGCGGCGGCCGTCTCGGACGTCTACCAGGACCTCTTCGGCGAGGGATCCTACACCGGCAAGGGCATCTACGACGTCGATGCCTTCGAGGCAGCTCTCGCCGGCCGCGTCCCCGAAAATGCCCTCCTCAGCCACGATCTCTTCGAGGGAGTCTTCGCGCGCGCCGGCCTCGCCTCTGACGTTGAGGTCGTCGAGGAATTCCCGTCCCGCTACGACGTCGCGGGCAAGCGCCAGCATCGCTGGACGCGTGGCGACTGGCAGCTCATTCCCTGGGTGTTCGGGCACCGAACGGGACGTCAAGCAGTTCCGTTGCTCGGCCGCTGGAAGATGCTGGACAATCTGAGGCGGTCATTGCTTGCCCCGTTCACACTCATAGTCCTCGGCTTCAGCTGGCTGCTACCAATGCCTTCCGGCATGTTAGGGGGCCTTCTTGTCCTCACCGCCATCGCGATCCCGGCATTCCTTCCGGCCTGCTTTTCCGTGCTGCCGCATCGCTCCGGCATTCGCCTTGGCCATCACATTCGCATGCTCGCTGCCGATCTGCGGCTCTCGGCCACGCAGACCCTTCTTTCAGTCGCGTTCCTCGCCGATCAAGCCTGGCGAACGGGCGATGCCATCGTGAGAACGCTGGCGCGCCTGTCTACGACGCGCCGCCACCTGCTCGAATGGACGACGGCCGCACAGTCGACGGGGAGCCCACGACTGGCTCTCCGCGGCTTCTATCGGCAGATGGTGGGTGGTACCTCGCTCGGGCTTGTCATGGCTGCCAGTGCGGTCGCATTCGCGCCGTCATCCTGGCCACTCGTCCTGCCCTTTGCACTGCTATGGCTGACAGCGCCGGCTCTCGCCTTGTGGTCCAGCCGGTCGCCGGTCGTCGCGCCGCGACTCGCGGTTTCAGATCCGGATGCGCGCGACTTGCGTCTCATCGCCCGTCGCACCTGGCGCTTCTTCGAAACGTTCGTGACACCATCAGACAACATGCTGCCGCCGGACAATTTCCAGGAGGACCCAAAGCCGATCATCGCGCACCGGACTTCGCCAACCAACATCGGTCTCTATCTGCTCTCCGCCATCGCCGCCCGCGACTTCGGCTGGGCAGGAACAACGGAGACCGTCGAGCGGCTGGAAGCGACATTCAGCTCGATGCAGAAGTTCCCGCGGTTCAAGGGCCATTTCTTCAACTGGTACGGGACAAAGGACCTGCATGCGCTCGATCCCGCTTACGTCTCATCCGTCGATAGCGGAAATCTTGCTGGTCATCTGATCGTGCTCGCCAGCGCCTGTGAAGAGTGGATGGATGCCCCTCTAGCGCCGGCTGCTCGACTTGGCATGACAGACAATGTTGGGCTGATACGTGAAGCCATCGACACCCTGCCCGCGGCGAGCGGCGAGCATGGACGGCAGCTCGCCTTCATCCTTGAAGAGATCGAAGCCCAGTTGACCGGGGCGCAAGCGACCGAAACGCTGTTGCCGATGCTGCAACGGCTTGCGGAAAAGGCCGCCGAGGCGACTCACGACGTCATGCCCGCAGTCGCAGACGACAGCTCTCCGGATCTGGTCTTCTGGATCGAAGCCCTGACGAAGGCCGTAGCCGAACATGGCCGTGACCGGCTCCAGATCGCCGATGCACCGGAAAACCTGAAGCACCGATTAAATGCGCTCGCGGACACGGCGCGCGAGATGGCGCTTGCGATGGATTTCGCGTTTCTCCTCGATCCTGAGCGGAAACTGCTGTCGATCGGCTATTCCCTTGCCGACAATAGCTTTGATCCCAGCTGCTACGATCTGCTCGCTTCGGAAGCACGGCTCGCCAGCCTGTTTGCCATAACAAAGGGGGATGTTGCGACACGACATTGGTTTCGCCTCGGCCGGGCAGCGACACCTCTCGGGAGCGGATCGGCGCTGATCTCTTGGTCCGGATCCATGTTTGAGTATCTGATGCCGTCGCTGGTGATGCGCGCGCCGGTCGGCAGCCTGCTCGAGCAAACCAACCGTCTGGTGGTGGAGCGCCAGAAGTCCTATGGACGGTCGCTGGGCATTCCGTGGGGCATCTCGGAATCCGCCTACAACGCCCGCGACATGGAATTCACTTACCAGTATTCCAACTTCGGCGTTCCCGGTCTCGGCCTGAAGCGCGGCCTCTCCGAAAATGTGGTGATTGCGCCCTATGCAACGGGTCTTGCGGCGATGGTGGACCCGCACGGCGCACGACGGAACTACACCCGCCTTGCCGAGATGGGAGCAGCCGGCCGCTACGGCTTCTACGAAGCCCTCGATTTCACCCGCTCGCGTCTTCCTGATAACGAGGACGTGGCAATCGTACGCAGCTTCATGGCCCATCACCAGGGCATGACCATCGTTGCCATCGCGAACACCCTGCACGATGGTCAGATGCGCGCCCGGTTCCATCGCGAACCGATGATCCAGGCCGGTGAGCTCCTGCTTCAGGAACGCATGCCCCGGGACGTCGCCGTTGCGCATCCGCGGGCCGAAGAGGTGAAGGCTTCCGCGGTCGACGCCCGTGCCCAGGCTCCGACGGTGCGCCGGCTCACGGCATCCGCCGGCGGCGCCCTAACAACGCATTTGCTGTCGAACGGGCGCTACACGGTGATGCTGACGGCCGCGGGGTCGGGCTATAGCCTCTGGCGCGATATTGCCGTGACACGATGGCGGGAGGACACGACCCGCGACGACTGGGGCTCCTTCATCTTCCTGCGGGATACGCAGAGCGGAAACGTCTGGTCTGCTGGCGCGCAGCCGGTCGGAAGCGATGCGAAATACGACGAAGTCGTCTTCGGTGAGGATCACGCCGAATTCATCCGCCGCGATGGCACGTTGACGACCACCATGGACGTTCTCGTCTCCGGGGAGGATGACGGCGAGGTTCGCCGCGTATCGCTGGCCAACAGCGGACGCCGTCCGCGTGAGATCGAACTCACATCCTACGCTGAAGTGGTCTTGACGACACCCGCCGCCGATAACGCGCATCCGGCTTTCGCCAAGATGTTCGTCCAAACCGAGCATCTCGCCGAATTCAATGCGCTCATCGCCACGCGCCGCCCGCGCTCGCATGAGGAGCCACGTGTATGGGCCGCCCATTTCGCCGTCGTGGAAGGCGAGATCGTCACCGATCCGCAGCACGAGTCCGACCGGGCCCGTTTCGTGGGCCGCGGCCGTACAGTCGGCGCGGCTGCCGCCATCGTGGATGGCCAACCGCTTTCGAACACAACCGGAACCGTCCTCGACCCGATTTTTTCGCTCAGGTATCGAGTGATGATTCCGCCCGGTAAGGTCGCGCGGGTCGCCTTCTGGACCGTTGTCGCGTCGTCGCGGGCCGAGCTTCTGGATCTCGTCGACAAACATCATCATCGCAGCGCGTTCGACCGGGCGAAGACCCTAGCGTGGACCCAGGCACAGGTCCAGCTTCGCCATCTCGATGTCGAGGCGGAGGAGGCAGCGGACTTTCAGCGACTGGCTGCACCGATCCTATACGCCGACCCACGCTTCAGGTCGCCCTCAGAGGCGATCATTCGCGGGGCGGGGTCCCAGTCAGGCCTGTGGCCGCACGCCATTTCCGGCGACTTGCCGATCGTTCTCCTGCGTATCGACGATATCGCGGACATCGCCCAGGTTCGCCAGCTGCTGCGCGCCCACGAATATTGGCGCATGAAAAGCCTCGACGTTGACCTTGTCATCGTCAACGAGCATGCATCCTCCTACCTGCAGGATCTTCAGATCGCGATCGAGACCGCCGTGCGGAGCAGTCAATCGCGGCCGCGTTTCGGCGAAGAGCTCGCGCAAGGCGCGGTCCACGCGCTGCGCGCCGACCTGATGAGCGGCGAAGCCCGAGCCTTGCTTCAATCAGCCGCCCGTGTCGTGCTGATCGCCCGTCGCGGGCCCATCGCCGACCAACTCGCCCGTGTGCCGCAATCGCCGATCGGGCCATCGCCAGTCCGTGGCCCGACGCCTCCGATGCCGGCACAGCGGCTGTCACCGGCGCGAGTGCCGCCGGATCTTGAGTTCTTCAACGGCCTTGGTGGGTTCGGCAAGGACGGCCGGGAGTATGTGACGATCCTCGATGGTGACCATGCGACGCCTGCGCCGTGGATCAACGTGATTGCCAATCCCGGCTTCGGCTTCCAGGTGGCGGCGGAGGGGAGCGGCTACACCTGGGCTGGAAACAGTCGCGAGAACCAGCTCACGCCGTGGTCGAACGATCCGGTCGGAGACCCGACAGGCGAGGCAATATACGTTCGCGACGAGGAGACCTTCGATCTCTGGAGTGCAACGGCGCAGCCGATCCGGGACGGCGGAACCTACATTGCTCGCCACGGTCACGGCTATAGCCGCTTCGAACACCAGGCGAACGGCATCGCGCTCGAATTGCTGCAATACGTGCCGCTTGGCGACCCGATCAAGATTTCACGCCTGACCCTTCGAAACCTCTCGGGAAAGCCCCGCCAGCTATCGGTCACGGCCTACGCGGAGTGGGTCCTCGGCACGTCCCGTGGCGCTTCGGGCCCGTTCATCGCGACGGATATCGATGGGACCACCGGCGCGGTGCTGGCCCGCAATCCCTGGAGCATCGCGTTCTCCGGCCGTATCGCCTTTGCAGATCTCGGCGGGCGGCAGACGGCGTGGACGGCGGACCGCACAGAGTTTCTTGGTCGCAACGGCGGACCTGCGGCGCCCGCGGCGCTCGTCGGTAAGACTCCTCTGTCCGGGATAACCGGCGCCGGCTTCGATCCCTGCACCGCCTTGCAGAGCGTCGTCGAGCTCGGCGCGGGCGAGACGGCCGAAGTCGTCTCTTTCCTCGGACAGTGCGGGTCAGCCAAAGAGGCCCGGGCGCTGATCGCCCGCTATCGCGAGACCGATCTCGACGCCGTTCTCGAGGAGGTGACAGACCACTGGGAGACATTGCTCGGGGCGGTTCAGGTCAAGACGCCCGACCGGGCGATGGACATCATGCTGAACGGCTGGCTGCTCTATCAGACGCTCGCCTGCCGAATCTGGGCGCGCTCGGCCTTCTATCAGGCAAGCGGCGCTTACGGCTTCCGCGACCAGCTTCAGGACGGCATGGCCTTGACATTCGCCAAGCCGGACGTGACGCGGCGCCATCTCCTGCGCGCCGCTTCCCGGCAGTTCGTCGAAGGCGACGTTCAGCATTGGTGGCTGCCCCGTTCCGGGCAGGGGGTGCGAACGCGGATCTCAGACGACCGTGTCTGGCTCGCCTTCGCGACCGCCACGTACATCGCTTGTTCGGATGACGCGGCGATCCTGGATGAGATCGTGCCGTTTCTCGAAGGTCCTACCTTGAGTCCCGGCGAGCAGGACGCCTTCTTCCAACCAATGGTCGCGGACGAAACGGCCTCGCTGTTCGAACACTGTGCCCGCGGCCTCGACCAATGCCTCGAACTCACTGGCGAACACGGCTTGCCTCTCATTGGCACCGGTGACTGGAACGACGGCATGAACCGGGTCGGCGAGGGCGGCAAGGGCGAAAGCGTGTGGCTCGGCTGGCTGCTGGTGCGGACCATCGAGCTTTTTGCGCCGCTGGCGAAACGCCGCGACGCCGACCGTGCCCGACGCTGGTGCGCTCATGCGGCCTCGGTGCGCGAGGCGCTCGAGCGGGAGGCCTGGGATGGCGAATGGTACCGTCGCGCGACTTTCGATGACGGAACCTGGCTCGGCTCGAAGACGAGCGAGGAATGCCGGATCGATTCTATTGCTCAGTCCTGGGCCGTGTTGTCGGGCGCCGCCGACCCCAAGTGCGCCGCTGAGGCGATGGCGTCCCTGGAGAGGCACCTGATCCGCCGTGACGACGGATTGGCCCTCCTGTTCTCGCCGCCCTTCGACAAGACGCCTCGCGATCCCGGCTACATCAAGGGCTACCCGCCGGGCCTGCGCGAAAATGGCGGGCAATACAGCCACGCCGCCATGTGGGCAATACTCGCGTTTGCGAAGCTAGGTGCGGGCGAGAAGGCCGGCGAGCTGTTCGCCCTGCTCAACCCGATCAACCATGCGCGCACGCCCGAGGAAGTCGAACGCTACAAGGTCGAGCCCTACGTCGTCGCTGCCGACGTCTATTCTGTCTCGCCTCACGCCGGGCGCGGGGGATGGACCTGGTACACGGGCGCAGCCGGGTGGATGTATCGTGCCGGTGTCGAGGGCATTCTGGGCATCCGCCGCGAGGGTGGTTTTCTTGTCGTCGATCCCTGCGTTCCAGCCGCATGGCCGGGATTTGAAGCCACGGTGAAAGTGGGATCGACCCAGTACGATATCCGCGTGGAGACGCCATCGCATTGTCGTCGCGACATCTCGCACGCCCTCCTCGATGGCTCGCGTCTCGACTGTGCCGAAGGGCGCGTCCGCGTCCCTCTAGACGGCGGGGCGCACATGCTGTTGATCGGCGTGGAACAAGCGCTGACTCACATCTGAGGCTGTGGGGTAGAATGTCCGGTCGGTCTCGGACGGGAGTTCCCTATGACATGCTCGGATTCGAGCTATTGTCGGGCGCCGGCGGGCCTGAAGGTTGACGGCATCCGGAGCGACACAGCGAGCATAACGTTCATCGTTCGAGCACCGCGGGTCGAGGCGGCCTGTCCAGCGTGCGGGAAGCCACTCCCGCCGGGTCCACAATCGGCATATGCGTACCGTTGATAGGCGGTCTCGACGCCATTCTGCTCGGCAGGCGCTTGGACCTTGATCGGCTTCCCACGGACCCGGTTTTTCTGCAGCAGGTGGTGCGCGATCTGGCGACGGCGCTGGAGCAACGCAACGAGGAAGTCGAGAAGCTTCGCGGGTATCTGGCCAAGTTGAAGCGCTTGAAGTTCGGCCGCTCCTCGGAGACGCGCGACCCGGGTCAGCTGGCGCTGGCCTTCGAGGAGATCGAGGCGGACATCGGCGCGCTGAGCGACGCGCGCCAGCCCGAGGCGCCTTCGCCGGAGGACAAGAGCCCGGCCAAGCGGGGACGCCGCCCGCTGCCGGATCATCTGCCGCGCGAGGAGCAGCGCCACGAGCCGGAGGGCTGCAGCTGCCCCAACTGCGGCGGCGCGCTGCACCGGATCGGCGAGGACGTGAGCGAGGTGCTGGACTATGTGCCGGCCCAGGGCGAGATCATGAATCGTTAACAAGTGAGGATGGTGTCTCGGAACATTGGGTTGAGGGCGGCTTTGAGACGTTTTCGCTTGAGGGAGATATTGGATGGCTCGCGCCTGAGGAGGTT
>JAOUCL010000107.1 GCA_029859805.1 Rhodospirillales bacterium | reverse complement strand
CTGGGACAGCCGTCCCGGCCTGGCGCCGTCCCTGGGCGGAGCTCCCGCGGACACTCGCTGGGACGGCAGGCACTTCATCAACATCAGGCTCAGCATCCCGCTCGTCTTCATGCGCGTCTACGTGACCCTGGTCGCCGGCAAGGAGCGGCGCGACGATGCGCGCCGGCGCGCCGAGCGCGAGAAGCACCCGCTGCGCACCTGGGGAAACATGTTCCTGTTCGGCTACTCGGGGGCGCTCTTCGGCCTGGCCTTCTTCGCGCTCGTCGTCATCGCGACGGTGCTCGCCATCAACCATTTCTTCGACATCGACATCACGCTCCGTTAGGGGCGAAGGGTTCACGTCGTCTGTAGTCCAGCTTTCGATAAAGGGCACCTCACCCGGATTGTTTCGCCTGCCAGAAGGGCTCGTGCCTTCCTTGCGTGGCAGGCGCCATCAGAAAGGGTGTGCCGAAACTCACAGTGGAAAAACTCCTCAACAACGATACTAGTGCATCGTTCAAAGGAGGATGCCATGAAGAAGATCGTTGGGACATTCATGGCCGTCGTCGTGGCCGGAATTACCGGCTCGGCCCTGGCCCAAGTACCGGTCAACATCGTCTACCCAATCAATGGAGCCGGTTATCCAATCACCGATCCCGCCGTCTCGGGGCTCAAGTCCGCCTACTTCACGGCCAGCTTCGGCGCCACCTGCGGAGGCGATCACAAGATCCGATGGGGGTTCGACGGCTCGACCCTGGGCAGCACCGTGTTCTACGACCAGATCAGCGTCCAGTTCGTGCACAAACTGCCGGGCGGCAAACACCAGTTTTGGGTCAAGGCCGACTGCGGGTCCGACGAGGTCACCTTCGCCATCAAATAGCCCGCTCAGAGATCGTCCTTCAGGAGCGGTCGGGCGTTAGGTCCTCGCCTGCCCAGGGCCGGAACCGCGGTATCCAGCGCGGCACGTTGGCCTTGTAGGTCCGGTAGGCCGCGCCGAATCGGCGTTCCAGGCCCGGCTCTTCGGAGAGCGGCATGTAGAGCATGTTGACGGCGACGAAGAGCGCCGCCCAAACGCAAAGGGGCCAGGACCAGAATGCCAGCGCCTCGGCCAGCAGGGCGCAGATCACGCCCGAGATCATCGGGTTGCGCACATGGCGGTAGACGCCTTCGACCACCAGCTTGCGCGGCGGGTCCCAGGGCGCGGGGGTGCCCTGCCCGCGCCGCAGGAAGAGCCCGACGGTGCGGACCATGAGCATGAGCCCTAGCCCGGCCAGCCCGGCGGCGAGGGCGAGCGCGCCGAAGGTGGCGGGCGAGGCCTGCCAGGCGGCCGCGCTCCAGCCGGAAAGCCAGAGGACAAGCGCCGGCACCACGACGAGCACGTTGCCCGGCAGAATCAAGATCGCGCGCAGCAGCGCCGTGTTCATCCCGGCGTTATCCTTCGAGTGGCCAAGCGGCAAGATCCGCGCGCGCCTACTGCACTTCCCAGACGAGGGGTACGCCGCCGATCGCGCCCACGGCGTCCTTGACGAAGCCGTCCATGCGCCAGATAAGCGTGCTGCTCGTAGCGGTGTTGCGCCAAATGATATCCGACTGGCGGTCGCCGTCGGTGTCGACCACGTCTTCCAGGCTCCACACAAGCGGCGGCGAGCCGATCGACGCGACCTCCTCCTTCACCATGCCGTTCATTTTCCAGATCACGGTGCTGCCGGTGCTCGTATTGCGCCATAGGATGTCCGAACGGGCGTCACGGTTGAACGTTCCGAGGCCCGCGACCTGCCAGTCGAGGGGCGGCGCGCCGAGCCCCCCAGAGGCAAGCCGCGAGAAGCCGTCCATCTTCCAGATCACCGTGGCTCCGGTGCTCGTGTTGCGCCACAGGATGTCCACTTTGCCGTCGCCGTCGAAGTCGGCGGCGCCGGCCACCTCCCACACGAGGGGTGCCCCGCCGATCCCGCCTGAGGCATTTCTCGACAGGCCGTCCATCAGCCAGATGACGGCGGCCCCATTTGTAATGTTGCGCCACAGGATGTCGGCGCGGCCGTCGCCGTCGAAGTCGCCCGTGCCGACGATCTGCCAGTCGAAGCTGGGCGCACCGATTGCGCCCCCAGCGAGCTTCGTGAAGCCGTCCATCAGCCAAGCGACGGCTTTTCCCGTGGCGGTGTTTCGCCACAATACGTCGGTCTTGGTGTCGGCATTGAAGTCGGCCAGGCCTTGCACCTGCCAGTCGGTGCTGGGCGCGCCGATCGAACCCGTGGCCTCCTTGGCGAAGCCGTTCATCTGCCACAGGATTGCGTTCCCGGTGTCGGCATTGCGCCACAGGATGTCCGACCGGCGGTCGGCGTTGAAGTCGTTGTCAACTTGATCTGCGATCCGAGCCACAAACACATCCATCCCCCCTGCTCGGGCCGCTTGAAATGGATTGACGGTTGGAAAGTCGTCAGAAAATGTGAACCCCGTCAAATAAATGTCGCCGGTCGGACCGATGGCAAGATCGAGCCCCTTTTCGCTTCTTGATCCACCAACTAAGCCGAAGAAGGTGATTCTGGAACCCATCGGATCTAGGACAGCAACGGCCGCATCTCCTAGGGCTGAATTGACAATATAGGCATTGCCGTTACCATCCGCGTCAACCGCATAACCGATGCTGAAATAGCCAAAATAAGTTGAATATTCGAACGCTGAGCCGTCGGGATTTAGCTTCGAAATGAAAGCATCACCGTAGGGACTGCCACTAAAGTCCGGCTGGAGAGCGTTTTGTACGGGAAAGTCGGTCGACTTTGTTTGTCCGGTGATATAGGTATGCCCCAACCGATCAACCGCGATATCTGCTGCGGAGTCCAGATCGCTGCCGCCAAGGTACGTCGAATAAACAAGAGCTTCACCGGCGGGATTGATTTTGGTTACGAATGCGTCAGTTTGGAGGCCTTCTGATGTTCCCTGTATCGGCTTTTCGGTTGGAAAATCGTTCGTGCAATCCGTGCAAGAAGCCCTGAAAGTCTTACCTGTGACATAAGCATTACCATCCCTATCAATAGCAATACCCTCTGGGCTATCGCTCCCTTTACCTCCGAGATAAGTGGAGTAGATGGCTTCGGTTCCCGTCAAATTCAGTTTCGTTATAAAGCCGTCCCGACCACCTCCGAACGTGCTTTGAAAGGCACCCGGAGTTGTTGGAAACTGATCTGAAAGGGTGCTTCCCGTAACAAAAGCGTTCCCAAGCGAATCCACTGCAATCCCGCGTCCTTCGTCCCAGGCGGCTGTCCCTGCTTGAACGTTTGCACCGCCGGAAAGATAGGTCGAATAGACTAGCGCGGATCCATCGGCACTGAATTTGGTCACGAACGCACCATTGCACGTACCTACCGGTGTAGGCGGACAGGATTCCTGAAACGACCCGGGCGTGGTAGGAAAATCCTCGGCATATGTCATGCCCGTAACGTAAGCGTTGCCACTAGAGTCGGCCGCAACGGCGTACCCCCATGCGATATGGCTACCGCCCAAAACGTTCCAATAGATCAGTTTGCCATCGGCGCCTATTTTCACAACCAAGGCATGGTCACCGGTGAAATCGCCCAATGGAGAAAGAAGAACGTCGGTGCGTCCAGTCAAATAGGAGTTCCCGAAATCGTCCACGGCGATGCTAGGCATATCGTCGTTTTTCGTGTCTCCTAAGTAGCTTGAAAAACCAACAGCGGATCGATGATCAACGGTTTGGTGTGATCATAAGAAGCAACCTCAAATCCAACACCGTGCTCTCCATGCGCGACGTAAAGTCCATGGATTTGCCGACGCTTTTCGCCATGCTCTTGATAGACCACCGGGGCGCGTTGCGTGATTCTCCTTCCTGCCAGTTGCAGGACGAGATTGCCCTCGCGATCGATTTCGAACGCATCGGCGCCATGAAACGAGAGAGTGATAGTCCCGGGATCAGCACCCGGTTGAACGATGAAATCATACTCCAGATGTCCATGGTTACCGTAGAACAGCAAATCTATCCCCGGATAGACCTGGTGATACCGAACCTTGGCGAAGTGCGGAACGTTTCTCTGCCATGTGTTGGGATTGTTGCCGACGAAGTAGTTGCTCTTGCCGGGAAGCTGCTCCTGCCCGGTCATTTCTGGGTCCGGCTTGGCTCCAAGGAATTTCATGCGGAGCAAAGCCTGCCTGGTCGTGTCAATCTGGCTGCGTCGCCCGAATGCCTTGTCGCCCGCTTCACCGTCTGCCCTAGCCCCGCTTACGGACAGCACCGCTTCTGTTGGAGTGAGAAACAAACCATAGCCCGGACCTCGGGCCAGGAACCTCACCTGGGAATCGATTTGTCCGTGGTTGGCCTCGAAGTGCAACGGGAGCTGACCGTAGGTCTTCACCAGCCTGGCCTTGGCGGCAGGGTCCGGTTCGTTAATGGCGACAGGCGCCCCCACAACGCCCGGGCCCATTGTTTCGCCAAGCACGTCGGCGCCATCTTGCTCCAGGCATCCCCCGACAGTCACCAAGACGGCCATCAGCACCGCGGCCCGAACGGCTCCCCCTTGCATAGCATCCTCCCTGGCACTCCCGATAATGCCCCCGGGAACTTCTGGCAGTCCCGTTCAAGAAACCCAACAAAAATTCATACAGAAAATTGAAATCAGTATAGCCCTCACTCGTAATAAGGACAAGCCGCGGACAAGAGACGATGAGATATCGAGACTAGGGTCTGGATGTGGGAGCCCGCGAAAGCTGACTGGTCTCTGGCCGCATCCAATGCCTGGCCGGCACGGCTGCCCTCACGCCGCCGCGCGGCCGCGCTTCAGGTCCTTGGCGATGGCCTTTGCCGCGTGGTGGCCGGGTAGGCCCGAGACGCCGCCGCCCGGGTGCGCGCCCGAGCCGCAGAGGTAGAGGCCCTCGACCGGCGTGCGGTAGCGGGCATAGCCCGCCGCCGGCCGGAGCGAGTAGATCTGGTCCAGGTGCAGCGCGCCGTGGAAGATGTCGCCGCCGATCAGGCCGTAGTCGCGCTCGAGGTCGAGCGGGCTCAAGACCTGGCGGCCGACCACCGCCTGGCGGAAGTTGGGCGCGTACTCCGTCACGGTCTCGATCAGCAGGTCGGCGACCTCCTCCTTGACCTCGTCCCAGGAGCGGCCGTCAGGCAGTTCCGGGTTGAAGTGCTGGCAGAACAGGCTCATGACGTGGCGGCCCTCGGGCGCCAGGGTATCGTCCAGGAGCGAGGGCAGGCACATGGAGACGACGGGCCGGCGGGACCAGCCCAGGGTCCTGGCGTCGTCGTAGGCCTGCTCCGCGTAGGCCAGCGAGGGGCAGATGTCGATCGTGCCCTTGAGCTTGGGCCGCGCCTCCTCCTCGGAGAGGCCGCAGAAGCGCGGCAGCTCGGACAGCGCCACGTTCATGCGGAACGAGCCCGAGCGGCAGCGCCAGCCCTCCATGCGGCGGCGGAAATCCTCGGGCAGCAGGCCCGGGTCCATCAGCCGGAGGAACAGCAGCTTGGGGTTGGTGTTGGCCGAGACCACCCGGGCCCGGACCTCCCGGCCGTCCTCGAGGACCACGCCGCGCGCGATCCCGTCCTCGACGATCACCTCCTTGACCGGGGCCGAGACCTCGATCTCGGCGCCGTGGGCCTCGGCCGAGCGGGCCATGGCCTGGGTGATCGCGCCCATGCCGCCCTTGGCGTGGCCCCAGGCGCCGGTGCGGCCGTTGACCTCGCCGAAGGCATGATGCAGCAGCACGTAGGCGGTGCCCGGATGATAGGGGCTGACCATGTTGCCGACGATGCCCTCGAAGGCGAAGACGCCCTTGAGCTCCTCGCTCTCGAACCAGCGGTCCAGATAGTCGCCGACGCTCATGGTCATGAGCTCGGCCAGGGTCGCCTGCTGCTTGGCCGAAAGCTTGCGCAGGCCGTTTCCGAGCTTGACCGCCTGCCAGACATCCGCCCAGCCGCCGCCCAGGTTGGGCGCCGGCTGCAGCAGGATCTCGCGCAGGATCTCGGCGATCTCGGCGACCTCCTGCTCGAAGGCCGGAAAGGCCTCGGCGTCCTTTTTCGAGAACTTGGCGATCTCCGCCTGGGCGAGCGCGCCGTCGCGGGCGACCTGCAGGTAGGCGCTGTCCGTCAGCGCGCTGAACGAGCCCGAGTCCCGGTCCATGATGGTCAGGCCGTGGCGCTCCAGCTCGAGCTCGCGGATCACCTTGGGGTTCAGCAGGCTGACCACATAGGAGCAGACCGAATTACGGAAGCCGGGGTGGAACTCCTCGGTGACCACCGCGCCGCCGACCACGTGGCGCCGCTCGACCACCTTCACCTTGAGGCCTGAGCGGGCCAGATAGCCGGCGCAGGTCAGGCCATTGTGGCCGGCGCCGATCACGACGACGTCGTAGGTCTGGCTGCTGGTGGACGCCATGGCGGGCCTCGCTCGGAGAGTTGCAGCCGCCAGATTTACCGCACCGCACGCGATCCCGCCAGGGGATTAGCCGCCGGCCGGCCGTGCACGAGGACCGGACCGCTTTCCCGTGATCCCCTCGCCTCCTGACGGGCCGGGAGCGTCGCTGAATGCGTTTCTACGCTAGAGGCGCTTGTAACGGTCAACGGCCTCGCTGAGTTCCGCGGCCAGTTGCCGGCTCTTCGCGGTCACCTCTGAAATGCACTCGGGGTCGACTACGCCGCCTTCGGCGACCGACTTGGTGATCGACAACAGGTCGATCCACTTCTCCCGGGCCGCGCGAAACCGCTCTCTCAATTTCACGTCCGGCGCCGGCAGCAGCTTGAGCCGGGGATTGCCCTCGATCAATCCTCTCAGGACCATATCGAACTGGACTTGATAGGCCCAAAGCCTGGCACGGTAGCTCTCCCGCTTGTGGCCATAGGCGACCAGGAGAAACCCGGCGGTCATCTCCTTTAGGAGCGCGTGCTGGGCTTCGACCTGACTCACCATTCCGGTCAGCACGGAAAAGGTGCGGCCGCCCGTCGCGTAGTACTCGTAGACGTCGATGAGCTCGCGGGTGGCTTCGGCGATCGGCAGGATGCATTCGGCGACGATGGCGACGTTTTGCGCGGTCGCACGCTTGCTGTCGATGATGCTCTGGACCGCGGGCCCGAAGATCGCCCACTCCCGTTCCAGCCTGTCCAACTTCTCCAGGATCTTCGGGTTCTCGGTCGCGCGCAGGCCCAGTTTCTCGTCGCCGTGACGCAGCGCGGTGACGGTCCGCACGAACCTGTCGCGGTCCTTGGCCAGGATCTTGACGTTCTTCTTCTTGTCGATCGACAGTGCCGTCAACAGCGAATGCGTGATCATCGATTGAGACAGCGCCTGCAGCTGACCGGACATGTGCACGGACTGCAGCGGGCTTCCGGCGCCCTGTGCCGCGGCCGGACCGCCCGGCACGAGGGCCGCCAAGACCGCCACGGCGATCGAAACAGACAACAGCTTGGTTACTGCCTTTCTGGCAATCATCATGGCCTCCTGCCTATGTTGCGGCGACCGGACCTCCTCGAAAGCCCGGCCTTCCGTGCGCCATGCGCCGCGTCATACCCTGCCATATCGTGAAGCGCTCTCGATGGCCGGCTTCCCCGTGGCGCGCTTCGGCATTACAAGATCTGATATCGTTTAAACGCGCTTAAAACAATAAACTCCAAAATTTGATCAATTATGAATATGCCGAACAACAAAAATCACAATTTCGTGAATTATTAATCATTAATTTACTCCCCTCGAATTTCTACGTTTAATGGTTATGTTATTTTTACTATAACAAGAAAAGATGCGCAACTTTCTATTTATCGGCGCCTCGCCGCTTCGATGCCGTACGGGAGAGCTTGTGGGATTGGGTGTTGGTCCAATCGGGGCCCTGGCGTCTCGGCGCCGGCTCCAACCGCCCGAGCAGAAGCCGGGCGGCGCAACTCCCCCCGGATTCCCGGATATTGGAGATATCAGAAGAACCCGACCGACCGCGTGGCCGCGATCACCTTTGCGACCTTCGCCTCGGGCTCACCCATGGTGATGAAAATCAGAGGCCGTTCGATCGATCTGTCCACCCGGAGCTGCCTGACGCTTGTGACCACCGACTGCTCCATGGCGATGCCGATCGCGTTGGGGTATTTCGCCACGGCCTCGATAATCTCCGTGCCCGTCTTGGTTTCCAATGCCGTGCCTACGACGTCGCCGCCATAGAGGAGTTTCTTCTCGACCATGGCGCGCGTGCCGGTTCCCTTGATGTCGATCACCGGAATGATAGGTGCGTCTTTGCCGCCGACCTGCTTCCAATTGGTGATTCGGCCGGCATAGATGTCGGTGACCTGCTTGATCGTCAGCGACGTGACCTTGTTCGCCTTGTTGACGATGAAGGCGAGCCGGGCTGCTCCGACCAGATGCGTGACGAGCAGCGACCCGTCCACCGAACCGGGGTCTTTTTGGTTGAGCTTGGAGACGACGGCGTCCAGCGGCGCGGAGATCATGGCCACCTGCGCCTTGCCGGCCATCAAGTCCTTGATCCCTTGGCCGCTGCCGTTGCCCAGGAGAGACAGGCGCTGGCCCGACTTCCGCTCGATCTTGGCCTTGTTCGGCTTGACGATCATCTCCAGGACGGTCGTGGAACCGTGAACGGCCACGTCTCCCGCTTGCGCGTGCGTGGGTATCCCAAGCGCCAGGGCGCCGGCCAACACCGCGCACGCGGTCAACTGTTTCAACATTGGCGAACTCCAATCATGTTTTCCTGCTCGTACCCTTGGCGTGGTTCTGTCCAAGCGTCCACACCTAGGGCATGGTGTTCGGTCCAGGGCGATCCACGCGCCCGCAGGTGGTGGTCAACCGATTCCCCTTGAGCTCCAGCGGTGCATGTTGTGAACATAATTTGTTTATAAAGGACTAATCCTTTTCGTCATATCGATGACCTTTATTCCCTATACGTTCTAACGGACAGTAAGGCGCGCACTGCGCCGTTGTGCGGATACAACAAGCAGGGCGCAACGCGGCTGGCGGCTGGGAGTGCCCGACCTTTCAGTGGGGCATATCGGGGCAATCGGAGTCAGGACTTGGGCGGCGCTTGCCCGATACATGCATCGCCCCCGAGAGACCCACTGCGCACTGCGCCCATCCGTGCGACCCGATCTGCTCTCATGAAATGGGCTGTTATCAATGCATTTGATCTAGTCGATTATAAATCTTTTATATAGAAAACAACGCTTAAGAAAGCCTACACAACTTGTGGGGTCAAATATAGGATCGGAGTTTTCGGCATTCGTCAATGTCGCGCCGACCAGGCGTCACCGAATCAAACGTCCTCATCGCTGCTCGAATCGAGCAAATCTGGACCGAAAAAGTGACCTTCAGGCCAGCCTGCGACATTTGAATGGATCGGGCCAAGTTTTCGGAGATGAGGTGCCAAAATGTTGAACAGGATGTTGACCAAGAAAACGGCCATGGCCGTAACCGCCTTCGCCAGCCTAGTGGTCATTGGGATCTTGACCACCGCCACGCCTGCCAGCGCGCAGGGAAAGCGCTTCCAGCATGTGATCGATATCGCGGACCTTCAAAGCATGCTGACCGAGAAAATGAGCAAGGAACTGATGCTCGTCGCCCTGGAAATCGATCCAGAGGAGAATCTCGGCAATCTGCGATCGACCCGTAATCTGTTCCACCGGAGGCTGTCGGCGCTGCGCAACGGCGACGTCGAGCTGGCGCTGCCTGGAACGCTAGATCCAGCCATTTTGGACGATCTCGACAAGGTCGAGGAGCTTTGGCCGTCGATGGACACGGCGATCAAGCAAAGCCTTCAATCGGAGAAATCCACGGCGGAGGCGGTGGAGGTCATTGACGAATTGGGTCAGCCCCTGCTTTCAGCCGTGGATGAAACCGCGGCGGCGTATCAAGACCTGTCCAAGAACTCCCGCGCCATATTCTCGATACTCGAAATCGCGCTCGCAAAGGCAGCACGGCAGCGTATGCTGACACAGAAAATGGCCAAGGAATACCTGATGATCGCCTATGGTCACGACGTCGAGGCGAATTCGGCGGCCTTGATCGGGTCCATCCGGGATTTCGATCGCACTTTAAAGGGGCTAATCGCGGGTGACTACGACTTGCTGATCATGCCGGCACCGACACCGCAACTCCAAAGACAACTGAGAGATGTCGACCGGCTTTGGAAAGAGTTCAAGGAGCTTATGTTGGCCGCGGCAAACGGCGCCAAACCCACCCGCGACGCGATTTCCGAAGTGGCAAGCAAGAATATGGCGCTGCTGAAAGTGACTGACGCGACTGTCTTCCTGTACAAGGCCATGTAGTCATCCATGAAGATACCCGATTTCGCGCGAACTCTGCGATACCGCAGGTTGGCCGAAGCCGCACTGGACGCCGCGTGGGCCGATCGGAGCCGAACCCGACGGCCCTGCGCGCGCCCGTAACGCGTCATCTGCTGGCGCCACGGCCGTGCAGTGACTACCCCCATCAACGCCCAAGGCCAGTTGCCGGATTGGGCGCTTGGCGCTGGCGCTACAGCTCGAGCTACGGCAGGATCGATCCGTCCATCGCATCGGTCATCTGTAGGCCGCGATAGGCGATCTCGAGACCCTGCTCCCGGTCAGCCCCAGCCCTTCGTGTCCGTGGTGAACGCCGGCGAGGATGCGGCGGCCCCCTTGCCGGAGCCGACTGGAGATGTCATGTCTTAGAGAGGCTCGAACAACCGCCCGAGAGACCATGCCCGACGGCCGCGAGCCCGTGACCATCCAAGTGGCAAGCCGCATCGCCGAGCTGCCGGCCGAGCAGTGGGATGCTTGCGCGGGCGAACGCAATCCCTTCATCAGCCACGCCTTCCTGTCCGCGCTCGAGGAAAGCGGCTCGGTCAGCGCCGAGACCGGCTGGCTGCCGCAGCATCTGGCGATCGCCGACGAACGCGGCCGCCTACTCGGCTGCGCGCCGCTCTACCTCAAGAGCCATTCCTACGGCGAGTACGTTTTCGACTGGGGCTGGGCGGATGCCTACGAGCGCGCCGGCGGCCGCTATTATCCCAAGCTGCAGTGTTCCGTGCCCTTCACGCCTGTCACCGGGCCGCGCCTGCTGGTACGCCCCGACGCGGCGCGCGAAGCGATCGCCGAGGCGCTGATCGCCGGCATGGTCGAGCTGGCCGAGCGCCACGGCACGTCCTCGCTGCATATCACCTTTCCCCGGCCGGACGAGTGGCGGGCGCTGGGCGCCGCCGGTTTCCTGCAGCGCCGCGGCCTGCAGTACCACTGGGTGAACCACGGCTACGCAGACTTCGACGCCTTCCTGGCGACGCTCAACTCGCGCAAGCGCAAGGCGATCCGCAAGGAGCGGCGCAAGGTGGCCGAAACCGGCGTGGTTCTGCGGCGGCTCACCGGCGCGGCGATCGAGCCGGGGCACTGGGACGCCTTCCACCGCTTCTACCTCGCGACCGCGGACCGCAAGTGGGGCCAGCCCTATCTCAACCGCGCGTTCTTCCATCGCCTGGGCGAGAACCTGGCCGAGCGGGTCGTCCTGGTCCTGGCCGAGCGGGACGGCGTCGCGGTCGCCGGTGCGCTCAACCTGCGCGGCGGCAGCGCACTCTACGGGCGCAATTGGGGCTGCCTCGGGCAGTACCGCTTCCTGCACTTCGAGGCCTGCTACTACCAGGCCATCGAGCACGCCATAGCGGAGGGGCTGAAGACCGTCGAGGCCGGCGCCCAGGGCGAGCACAAGATCCAGCGCGGCTACCTGCCGGTCGAGACCTATAGCGCCCACTGGATCCGCGACCGCGCGCTGCGCGAGGCGGTCGCGCAGTTCCTGGCGCGCGAGCGGGTCATGCTGGGCCACGAGAAGGCCGCGCTCGAGGAGCTGAACCCGTTTCGCAACGACGAGGCATAGCCGGGCCATCCCCACCCTTTCCGGGAGCCGCGGACGGCCGGGGATCAGAAGACCAGGGTCACCGTAATCGTGTCCAGGTAGCTTCCAGCCGTCACCACCTGCCCCGCGGGAACGCGCCCGTAGACCGTATAGCTGTCGGTCTGCGTGCTGCCGGGCGGGGTCAGGTTGTAGTCCGCGGTCACGACCGCGGTGCCGCCGGTGCCGTCGCCCCAGACCGCGCTGCGCGCGGCGTCTATGTAGAGATTGTAGGTCAGCTGGCTCAGGCCGTTGGTCATGGCCCGCGGGGCGAAGGACCCGGCCTGTCCGGTATCGAGCCGGACCTCGTAGGTCACGCGCGGCGGACGATCGCTGGTGCAGGTCACCTGTACGGTGCTTGTGCTGTCGAGCGGCGCCGCGGCCAGGGGATCGTAGACGCCGAAGGCCACGCCGACTGCGCTCACCGAGCAGGTCTCGGCCCTTGCGCCCGCACTCGCCAACAGGCCGGCGGCGGCCGCCAGCAGGGCGACTAGGCTTTTTCGCGTCCGCGCTGTCATTGGACCCTCCGCCGGCAGGTGAAGGCGCCCAGGTCCGGCATCGGCTCGTCCGGCAGCTCGACGTCCAGCACGAACTCGCACAGGCCGTCTCCCGTATCGACGACCACGCGGTCGCCCAGGCGCGGGTCCCGCAGCTGCACCTCGCCATTCAGGCCGATCGGGAAGCGCCGGCTGCCGCGGCCGAGCATCGCTGTGGCGCCCGGCGGCACGGGCGCCCCGTCCTCGGCATGCACGCTGAGCAGGACCGTGCGCGACGTGTCGACCGGGAACTCGACGGTAACGCCGCTGCGAAAGCGCGGCGCGATGGTTGCGGTCGTCTCGTCGACCTGGGCGTCGAAAGGCAGGTCGAGCGGATCGATGCCGATTCTGTTGGCCTCGTAGGGGCGCAGGTTGTGGATCAGCAGGTGGCCGGCGGAATCGGTCCTGCCAACCAACTGGTTTTCGTAATAGACCCGCACGTCCGGCTGACCGGGCACCGAGGCGACCGCGAAGCTGTTGTCGAGTCGGCGCGAGAAAAACATGTCGCCGTCGGCAAACGCCAGGCCGCCGACCGCGTTCAGGCGCACGCCGGTGTCGTCGTCGATTTGGCTGACAGCGACCGAGGCGACGCCGAAACGGGAGGTGTAGGACACCTCGCCCCGCCCACGGGTGAAGTCGTTGTCGCTCGCTTCGGCCCTGGCGCCGAAGCCGCCCTCGAGAGGCGCCGCGATCTGCGCCGACGCCGTCTTCAGGAATTTCTGATCCCGGCTCGCCTGGAGGGTGGCCGAAGCGCTGCTGCGGGCGCCCAGAGGCACGGTCAGATTGACCGCCACCACCGTGTCCTTCTCGGCGCCGAAGGTCGAGAGCGCCGTGAGGCCGAGCCGTCCGATGTGCGGAATGCCGACGGAGTAGCTGGAGGACACGATGTGCCGGTCCGCCTCGCCATCGAAGGCCTGGAACGTGTGGCTCGAGCTGAGGTTGCCCCAACGGCCCAGCGGAATGCCGAGCCGCAAGCGGGTCTCGGCCTTGGGCGAGCGAAGGTCGTCGACACCGAAATCCTCATAGCCCCCCGTGGCGAGCCGCCCCGACGCCGTCACGCTGACCTCCCGGGCCACGCGCTCGAAGCCGATCTGGAACAGGCCGCCGCCGCCATCCTCCTCCTGGCTGGCTGCGACCGCCCCGGTCAGAACGCCAAACGAGCCGAGCGGGGCGGCGCCGGCGATGCCGAAGGCCCTGCGTTCATCGTGGAACTCGGCGTGGGCTTCCGCCGTGAAGTAGTTGCAGTAGCCGTAGCGATAGGTGCCGGAAAAGAACGGTCTGTCGTCGTACCAGTAGCCCTCCGTGCCGTACCGTTGGCGCAGAAATCCTGTTTCGAAGGAGAAATCGTGCACACGTTGGCGCAGCAGCCTGGGCGAGGTGTAGTACGGCTGCGAGATGACCGTCTGGCGGCCCAGGACGTCGCGGACAACCGCGGTCACCTCTCCGGCCCCGGTCACCACGGGGACGTCCTCGATCGTGAAGGGCCCGGCCGGCAGCGCCTCCGTGAACCGCCGACTGTCGTTGACCAGGATATCGACCGAAGAGGGCAGTGCTGCGTCGCCCGAAAAAGCAGGTGTGGGAAAGGTCACGAAGTACGGCTGGGTGGCGAAGTTGGTGCCCATCTGCAGGCCGCCGAATCGCACCGGCCGGCCCCACTGGCCGCCGCGGCTGATGCTGTCGCCGAAGCGCAAGGTCACGCGCTGATCGGGCAGGTCTTGCACGACCGTGGTTTCCAAACGCACATGCTCGGCGTCTTCGGTGGCATTGCGCAGAACATGGCTCGACGTACCGACGAAGCCCGCCGCATAGAAGCCCAGTTCGAAGGCGCCGCCCGCCACGTAGTCGTCGGGCTCCGAGAAATATTCGGCCAGCAGGTCGTAGTTCAGGAAGCCACCGTAGTCCGAAGAAGCGAGGTCCATTTCCGGCTCCACGCTGCGGCTTATGGTGGTGGCCATCAGATACTTCGTCGAGATCGACAGGGTGATGGCCTGCCGACGCTCGTCGATCTCGTAGGCACTTCCCGGATGGGCGTCGAGGGGATAGTACCTGGCCTCCTCATAGTGAAGAGCCGGCCGGCGGGGGACCTTGATCCGGAGCTTTTGGAAGACCTGCGCCGTGACGTAGGCGGTGTCGTCGAGGAAGAGGACAGGGGCGATGACCTCCGTCGCCTGCGCGTTCAACGATACCGCGAACAAGTCCACTTTCGTCGTCTCAGCATAACTGGGATAAACGACAAAAGTGAGAAACATCCAACCCAAGCACCATCTCTTGAAGTCGCACATGCTCAATTGGACCGAACATTGTTCACCCGGGACGGTTTAACGGACCGTCGGCCGGCTCATCGAAGCGCCTCTTCGACCGTCGTGCTTACCCCCAAGCTGAGCGCCGCCTGCAGCGGCCCGCGCCGGCTCGAGGCCGTGAGGGTGACCGACTCGTCCGGGCCGGCCAGGCTGCCCGGGACGTCCCAACGCCGCGCTTGGCCCGGCAGCACGTAGAAGCGGCGGTCGATGGACGCCAGCGACTCGCCGCTCTGGCGCTGCAAGGCGATCGTGGAGACCACCGCGTGCAGGTTGCCCCGGTTCTCGACCTGCAGGGCAAGCCGCGTCGCCGACGTCTGCTCCAGACGCCAGATCAACAGGGGCGCGTCGGCCCGCTCCG
>JAOUCL010000370.1 GCA_029859805.1 Rhodospirillales bacterium | reverse complement strand
ATGGCGCCGGCGATTGCCGGGGCCGCTGATATCGTCGTCGGCTACAAGACCTATCCGCATATGGACATGTTCGAGACGGCGGCCAAGGCGCTCGGCCTGCTGGAGCGCGCCGTGCGCGGCGAGATCGCGCCGCGGTCCGTGGTCCGGCCAGCCAACGCGCTGCTGGCGAGCCACAACATGCGGACGGCCGCCGGCCCCATGGCCGAGATCGAGGTGCTGGCCGCGCAGCTTGCCGAACGTCACGGGCTGCTCGACGTGACGCCCTTCGGCGGCTTCGCCTATGCCGACGTGCCCCAGGCCGGGGCGAGCGTCAGTGCCTGCTACGACGCGAGGCGCGAGGGCGAAGAAGCAGCAAGCGCGGCGGCGCGCGCCGTGGCGGCGGCGATGGGCGCGCGGCGCGCCGCCTTCCGTCCCGACCTGCCCGATGCGTCGACGGGCCTGCGCCGGGCGCTGACGGAGTCCGCGCGCGGCCCCGTCGCGGTGGTCGAGCCCGCGGACAATCCCATGTCCGGGGGGACCGGGGACACGCCCGGCCTGTTCCGCGCGCTTCTGGCGGCGAGGCCGGAGGGCCCATGCGTCTTCGCGTTCTTCTGCGACCCCGGGCTGGTCGAACGGGCCCGTGCGGCGGGGCAGGGGGCGTCGCTGGACGTCGCCCTCGGCGGGCGCCTGAGCGACGCCTTCGGGCCGCCGGTCGAGGTCGAGGCCAGGGTCGAGCGGCTGACCGACGGCCACTTCGTCAACGAGGGTCCGATGTGGGCCGGCCAGAGCGTCGATCTGGGCGCGACCGCGGTGCTTCGGGTGAAGGGCCCGGCGGACCTGCGAGTGATCGTGACCTCGGCGCCGGTCTCGCCCAACGACCCGGCCTACTTCAAGCTGCACGGCATCGACCCGGGCAAGACGCGCCTCGTCTGCGCCAAGGCGAAGAACCATTTCCGCGCCGCCTTCGGCGGGACCTTTCGGGCGATCGTCGACGTCGACACGCCCGGCCCCGCGACCGCCGACCTCGCCGCGCTGCCCTTCACGCGGGTGCCGAAGGAACGGCTGCCGGCCCCGCTGTGAAACCGGGGGCGGACCCTGCCACCTCGCAACACCATCCAAGGACCGGCGTTTTTCTCCGTCCTCCCAGGGCATCGCATTTGGCGGCGTCGCTGCCGAGGGAAGGCTTGGATCGGCGTGGTGCATGCTTCGACAAGCTCAGCATGAGGGCCTTTCCTTATGCCAAACACGATCGTCCTCAGCCTGAGCTTGTCGAAGGCCGCACCGGCGGGTCCGCGGCGCCAAATGCGATTGCCCTGTCCATCTCCCTCTCGCGGGTTGCAATGGAAATCCGGCTGGCTCATGCTCAAGCTCTGATGGCTCGAAGTCCACGGATATACGGGTCGGGACCATGAAATTTCGCACATTGATACCGGCACTGGTGCTGGCGGTCGCGCTGAGCGGGCCGGCTGCAAATCAGGTGCTGGCCGAGGAAAAGACCCCCGCCGTCGCGGAGGTCGTGCCCACCATGCTGATGACGCGGGCGGCCCAGGGCCTGCTCAACCTGCTCGGCTACGACGCGGGGCCGGTCGACGGCCTGCTCGGATCGCGCACCCGCAGCGCGGTCCTGGCCTTCCAGAGCGACCGGGTGGAGGCCCGGACCGGGACGGTCGACCGGGACCTTCTGGACACGCTCGTGGCGGAGATCGCCGATCGCAGGGCCGAGGCCGTTCCGTCGCGCCCCGTGGTCTTCTACAAGGCGTACTTGGAGCATTATCCCTACAGCCGCCTGACCAAGCCCATCGCGCCCCACACCCGGGCCTATTTCCGCTTCAAGAACAACAGCGACGTTCCGGTGACGGGCATCGAATTCACCTTCGCCTTCAAGGATCCCTTCGGCGCTACGCTCTACCGCGACAGCGACAGGCTGCAGATCGAGATCGCGCCCAAGGCGATCACCGCGAAGTCCCATTACTATTATTGGGAAGACAAGGGCCTCGCGCAGGACGCCTACGACAAGATGGCCGCCGCCTTTCGGAACGGCGGCGCGCGCGCCGAGGTGAGCATCAAGCGGGTCGTCTTCGCCGACGGAAGCGAGGTCGCCTATTGAAGGAGGGAGGGGTCTGAAATGACCGGGGCACGCGAGGGCGGCTGTCTGTGCGGGAAGATCCGCTACCGGGTCGAGGGACCGCCCAACAACGTCACGAATTGCCATTGCCGCCAATGCCAGATGGCGGCGGGCGCGGCCTTCGTGACCTGGGCCGAGTTCCCGGCTGGGGCGGTCGCCTGGCCGGCCGAAACGCCCGCTTGGTACCGCTCGAGCGACCGGGCCGAGCGCGGGTTCTGCCCGGCCTGCGGCACCACCCTCACGTTTCGCTATCTGGAGGGGGACGCCCTGGACATCGCCGCGGTCACCCTGGACGACCCGGACGCCCTGCCGCCGGAAGACGAGCTCTGGACCGCCAGCCAGCGCCCCTGGCTGCCGGGCGACGAGCGCCTGCCGCGCCATCCCCGCGAACGGACGCCGGGGTTAGGGCTGGCCGGGAAGGGGCGGAAGCGTCGGGTGCGGGCTGGCTCCGCCAGTAGTGGTTAAGCCTTAGTCCTTGATCCACCCGCGCTTCTTGAACCCTTCCTTGAGCACCACGGCGATCTCCTCGGCGGTTCGCTTGGCGGCGCCGTCGAGGCTCTCGGGGCCGAGCTCCTTCGCGACGTTCATGCCGCCGCTGATCGCCGCGCTGGTTCCGGCCCGGCCGGCCGCCGCGCCGACGCCGACCGGCACGAGCATGCCCGGCATATGGCCGCCGCCCGCCTCGACCTCGGCCGAGCCGAGCGGGCGCAGGCCGGTGGCGGTCACTTGGTAGCCCTCGACGAAGGTCTTCAGCTCGGCCGCGCCGGCGCCGAAGCCGATCAGCATGCGCTTGACGCGGCTGCCCTCGTCGATCGCCACGAACTCACCCTTGATGACGAGGTCGCCCACGTTCGGCGGCGGCCCGCTGCCGGCCCGCTCGGCCGGCATCTTCATGGCCAGGATCTCTTCGACCAGCTTTGCCGCCACCCGCTCGCCCAGCTCGCGGCCGAGCGCAATCTCCTCGGCGGTCTGGGGCGCCTCGCGCTTCTCGTAGCGGCCGGCCGTGGCCGAGTCGCCGGCGATGTCACCCGGGGTCGCGGCGATGTTGTGGACGATGATGCGGCCGGGCCGTTGGATCACCTCGTCTTCGGACACATAGGACCGGCGCGCCCCGACGTCGCTCGACGCGCAGCCGGAGAGCGCGGCGAGGGCGAGCAGACAGGTGACAGCGGCACTAAGCGGTTTCATGACGGATCTCCCCAGAAAATTCAGCAGGTCGTCGCAGGACGGCGCTGCAGGATGCCGGAGAAATGCTAGCAGGAGCGGCCGGAAAAGCGGAGTCCGGAATCGCCTGGCCGGTCGGGGCGCACCGGTCACTTTAGCGCGACCAGGCCGCAAAGCGGTCGCGTCGCGGAGCCCGGAAAGACAAGCTCCAGCCTTGCTGCCGGGGGCCGCTGGCATTGGCGCCGGCACGGACCCCCGGCAGATCGCCTTGGCTTTGTTTGATACACGCCTCCACGCCGGCTTTGGCGGTGGCCCCCGTGTTTAGGCGAGGTATCGGCGGCGCCTGGTCATTCCGCTTCCCCGATGGGTTCCATGGATGTCGACAGGAACCCGCGATTTTGCGCGAAGTAGATGTAGACCGGCTTCTCGTTCCGAAGGACGTCGAGGACGTTTTGGAACATGGCGGACGGCAGGTGCATCCTTATGATGCCGCCGCTTTCGGAATCGTTCTCGAAGAACATTCCGGGATCGTTGAACCTGATCCAGGCGAGTGTCTTGCGGTTACCGTCGCTGAGCTGGATTTGCGCGCGATTTGTTTGATAGCCGGCCGGGCTTCCGTAGAAAAGGACATGGTATGATTTCACTTCCGCGACCATGACGGTATCCTCCACGTAGTCGATTACGGCACAAATGCCCTGATGAGCTGCACGGTGGCACGGGCCGGCGGGTGCATGCCGTGAGTTTTCCCACATTCGGGCTCGAGAAGGCTTGAAATGCCGGATGGGTCCTGGCGACGGCGCCGCGTCAGGCCGTCCGCTCTGCAGTCCCGATCCGCCGCGCGGTGGCCGCGGGGGAAGCACGATCCCTGCGCATGGGCTCGGCCCGGGTCTTGCTCGCGCGCCGCTCAGCCGCAGTAGCCGAGCAACTTGTCGTGGAGCGCCTTGCGGATGGTGACGCCCTCGGCCGCGGTGCGCGCGCGGGCCGCGTGGCGGCGCTCGCCGGGCAGCCGGGCGCCCGCCTGGCCCTCGACCGCGGCGAGGAGGGTCTCGATCTGCGCGGCGAAGCCGGGGCCGGCGAAGGCCCCCGGCTCGATCGCGACGAAGAACTGGCCGGTGCGCGGCGAGCCGCCCGCGGTGTCGGCGAAGGACGAGGCCTCGATCGACAGGGTCGCGCCGGCCACCGCGGCGGCCAGCACCTCGACGATCAGCGCGATGCCGGCGCCC
>JAOUCL010000369.1 GCA_029859805.1 Rhodospirillales bacterium | reverse complement strand
GTATCCGCCGGCTTCGGCCTCGAAGCCTATGATGGCCTGAGCCGGCCGGACAGCCTGATGATCGCAGCCGACCAAGCGCTCTACCGCGGCAAGCAGCCGAGACTGGTCGAGGGCCGTTGATCCCGCGACGCGCGCGGCAGCCGGAAATCTGGAGGTACGGGCGGCCGATCGTTAGACTGCGCGGCCATGAAGTTCCCGCGCACCCTCCGCCTGGACACCTCGGACCTCTATGTCTTCCGCTTGGCGGCGGAACCTGGGGAATGGGCGGTGCCGGGCAGCTTCGCCTTCCTCGGACGCAACTCGGCCCAGTTCGACAACAAGGAGAAGCTGGCCTTTCGAAGCGGTTGGCTCGGTACCGAATCATTCGGCCGCGCCACGCTGAGCGAGGTCGCGGAGATCGGCGAGGCCGAGTTCTTCCAGGTGGTCGAGCGCCTCGCCCGGCACTTCGTCGAGCACTACGGCGCGCCCGATCTGGCCGCCGCCCTGCCGGCCGCGCGCGAGGAGGCCGACCTCGCCGCCTCGCTCTGCGATCACAAGACCAACACCCTGCTGGCCCTGGAGCGCGAGCACGGCCCGGCGGGCCTGGTCGAACGCTTCCGGGTGATCCGTCCGGACCGGGCGCGAGACCACGCCCGGATCTGGGAGGTCCTGCCTGACCCCGAAGATAGCGAGGGCGCGGGCTGAAACCCCGTACGATCGACCGACTGTAGTCGGCCACCCTGACCTTGAGCCCCCTCATCGGGGATTCGGGCCGCGTCCAGAAGATCCGCGCCCAAGCGTCCCTGCGGTAAGGTTGCCACCCGGTCCCCCAGGGTGATCGCTTGAAGCGCGCAGTTCGCCTCCTCCCCCCTTGCGGGGAGGATTGAGGAGGGGGGTGCGGTCAAGATCGGGCTTTCTTGTCGCAATGGATAGGTCCGAGTGCGGTGCACGTCGTTGTTCACCCCCATCCAAACCTTCCCCCATCAAGGGGGAAGGCCTTCTGCGCTTCAAGCGATTGCCCTTCACGGTCCCAAGCCGTCCATTGCAATCCAAGGGCACAGCGCCTATTTTAAGGTAAGACTGTAAGGGGGTCTTACTATTATGCTTCCTACCATGCTTGTAACAAAGCTGACCACCAAGGGCCAGACGACGATCCCAAGCCGCATACGCAAGGCACTGCGGATCGAGCCGGGCGACTCCGTGGTGTTCACCTTGGAGGACAACGGCAAGGTTTCCTTGAGACGAGCCGAAAAGTTCGATGCCGGCTTCCTTAAACTCGCTACCGAGAGTTTCACGGACTGGAGTACACCGGAAGCCGATGAAGCCTTCCGCGACCTATAAACGCTGGGACGTCGTCGCGGTCCCCTATCCTTTCCTCGAGGGCGAGGAGATCAAGCGCCGGCCTGCCCTGGTCGTCTCAGGCAACGAGCTCAACGCCAGGCACGGCGTTTATTGGCTGGCAATGATCACCACCGCCAAGGCCGGCAAGCAATTGGACGACATTCCGCTTACTGACCATCGCAAGGCTGGCCTGCCGCAAGACTGCGTGGTCAGGACCAAGCGCCTCGTCACCTTGGGCGATGCCCAAATCTCCCACCGGCTGGGCTCGATCACCGTCAAGGACCGCAACGCGGTGGCCGGGCTCCTCAGGAAATACCTGCCGTAACCGCACGTGTCCGAATCGGTCGGGGCCGTGTCGCTATCTGCTTGGCAGTACCTGGGCGATTGAAAAATGGCTAGATTTTTGGTCTGACAGTGCCCTCGTGATCCATTCCGGCGGTACCGATGGCACCCAATTGACGCCGCCACAGCGCGGTCAAGAATGCCACTTTATGTCCGCGGTTTCAGATTTTCCGGGTCATAGAGTGGTTCGTAACCAACGCCAGCCACCTCGACCGGGTAGGTTTCGCCGAAGTACTCCACCTGGAACCTCTTGCCTTTGACGGCGTGCTCGTGAGGCAGATAGCCGAGAGCGATGTTCTTGCCGATTGTCGGGCCGTAGGCGATAGATGTGGTGAAGGAACGGCGACCCTCTGAATCGACCAAGGTCTCGCCTGTTTCAGGATCTATCATGGGCAGAATGCCGACGGGATAACGCGCCACACCCTTGGAATCCCGATTATCGGTGATCACCAAGGTGCAGAGTATGGCCGGCTGGTGATCCCGGGCGCGGTGCTCTAGATAGGCAGTCTTGCCAATGAAGTCGGCGTCCTTGACTTTGGGGCGCGCTAGGTCGGCCTCCAGAAGATTGTACTCGGTCAAGAGGTCCGCGTTCTGCAAGCGCAAGCTCTTTTCCAACCGGCGGGAATTGGCATAGGTCTCCACACCGAAGGGCATGACGTCCTGGGCGCGGATGGCATCCCAAACGGCAAGGCCGTCTTCGTATTTCATGTGCAGTTCCCAGCCCTGCTCGCCGACATAGGAAATGCGGAAGGCCGCGACATCTTTGTCCGCAATCCTGATCTGCTTGATCGAGGCGAAGGGGAAGTTCTCATGGCTGAGGGCCTCGGGATCCTCCACCACCTTTTGCAGGGTCGTCCTGGCATTGGGACCCCAAAGCCCGATGGTGGTGAAGTCGGTCGACACATCGTTTATCTCGACGTCGTAATCCAGATCCTCCGCCATGCGTTTCATATAGACGAAATCACGATTACCCGCATCCGCGCCGTCGACGAAGCGAATGCGGTCCGCCATGCGAAAGACCGTGAAATCGGCCTTGACCATGCCCTTATCATCGAGAAAGTGGGTGTAGATGCCCTTGCCGACCTGATTGTCGCCGCCGACCTTGGCAACGCAGAGGTATTCCATGAATTTCACGTGATCCGGGCCGGTCACATCATAGATGGCGAAATGAGACAGATTGACCATACCGACGTTGGCACTCATTTCGAGGTGCTCGGCGTTTGAAACGTGCCAAAAATGGCGATTGTCCCATTCGTTTTCGCGGACCGGCACCTGATTGGCATACTTCTCCAGCAAATGTTCGTTGCTGGCATAGCCGTGGGCACGCTCCCACCCGCCGAGCTCCATGA
Source organism: Rhodospirillales bacterium (assembly GCA_029859805.1). Taxonomy (GTDB): domain Bacteria; phylum Pseudomonadota; class Alphaproteobacteria; order Kiloniellales; family JAKSDN01; genus CAMYKD01. The sequence continues at coordinate 1,488 of JAOUCL010000369.1, read as the reverse complement.
AATGGCCGCCGAGCTCTTTCTCGCGCTCGTAAAACGGACTGCGGCGCACACCTCTGCCACCCGCAAAGGGTTCTCGCGGATGGACGGCCGGATTGTAGATTTTCATCGCGGTTTCGGTGCAGCGGGCATGGATGAAATCTTCGTTGGTTTGGAAGGGATAGAAGCGCGCATAGTCAATCGCGTGATGATCGATCTCCGTGCGTCCATCCGTAATCCAGTCAACCAGCAGCTTGGCCAGGCCGGGGCCGTCCTTGATCCAGATCGCAACGGCATACCAAAGACCGCGGACCTTCTGGCTTTCGCCGATCGAAGGACCGCCATCCGTTGTCACCTGGAGAAGGCCATTGAAGGAGCGTTTTTCGTCGTACCCCAGTTCCGCAAGGATCGGGGTCAATTCCATCGCGCGCTCCAGCGGCTCCATCACCTGGTCGATTTCCAGGTCACGCTGCGAGGGAGAGAGGCGCGCTTCGGTCTTCTCTAGGAGATCCCGCGGGTGGCAGAGACGCGGCTCCGTTTCCTCGTAGTAACCCCACTCGATCATACCGCCCTCGGTGGTCTTGGGGTCGCCCGTGTCACGCATGTAGGCGGAGTTGCCCTGATCACGGAGAAGCGGCCAACCGATCTCCTTGCCGGTTCCGGCAAATTCCTCGTAGGGACCGAACCACGAAAGCGGATGGTCGACCGGCATGACGGGCAGGTCCTCACCGGCCATGCCGGCGACGACACGTCCCCAAAGCCCGGCGCAGACGATGACATAGTCGGCCAAGATCCTGCCGCGCGGGGTTTCGACACCTTTGATGCGCCCCTTCTCAATAATCAGTCCGGTGGCGGGTGTGTTGGCGAAGGCCTTCAGCTTGCCGCTCTTCTCCGCATTCTCGACCAATATGCCGCAGACAATCTGAGAGCGGGGCACGACAAGCCCGGCATCGGGATCCCACATGCCCCCCTGCACCAGGTCTTCCTCGATCAGCGGAAACTTTTCCTTGATCTCTGCGGGGGTCACAAGCCGCACGCCGGTCCCGAAGGCCTTTCCGGAAGCAACCTTGCGCTTGATCTCGTCCATGCGGGCATCATCGCCGACCCGGGCAATTTCAAGCCCACCCACCTTGGCGTAGTGTCCCATCCTTTCGAAGAAGTCGATGGAGTAGTGTGTCGTCCAACAGGAGAGGAAATCATGGCTGGTCGCGTAACAGAAATCGGATGCATGCGAGGTCGAACCAATGTCCGTCGGGATCGCCGATTTGTCGATGCCAACGATATCGTCCCAGCCCCGCTCTATCAGGTGGTGGGCCACCGAGGATCCCACAATTCCACCCAAGCCAATGATGACGACTTTCGCCTTTTCCGGAAACTCTGCCAATTGTCTTCTCCCGAAACTGGGCCGACAAACTGGACCCCTTGAATCCATCCCCCCCTATTAGAAATGCCCTGGTGCCTAAATGCAATTACAGTGGACGGTGCAGGCGCGACATCGAGATAAGAGACGAG
>JAOUCL010000106.1 GCA_029859805.1 Rhodospirillales bacterium | reverse complement strand
CCGTGACGTCGCCGCGCAGATCGACCAGTACATAGAGGCACAGAGGACGGACGGCGCGGCGGCGCCCAACCGTGCCGTGGCCTGAACCGGGTGGGAAATGACATGACCGGACGAAAGACCGAGAACACGGGTGCTGGCTTTGTCGAGCGCTGGCGCGCGAACGCAGAGCATCTGACGCGGAACGGCCTTTACGACCCGGCCGAGGAGCACGACGCCTGCGGCGTAGGTCTGGTGGCCACGATCGACGGCAAGCCGCGGCGCGAGGTGGTCGAGGCGGGAATCGAGGCGCTAAAGGCGGTCTGGCACCGCGGTGCCGTGGACGCGGACGGCAAGACCGGCGACGGCGCCGGCATCCACGTGCAGATCCCCCAGGATTTCTTCCACGAGCACATCGCGCGCACCGGCCACGAGCCGGGCCCGGGCCGGATCGCCGTCGGCATGATCTTCCTGCCGCGCACCGACCTGGGCGCCCAAGAGCGCTGCCGGGTCATCGTCGAACGGGAGATCCTCAGTTCCGGCTACAGCATCTACGGCTGGCGCCAGGTTCCGGTGAACACCGAGGTCATCGGCGAGAAGGCCAACGCCACGCGGCCCGAGATCGAGCAGATCATGATCGCCAACAGCCGGGGCGTGACCGCCAAGCAGTTCGAGGTCGATCTCTATACCATCCGCCGGCGCATCGAGAAGGCGACCGAGGAGGAGTCGATCAAGGACTTCTACATCTGCTCGCTGTCCTGCCGCTCGGTCATCTACAAGGGCATGTTCCTGGCCGAGCAGCTGACCGCCTTCTACCCCGACCTGCTGGACACCCGGTTCGTCTCCAACTTCGCCATCTTCCACCAGCGCTATTCGACCAACACTTTTCCGAACTGGTGGCTCGCCCAGCCGTTCCGCGTGCTCGCCCACAACGGCGAGATCAACACGCTCAGGGGCAACGTGAACTGGATGCGGGCGCACGAGTGCCTGCTGGCGAGCGATGTGCTGGGCGCGGCGGTCGAGGACGTCAAGCCGGTCATCCTGCCGGGCAGCTCAGACTCGGCGGCGCTCGACGCGGTCTTCGAGCTCATGGTCCGTGCCGGGCGCGACCTGCCCATGGTCAAGACCATGATGATCCCCGAAACCTGGAGCCAGATCCAAAGCGTGCCGCAGGCCCAGAAGGACCTCTACGCCTATTGCAACGCCGTGATGGAGCCGTGGGACGGTCCGGCGGCGATCTGCGCCTTCGGCGGGCGCTGGGCGATCGCCGGAATGGACCGGAACGGACTCAGGCCGCTCAGGTACACGGTCACCGAGGACGGCCTGCTGTTCGCCGGTTCGGAGACCGGCATGGTGCGGCTCGACGAAAGCCGGATCGTGGAAAAGGGCCGCATCGGCCCTGGCCAGATGATCGCCATCGACCTAGCCGAGGGCCGCCTCTACCACGACCGGGAGATCAAGAGCCATTTGGCCGAGCAGGCACCTTTCGGCCGCTGGATAGAGCTGATCAAGGTGATCGACGACCTGATCAAGCCGGACCACGGCGAGACGGTGGAGTTCGACAAGCAGGACCTGCGCCGGCGTCAGCTCTCCTTCGGCCTGACCATGGAGGACCTGGAGCTGATCCTCCATCCCATGGTCGAGGACGCCAAGGAGCCGACCGGTTCCATGGGCGACGACACGCCGCTTGCGGTGCTTTCGGAGCGGTACCGCGGCTTGCACCATTTCTTCCGGCAGAACTTCAGCCAGGTCACCAATCCGCCGATTGACTCGCTACGCGAGCGGCGGGTCATGAGCCTGAAGACCCGGCTCGGCAACCTGAGCAATATTCTCGACGAAGACGAGAGCCAGTGCCGGCTGCTGCAGCTCGATTCGCCGTTGCTGTCCAACGCCGAATTCGATGCGATGCGTGCCTACATGGGCGACACGGCCGGCGACATCGACTGCACATTCGATCCGGACGGCGGTGAGTCGACCCTGCGCGACGCCCTGGAGCGCGTGAAACGCGAGGCCGAGGACGCGGTGCGCGGCGGCTGCGAACATCTGGTGCTGAGCGACAAGGCGACGGCCCCCGGCCTTGCGGCGATCCCCATGATCTTGGCGACGGGCGCGGTCAACACGCACCTGATGCGCCAGAAGCTGCGCACCTTCATATCGCTCAACGTGCGCAGCGGCGAGTGCCTCGACGTGCACTATTTCGCGGTGCTGATCGGCGTCGGCGCGACCACGGTGAACGCTTACCTGGCGCAGGAATCGATTGCCGAGCGACAGCGCCGTGGCCTGTTCGGGGACATGGGCCTCGAAGACTGCGTCCGCCGCTATATGACGGCGGTCGACGACGGCCTGCTCAAGGTCATGTCCAAGATGGGCATCGCGGTCCTATCGTCCTACCGCGGTGGCTGCAACTTCGAGGCCGTGGGCCTGTCGCGCACCCTGGTGGACGAGTACTTTCCCGCCATGCCCAGCCGTCTTTCCGGCATCGGCCTGACCGGCATCCAACAGAAGGTGCTCGAGCGGCACCGGCGGGCCTGGAACGAGGATTTCGTGACGTTGCCGGTGGGCGGCTTCTACCGCTACCGCCGCGGCGGCGAGCAGCATGCCTGGCAGGCCGGCCTGATCCACACCCTGCAGGCCGCGGTCGCGACGGATTCCTATTCGACCTACATGAAGTTCAGCGAGGGCACGCACAAGCTCCCGCCGTCCTCGCTGCGCGATCTGCTGGACTTCAAGACGGAGGGAATCGAGCCGGTTCCTCTCGAGGAGGTCGAATCGATCACCTCGATCCGCAAACGCTTCGTCACCCCGGGCATGTCGCTGGGCGCGCTCGGGCCCGAGGCTCACGGGACCTTGAACATCGCCATGAACCGGATCGGCGCCAAGTCGGACTCGGGCGAGGGCGGCGAGGACCCCGACCGCTACCATCCCACGCCGCACGGCGATAACGCGAACTCGGCGATCAAGCAGGTCGCGTCCGGGCGCTTCGGCGTGACCGCCGAGTACCTCAACAAGTGCCGCGAGATCGAGATCAAGGTCGCCCAGGGCGCGAAGCCGGGCGAAGGCGGCCAGCTGCCGGGCTTCAAGGTGACCGAGATGATCGCCAGGTTCAGGCACTCGACGCCGGGCGTGATGCTGATCTCGCCGCCGCCGCACCACGACATCTACTCGATCGAGGACTTGGCGCAGCTGATCTACGACCTGAAGCAGATCAATCCGGAGGCGCGGGTCTGCGTCAAGCTGGTGGCGCGCTCGGGCATCGGCACGGTCGCCGCCGGCGTCGCCAAGGCAAAGGCCGACGTGATCCTGATCTCGGGGCATTCGGGGGGCACGGGCGCCTCGCCGCAGACCTCGATCAAGTACGCCGGCGTGCCCTGGGAGATGGGCCTGTCCGAGGTCCAGCAGGTGTTGACCCTGAACCGGCTGCGCCACCACGTGCGGCTGCGCACCGACGGCGGTGTCAAGACCGGCCGCGACGTGGTGATCGCCGCCATGCTGGGGGCCGAGGAGTTCGGCGTCGGCACCGCCTCGCTGATCGCCATGGGCTGCATCATGGTGCGGCAGTGTCACTCGAACACCTGCCCGGTCGGCGTCTGCACCCAGGACCCGGCGTTGCGCGAAAAGTTCACCGGAACGCCGGAGAAGGTCGTCAACCTGTTCAGCTTTATGGCCGAGGAGGTGCGCGAGATCCTGGCTTCCCTGGGCGCGCGCTCGCTGAACGAGATCGTCGGCCGTACGGACCTGCTGCTCCAGGTCAGCCGCGGCGCCGCCAACCTGGACGACCTCGATCTCAACCCGATCCTGGCCATGGCCGATTCGGGCGACAACCCGATGTACTGCACGCTCGAGGGCCGCAACGAGGTGCCCGAGACCCTGGACGCCCAGATCATCGAGGACGCCCGCGCCCTCTTCGAGGAGGGCGAGAAGATGCAGCTGCAGTACACGATCCGCAACACGCACAGGGCGATCGGCACCAAGCTGTCGTCCAAGATCACCCGCCGCTTCGGCATGGCGGGACTCAAGCCGAATCACGTCACGGTGCGCCTGCGCGGCTCGGCCGGCCAGTCGCTCGGCGCTTTCGCGGTCCAGGGCCTTAAGCTCGAGGTCTTCGGCGACGCCAACGACTACGTCGGCAAGGGCCTCTCCGGCGGCACCATCGTGGTGCGGCCCATGACCGCGAGCCCCTTGGAAACCGGCGCGAACACGATCGTCGGCAATACCGTGCTCTACGGGGCGACGGCCGGCGGCCTGTTCGCCGCCGGCCAGGCGGGCGAGCGCTTCTGCGTGCGCAACTCCGGCGCCACGGCGGTGGTCGAGGGCTGCGGCTCGAACGGCTGCGAGTACATGACCGGCGGCGTGGCCGCGATCCTCGGCGAAGTGGGCGACAACTTCGCCGCCGGCATGACCGGCGGCATGGCCTTCGTCTACGATCCGGACGAGTTGCTGCCCGAGCGCATCAACCCGGACTCGGTGGTCTACCAGAGGCTCGAGACCGAGCATTGGGAAGGCGTGCTCAAGCAGCTGGTGCGCCGGCACCGGGAGGAGACCCTGTCCCGCCTCGCCGAACGCCTGCTGATTCACTGGCCGCAGGAGCGCGGCCACGTCTGGCAGATCGTGCCGAAGGAGATGATCGAGCGCCTGGAACACCCGATCACCCCGACCGCCGAGGCCAGGCGGGCGTAGCCGCAGTCGGTGGAGCGCTGCCGTCATGGTTGCCCAGCGCGGCCGGGACTCGGGCTAATGCTATCGCAATGCACTGGATGGTGGCCGGCGGGCTTGACGTGTCTTGCTCTCTGGCTCGTTCCGGGTTGCGCGGGAGTCGACCCCTTGGAACATCACATGACCGCAGGTGCCGCAGCGTACGAAGACGGCGAATATGCCGAAGCGGAAGTACAATTGGAAGCTGCCCTTGAGAAGGCGAATGGTTTTGGGCGGGAGGATCCGCGCCTTGTCACGAGCCTCAACAGCCTGGCTTCGGTTTACCAAGACCAAGGAAGGTATGCTGAGGCCGAACTGCTCTTCGAGCGCGCCCTGGCGATCTCGGAGAAAACCGAAGGGCCAGAGCACCCTGACGTGGCCATGGTCCTGCACAACCTCGCAGGCCTCCATCGCGACCTGGGCGATTACGCTGAGGCGGAGCCGCTGTACGAGCGCGCCCTGGCAATCGTGGAGAAAGGGCGGGGGCCGGACCACATCTTTATGGCTCGAAGCCTCGGCGGTCTGGGCCTGGTCTATCTTCATCAAGGCCGCGATGCGGAGGCTCTGCTCCTCTTCGAGCGTTCCTTGGCGATCCAGAGGAAAGCCTTGCGGCCCGATGATCCCGAAATGGCCACGGCCTTCAACAATTTGGCGCTGGCCTATCATGCCCAGGGCAAATACGATTTGGCGGAGTCACTGCTCAAGACTGCGCTGACGCTCCAGGAGAAGTCTCTTGGACCGGAACATCCGCGCGTCGCCTCCACCATCTACAACCTCGCGGCCTTCTACAACGGCCAGGGAAGGTATGCCGAGGCCGAACCGCTCTACAAACGCGCCCTGGCAATTCGGGAGAAGACCCTGGGCCCGGAGCATCCCGACGTGGCCGCGAGCCTGGAGGGTTACGCCATACTGCTGAGTTGGACCGGACGTAGTGCCGAGGCTACCAAGCTCGAAGCCCGGGCCTTGACCATCCGTGTCAAGCATGCGGCGCAAAACCAGCTGCACTAGCCGTTATGCCCGATCAAGTCCTCATTTGCCCGCTCCCACGGCGTCGCACCCATGTCGAGGTTCTTGATGGTTCCCGGCCGAACGGTGCCGCCTGCGAGGCCGGGTGGTTGGGGGGATCTGTCTGATGCCGATCCACCCTACAAGCAACGCGGCGGTGATTGCCCGGATCGGGGCGGCCTTCGCGGGTCTTTCCCATCCGGGCGATGACAAGCTACTACATCCGCAATGCCGGGACGATATGGACATCGAAGCCTTCTACGGCGGCCTTGATTGGCGCGATGTGCCCGCGGATGTGCTGGCTCGGGAGCACGCGTCGCTCTGCTTCATGAGCGCCTGGGGCTTCCAGTTCTATCTGCCGGCCTACATGTCCTGGGTGCTCGGCAACCCCGAGGACCCGAGCGCCTCGGTCGAGCACGTTCTTTACCAGTTCGATCCTGGCGCTCCGAATGACGAACTCCACCCCTTCCAGGTTTCCAAGTACCGCCTGCTGACGCCCGATCAGGTTGGCGCGATCGTTGCCTTCCTGGAAGCCTTCCGACATGTCGAGGGCCGCGGCGCGCTGGCCGAAGCGGCGCTCGCGCGTTACTGGCGCGGCGCGTCTTGAGTCTTTTGGGTGTCAAGTGGCCCTTCGCCTTGACCCGCCGCGCCGAGGACGCGACGGTGAGGCCGCCGGCTCGCGGGCGGGACGTGCCCCGACCGCCGGCTTCAGGAGAGGTCATCCGCTTAGCCATGCGCACCCTCTACCACCTGCCGCTCGATTCCGGCAGTCGCAAGATCCGCATTCTCCTGGCTGAGAAGGGGCTCGAGTTTGAGCTCAAGGTGGAGAAGGTCTGGGAGCGCCGGGCGCCCTTCCTTCAGCTCAACCCGGCCGGCGAGGTGCCGGTGCTGATCGAGGCCGACGGTACCTCGATCGCCGGCGCCGGGGTCGTGGCGGAGTATCTGGATGAGGCCTATCCGGAGCCGAACCTGCTGGGCGGGAAACCGATCGACCGGGCCGAGACCCGGCGCCTGATCACCTGGTTCGAGGTCAAGTTCCAGCGCGAGGTGACTCGGAACCTGGTCGGCGAAAAGATCATGAAGCGCCTGCTCGGCCAGGGCGAGCCGCATGCCGGCGCCATCCGCGCCGGCCACGCCAACGTGCGCTATCATCTGGACTACATCGCCTGGCTCTCCGAGCGGCGGCGCTGGCTGGCCGGCGACGACTTCTCGCTGGCCGACATCACCGCGGCGGCGGAGCTCTCCGCGGTCGACTACCTGGGCGACGTGCCCTGGGAGGAGCACGGCGAGGCCAAGCACTGGTACGCCCGGGTCAAGTCGCGGCCGAGCCTCCGGCCGCTGCTCGCCGACCGCATCCCCGGCAACCCGCCGCCCAAACACTACGCGAACCTCGATTTTTGAGGGCGCTGAAGGCCAGAATGAAAAAGAGACGACGGAAGGTCGATCGCCATGCCGACTCGAGACACCCCGCCCCGCTTGTTCTGCTTCGGCCTCGGCTACACCGCCCGGGTGCTCGCAGAACGCCTGCTGGCCCAGGGTTGGCGGATCGCGGGCACGGTCCGCGGTGACAGAGAGGCCGAGACGCTCGCCCGTGGCAGCTTCGAAGTCTATCCCTTCGACCGCGCCCGGCCTCTGGCCGATCCCGCTGCGACGCTGGCGGGCACAACGCATCTGCTGTCCAGCGTGCCGCCGGACGCCGAGGGCGACCCGGTGATCGACGGCCACGGCGCCGATATCGCCGCGCTGGCGGGCCTCGCCTGGGCCGGCTACCTTTCTACCACCGGGGTCTACGGCGACCGCGACGGCGGCTGGGTCGACGAGGACTCGGCGCTCGAGCCGACCGGTGCGCGCGGCCGGAACCGCGTCTCGGCCGAGGCCGCCTGGCTGGCGCTGCAGGGCGACCACGGCGTGCCGGTGCATTTGTTCAGGCTGGCCGGGATCTACGGCCCCGGGCGCAATGCGCTCGCCACCGTTAGGGCCGGTCAGGCCAAGCGCATCGACAAGCCGGGCCAGGTGTTCAGCCGGATCCACGTAGACGACATCGCTGCGGTGCTCGAGGCCTCCATGGCCCGGCCGAACCCGGGCCGCGCCTACAACGTCTGCGACGACGACCCGGCACCGCCGGCCGAGGTGATCGCCTATGCCTGCGGCCTGCTGGGCCTCGCGCCGCCGCCCCTGGTCCCTTTCGAGCAGGCCGAGCTCTCTTCCATGGCGCGCTCCTTCTACCGCGACAACAAGCGGGTCTCGAACCGGCGCATCAAGCAGGAGCTGGGCGTCGAACTTTCATATCCGAACTTTAGGAGCGGACTGGATCGCCTCTTTGCGGCCGAGCGGTGAATCCCCTGTGGCGTCAACCAATATGCTCCAAGAGTCGAGCCAAGGTCGTACCGAGCCGGTCCAGGTCCTCGGGCTCGGACAGGCGATGGCCGCCGCCCTTGATCAGTGTCACCTCGACGTCGTCGCTTTCAAGCCGCTCGGCCAGCCGGATCGCGAGTTCCCAAGGCACGTCGGGATCCGCCATGCCGTGGATCAGGCGGACCGGACAGACGATTGGGACCGGATCGCGCAGCAGAAGGTGCTTGCGGCCCTCGTCGATCAGCGCCTTGGTGATCGTGTAGGGCTCCTCGCCGTAGTCCGAGGGCTCGTGGTAGACGCCGTCGCGCTGGAGCGTCTCGCGCACCTCTTGCGGATAGGCGTCCCACATCAGGTCCTCGGTGAAGTCGGGTGCGGCGGCGATGCCGAGCAGGCCCGCGACCCGCTGTGGCCGGGCGAGGGCCGCCAGCAGCATGATCCAGCCGCCCATGGAGGAGCCGACCAGCACCTGCGGCCCCTCGGTCAGCTCGTCGAGCGCGGCCACGGCGTCCGCGGACCAGAGCCCTATGGTACCCTCCTCGAAGCGGCCCGAGGACGCGCCATGTCCCTGGTAGTCGAAGCGCAGAAAGGCCTGGCCGCGGCGTTGGGCGAAGTCTTCGAGACAGAGCGCCTTGGATCCGGTCATGTCGGACATGAAGCCGCCCAGGAAGACAATTCCGGGTGCAGATCCAGGCGTCTTGTGGTAGGCGATGGCGCTGCCGTCCGGGCGCATCAGCGTTTCCGGCGCACCGCGGGAGGGGGATTCCGAGACCGGCATGGTTCACGAGGACTCTGCGACACTGGCCGACGAGACTAACACCGGGCGCGAGGCCGCGAAAGGCGGCCGACCGGTGGTGCTCCAGGTGCTGCCCGCATTGGAGACCGGCGGGGTGGAACGCGGCACCGTGGATATCGCCGGCGCGGTCGTCGAGGCGGGCGGCACGTCTATCATCGCCTCCGAGGGCGGCCAGCTTGAGCGCCATCTGGTGCGCGCCGGGGCAGTGCACGTGCGGATGCCGCTGGCCTCGAAGAACCCCTTCGTGATGCGCCGCAACGCCGGCCGTCTGGCGCGCGTGATCGAGCAGTTCGACGTGGATATCGTGCACGCCCGCTCGCGCGCGCCGGCGTGGAGCGCGCGCCGCGCCGCCCGGCGGGCCGGCTGCCGCTTCGTCACCACTTTTCACGGCACCTACGGTTTTTCCACCCCCTTCAAGCGCGCCTACAACGCGATCATGACCAAGGGCGAACTGGTGATCGCGCCGTCGGAGTTCATCGCCGCTCACATCCGCGACAACTATGGGGTCGATCCGCAATGCCTCCGCGTGATCCAGCGCGGCGTCGACCTGGAGGTCTTCAACCCGGCCCGGGTCAGCCCCCAGAGGGTCATCCAGCTGGCGAACAGCTGGCGCGTGCCCGACGACTTGCCGTTGGTCATGCTGCCGGCCAGATTCAGCCGCTGGAAGGGACAGGCGCTCCTGCTGCAGGCCTTGACCCGCCTGCGCGATCTGGAGTTCTGCTGCATTCTGATCGGCGCCGACCAGGGGCGCGCGGCCTACCGGCGCGAGCTCGAGAAACTGATCGATCGGCTCGACCTGCGCAGCCGGGCCTTTGTCGTCGACCAGTGCAACGACATGGCCGCCGCGTACATGCTGGCCGACGTGGTGGTCTCCGCGTCTACCGAGCCCGAGGCCTTCGGCCGGGTGATCAGCGAGGCGCAGGCCATGGGGCGCCCGGTCGTGGCGAGCGATCACGGCGGCATGCGCGAACAGGTGCTGCCGCGGGTGACCGCCTTCCCCTTCCCGCCCGGCGATGAGGTCTCCCTGGCCGAAGCCCTGCGGCAGGCCCTGCGCCTGAGCACGAGCGAGCGCGAGCACGTGAGCCGGCAGGCGGAGGCCCACGTGCGCGCCAATTTCTCCAAGGACAAAATGTGCGCGCGGACGCTGGCGCTCTATCGCGAGCTGCTCGGCCTCGAGACGGATGGCGAGGCCGGCGTCGCCTCCGTCTGAACCCGCCGAACCCTCATGCCAGCGCGCTCGGAAACAACACCCCGCGACCGTCGCGGTCGTTTCGGCGTGCCGCGCGATTTTCTCTCGGCATACCGTGCGATTCGGTAACGAGACATTAACCATGCACGCATACCTTGGGAATCGCGCGGCATCCGGGTGAAACCCCGGCCGCCGGGCGACCGTTTATTTGCGATAAAGCCCGAGGCGCGCCGTGAAGAGCGCAGATAGCAGGGCCGGGCTATCTTGCTTCTGTTACCAGGAGAAAGGCATGGCCTATACCCACACCAGCGATTTGATAACCGGCTTGCAAGACCTGTCCCGGGTGGACTCGCGGGCGCCCGCCGAGGACGACGATCAGCGGGTCAATTGGCTTCTGGCGCGCACCCGCTCCGCCCGGGCGAAGCCGTATCACTACCTGCTGCTTCTGCGCTTCGTATTGGTCAACCTGATCGGATTGGCCTTGCTCGGCGCAACCTACCTGCAGGGTTGGATCCACAAGGTGCTGTCGGGCGACCAAAGCCATCTGTCCATCGTGATCGTGGCGGCTTTCCTCGGGGGTCTGGCGTTCTGCACCCTCAGGGTCTGGCAGACCAGCCGGGACCTCAACCAGGTCAAGGCCTTCAATCCGCTCGTACCGTCCACGACCGCCGACTACATCGCCAAGCTGCGCGGGCGCGGCGTCGAGAGCCGGTCGACCCTCGCGTCGACCCTGCGGCTCAAACTGTCGCAAAGGATCGCGGCGGTGCGCCACACGGCCGGAAGCCTCGTGCTTCTGGGCCTGATCGGCACGGTGGTCGGCTTCATCATTGCGCTGTCGGGCGTCGATCCCGAACGCGCCTCGGACGTCCAGTCGATCGCTCCCATGGTTTCGACCCTGATCGAAGGCCTTTCCACCGCGCTCTACACGACCCTTGTCGGGGCGGTGCTCAATGTCTGGCTCATGGTCAACTACCGCTTGCTGGCGGGCGGCACGGTCAAGCTGATCACCGCGCTGGTCGAGTTTGGAGAAGACCATGGAGGGACTTGAGCTGCTCGAGGAAGACGACAGCGATACGGTTTTTCGCGACGTCATCTTCCTGGCGCTGGCCGGCTTCATTGCGATCGTCCTGCTGCTGCTGCCGCATCTCAATCCGCCCGCTAAGGCCGAGGAGGATGCGCCCAGCCCGGGCAACGTCATCGTCGAGATCCGCTGGCCGGACGATCGGAACACCGACGTGGATCTTTGGGTCGAGGCGCCCGGCGATGTCCCGGTCGGCTATTCGAACAAGGGTGGCGTGGTCTTCAACCTGCTGCGCGACGACCTGGGACTGCACGCCGACTTCTCGGGGCTGAATTATGAGGTGTCCTACAGCCGTGGCGTTCCGAGCGGCGATTACACGGTGAACCTGCACCTCTACCGGGATCTCACCGGGCAGCTGCCGGTGCCGGTGACCGTGGTGGTCAGTGTCAAGCCTTCGCCGGAGCAGGCCGCCAAGCAGATTCTGGCGACTAAGCTTACGCTCAAGCAGGAAGGCCAGGAGCTGACGGCTTTCCGCTTCGCGCTCGACAAGTCCGGGCGCCTGGTGAGGGGTAGTGTGAACAACCTGCCGCGGCCTCTGCGGACCGGGAAGAAAACCTGATGGACGATCTGACTGGCTTTTTTATCGTGCTTGGCGGCCTTGCCGCCATCCTCGCGCAGATCAGCATCTGGGCGCCACGCAAGATTTGGGTCAAGGTCACCGCGTTGGTCACCACGGCGCTTTTCCTGCCCGCCGCCTACCTTAGTCTGGCCGACCTGCTCAGCCGGCCCAAGCCGATGGAGATCGAGTGGAACAACGTCGAGCTGGCCGAAGCCACCGTGCTGGGCGCCAGGATGAAGGAGGACGAGGCGATTTACCTCTGGCTGGGCATCGAGGGCCTGGCCGAGCCGCGCGCCTATGTCATGCCCTGGAACCAGGAGATGGCCCAACAGCTCCAGGACGCCCAGCGCGCGGCCGAGGCGGAGGGCAACGGCGTGCGCATGACCCAGCCGTTCGAGCGATCCTGGGACAAGCGCGAGCGGCGTTTCTATGCCGCACCTCAGCCGCCCCTGCCGGACAAGCGGAAAGGCAAGGACAAGCCCTTCATATTCGAGCAGCCGGGGCCCAAGGAGAAATCCGACGCCACTTGAGAGCCGCCACTCCCACGGGTTGGACCGGGGCCTTCTTGACAGGCCCCGTTTTCCTTCTAAATTGCCGGCTTCGTGAGGTCCCAGCCAACAAAGACTGAGTCGGTCGTCATGGTTGCCATCACGCTGCCCGATGGAAGCGTGCGCGAATTCGACGCGCCGGTCAGCGGCGCCCAGATCGCCGCGGCGATCGGCCCTGGCCTGGCCAAGGCCGCACTAGCGCTCAAGGTCGACGGGGAGTTGAAGGACCTCGCCGCCCGTATCGACCGGGATGTTGCCGTCGAGATCGTGACACGTGGCCACGCGGATACGCTCGCGCTGCTGCGCCACGATTGTGCCCACGTCATGGCGGAAGCGGTGCAGGAGCTCTATCCCGGCACCCAGGTGACCTTCGGCCCCGCGATCGAGAACGGCTTCTACTACGACTTCGCCCGCAGCGAACCCTTCACTCCGGACGATCTCGAGAAGATCGAGGCGCGTATGCACGAGATCGTCAAGCGCGACGAGGCCATCGCCCGCGAGGTCTGGGACCGGCACGAGGCGATCCGCTTCTTCCAGGATCTCGGCGAGAAGTACAAGGCCGAGCACATCGAGACCCTGCCGGAGGACGCGGAGATCACGGTCTATCGCCAGGGCGAGTGGCTCGATCTCTGCGTCGGGCCGCACCTGCCTTCGACCGGGAGGCTGGGCCACGCCTTCAAGCTGACCAAGGTTTCGGGCGCCTACTGGCGCGGCGACGCGCGCAACGAGCAGCTGCAGCGCGTCTACGGCACCTGTTGGGAGGACGAGAAGCAGCTCAAGTCCTACCTGCGCATGCTGGAGGAGGCGGAAAAGCGCGACCACCGGCGCCTCGGCCGCGAGATGGGCCTGTTCCATCTGCAGGAGGAGGCCGCCGGCAGCGTGTTTTGGCACCCCAAGGGCTGGACCCTGCACCGTACGGTCGAGGCCTACATGCGCCGGCGCCTCGAGGCCGCCGATTACGTCGAGGTCAAGACGCCGCAGCTAATCGACCGCAGCCTGTGGGAGGATTCGGGCCACTGGGAGAAGTTCCGCGAGCACATGTTCGTCGCCGAGTCCGAGGACCGCATGCTGGCCGTCAAGCCGATGAACTGCCCCTGCCACGTGCAGATTTTCAAACAGGGCATTACCAGCTATCGCGATCTGCCGCTCCGGATGGCCGAGTTCGGCTCGTGCCACCGCAACGAGCCCTCGGGTGCGCTGCACGGCCTCATGCGCGTGCGCGCCTTCACCCAGGACGACGCCCACATCTTCTGCACCGAGGATCAGATCACCAGCGAGACGGTCGTCTTTTGCGAGTTGCTGCTCAGCATTTACCGCGACCTGGGCTTCGAGGAGGTCGTGATCAAGTTCGCCGACCGGCCCGATGTGCGGGCCGGCAGCGACGAGACCTGGGACAGGGCCGAGGAGGCGCTGAAAGCCGCTGTCGAGGAGACCGGTCTCAGCTATACGCTCAACCCAGGCGAGGGCGCTTTCTACGGCCCCAAGCTCGAATTCGTGCTGCGCGACGCGATCGGCCGCGACTGGCAGTGCGGCACGCTGCAGGTCGATTTCGTGCTGCCGGAGCGCCTGGGCGCCCACTACGTCGGCGAGGACGGCGCCAAGCATCACCCGGTCATGCTGCACCGGGCGATCCTGGGGTCCTTCGAGCGCTTCCTGGCCATCTTGATCGAGCAGTACGCCGGCAGGTTCCCGCTCTGGCTCGCTCCGGTGCAGGTGGTCGTGGCGACCATCACCTCCGACGCCGACGCCTACGCCGGGGAGGTGGCCGAGGCGCTCGGCGCCGCCGGGCTCCGGGTCGAGCTAGACCTGCGCAATGAGAAAATCAACTATAAGGTGCGAGAACATTCTCTCGCCAAGGTGCCGGTCATCGCGGTTGTCGGCCGGCGCGAAGCCGAAGGTCGGACCGTTGCGCTCCGCCGTCTCGGCGGCAAGGAGCAAGAGTTTCTTGCGCTCTCGGATTCAGTGATTAGACTTCGGGACGAAGCTGCCGCGCCCTAGGGGCGAGGCGCAGAGTAGCCTTGTGCGCACGCAGTCCGGCTGCAAGGGGGGCTGGGGGCGCTGAAACAATAAAGGAGGAGCGGCCATAGCGAGGCCACCGTTCGATCCCACGCCGTCCCGCGAAGGACCGCGTGTGAACAAGCAGATTTCCGTACCGCAGGTCAGGTTGATCGACGCGGAGGGCGAGAACGTCGGCGTCGTCTTGGTGGAAGATGCCCTGGAACGGGCGCTCGACGCGGGCCTCGATCTGGTCGAGATCTCCCCCAACGCCGACCCGCCGGTCTGCAAGATCACCGACTCCGGCAAGCTCAAATACGAGAGCCAGAAGAAGAAGGCCGAGGCGCGCAAGAAGCAGAAGACCATCGATCTCAAAGAGATCAAGATGCGCCCGAACATCGACCAGCACGACTACGATACCAAGATGCGCTCGATCCATCGTTTCATCGCCGAGGGCGACAAGGTCAAGGTGACCCTGCGGTTCCGGGGCCGCGAGATGGCTCACCAAGAGCTCGGCATGAACGTGCTCAACCGGGTGCGCGACGATCTCGAGGAGACTGCGAAGGTCGAGCAGTTCCCCAAGATGGAAGGCCGCCAGATGATCATGGTGATGGCGCCGCGCTGATCGCGTCTGGTCGCTTCCGGGTCCATCCACCACACTTGGGGCAAACGTCCGCCTGGGCCTTGCCTCTCCTCCCCGGCACGGCTATAACCTCCGCCTCCGAACCGGGTGGCGCGGCCGAACAGGGCATGCCCAGCCGCCCCGAACGTCAGACCGATCACATAGAGGACTGCGAAATGCCCAAGCTCAAGACCAAGAGCGGAGCCAAGAAGCGCTTCCGTCTCAC
>JAOUCL010000368.1 GCA_029859805.1 Rhodospirillales bacterium | reverse complement strand
GAGCTGCACCGTGTAAGCCGCAGCCTTGGACAGGGGCGCGTGGTCCTGCCCGGCCGCGTTGCCCAGGCCGACGCGGTTCAGCACGCGCTCGTCCGTGATCTCCTGGTTGGTGATCTCGCTCATGCCAACCGAAAGCGCGACCTTGGCGCAGGGCAACTCGTCGGCGGGTATGCCGGGCGCGGGCGGCGTGGCCGACTCGGGCCCCTGGTGATGCACGATCGTGCCGGTCTTCGGATCGATCGCCAGCCGATCTATTCGCGGGTTCGTGGTCGGCGCAACGAAGCTGACCGTGACCGGGCCGGGCCCGAAGAACGACGGTGCCTGGTAGGGGTCGTAGATCCGGCCCTTGTCGACCACGACGGACAGGCCCGGCGGGCTGGCCTCGTGGGGCGCGAACCACTTGCCCGCGATCGCCGAGACCGAGATCGCGTTGTCGAGGTTGGTCTTGTAGCCGGTGCCGGTCTGGGTCTGGAAGTCCGGCTGGACGTAGGTGCCGACGGCCATGGCCTAGAGCTCCTGGAAGCGCCGGAACTGCGGGACCAGCTCCGGCATGGGCTCGGTCTCGCGGCCGTCGTATCGGGCCCGCACGCCCAGGTGGACCTGGATGTCGCGTCCGCGCAGCTGGCCCACCAGCGCATTCAGCTCCGCCGCCTTGTCGCGGATCGCCTGGGCCAGCGCTTCGTCGCTGACCGCCGGCGCCTTCACCGTCTTTGCCTTTCTCGCCATATTCGTGACTCCTCTCACTCAAACCCCTCTTGCGGAATAGGTGACCGTGCCGCCGACGTCGATGTTGGCGCTGTCCACTACAGTGACGTCGAAGCCGCTCGCGGCGACGTTCGACTTGCGCGCGAAGCGCAGTGCGCCGACCGCGGCCTCGGCGTCGGCGATCACCTGCGGCTTGTTGTGGAACCGCTCCGGGAAGACGATCGTCTGACCGCCGAGGCCGACGGCGACCGTGCCGCGCACCTCGTTCTCCAGCAGATCGACCGTCGGCTTGAAGCCCTTCAGGACGACCAGGCCGGCCGTGAAGTCGAAACCGACTCGAAACTTGAAGAACCGGGCCTCCAGCTCACCGATGGTCCAGGGCTCGAAACCGTCGTAGCCGCCGCCGCTGTGGGCGTCGAGATCGACCGCCGGTACCGCCAGACCGGTCTCGCCAGGGCCGAGCACGCTCCGCACGTCGGCCCAGGCACGCACCTGGTCGACGAAGCCGAGCGCGATCTCCGGCGCCTCGTAGCTGCCCGCAGCGACCGGGTCCCAGACGTAGCTGTCGAACACATGCTGCGCGGCGTCGGCCGAAGCCAGTGCGTTCGACTCCGGGTTGAGGTCTCCCGTCAGCGGGTTGCGCAGGAAGCCCGTCAGCGTGCCGGGCCAGGCCGGGTGCTGCTCGCGCTGCTCGATGATGTCGAGCGCGGAGGTCACGGTGAGCGCAACGACCGAAGAGCTGGCCGAGAAATTGCCGCCCTCCGGCGTGCCCGGCTTGGCGTTGTCTTTGGCCCGGATGTGGAAGTAGAAGGTGCCGGGCGGCACAGAGGCCGTGGTGATCCGCGTGCCGCGCGTCACCTGGGTCAGCGGGTCGGCGTCCTCCCAGGCGATGCCCCTCGGCCCGAAGCGGATCTCGTAGCCCTGCAGGTCCAGATCCGGCACCTGGTTCCACGAAAAGGTCACGACCGGCCCGTTTTGCTGCGCGCTGAAGCCGGTTACGTCGGCCGGCGGCGCGGACTTGCCCAGCACGGTGTGCGTGACCGTTGGGCCCCAGGGGCCCGGCGTGCCGTCCAGTGCCACATAGCGCAGCCGGAAGTCGTAGGTCTCGCCGTCCTCGACCGGCGCGATCGAAACCTCGCGAGCCCCGGCCGGGACCGCCGGACAGCGGCCGTGGGGCACGTCGGTGCCGCTGACACGGAACTGGCACTCGATGGAGGCGAGGTCTTCGCGCAGCCTGACCACGGACAGCAGAGTCGCGAGGATGCGGCTGGTGTAGGAACCATCCGGCTGGCGTTCCAGGACGGAGCCGTCGGACAGCACTTGGCCGACCGCCGGCGCCGCGATGCCCGCGGGCAGGGTCATTCTGCTGTCGAAGGGCGGAATCAGGCGCGTCGCCGTGTGGTCGCCGGTGCCGCCATCGATGAGGTCCACCGCCGGCGCGCTCGGCGTCGCGGCGAGCTGAAAATCGCCGGCCGTGGCGCCGGTCACGACGAAGGAGGTCTCCAGAGCGTGCGTCCCGCTTCCGCCGTCGGCGAGGTCGACGGGTGTCCCGTCCTTTGCCGCGCTGACCCGCACGTCGCCCGCAGTCGCTTCGACGACGAAATACTTCCGACCGGGCCGGAGGCCGCCGGGCTGCCTGCCATCCGTCGTGAACAGCACGACCTGGCCGTTCGCGAGGCCGTGGCCGGCCATGGCGATACGGTCGGTCGCCGGGTCCACGTCGCCCGGAACGAAGCTCCGCGGGTTGGCGGGAAGCCCACCCGGTACCGTCCCCTGCGAGGTGACCGAGACCAGGTCGCCGTCGGCGAGCCCATGGTTCGCCTTGACGATCCGGTCGCCTCCCGTGTTCACGTCGGCGGGCAGGAAGGCCAGCGGCAGGACGTCGGCCCGGTGAACGGCGGGCGCCGCGGGGATCGCCGTGATCCTGAAGGTCAGTCCGTCGCCCGGCTCGATCGCCTTGATCAGGACCTCCAGCGTCTCCCGCCCGGTCTCGCCGAAGCCGAAGAGGTCGCCCGCCGACGGCGCCTGCGCCGCCGGGATCGGCGTGGTCAGGGTCACGCGCGTCTGCTCGCCGGGGGTCGTGTCGACGGCGGCGGTCAGCGCGTTGTCGCCGGGCCGGCGGATCGACAGGCCGTAGCTCTTGCCGGCTTCCATCGGCGCGGCCTCGTCGAGTACGAGTTCCGTCGCGTTTCCGCCGCCGTCGACCGCGACCGACTTGATCCGCCCAGCGGCCAAGCCCACCAGGATCACATCGTGGGTCAACAGCACCAGATCGCCGCGCGTGCAGACGATGGCTTCGAGGTCGGTTAGAAAGGTCCAGGTCTCGGGCCTGAGCCGAGCCTGGCCGATGTGGAAGCGGGCGTGACGCCAGACCAGTTCCGGATCGGTCACGCCCGGCAGCTCCAGGGCCTCGAACTCGCTGGCGTTGGCCGGTCCGAAGCCATCGTCGTAGACGATGCGCTCGTCCTGCCGCCATCCCTCCAGTTCGTTGACGAAGCGCACGCGAAAGCCGTGCGGCAGCTTCAGGTACGTCTTATCGCCCGAGAACCCCCAGGTGTTGCGCGGTGTGAAGTGCTGCACCGGCACGCTCTGCGGCTCGTCCACGACCACGCCCCACTTGCCGTCTCTCAAGGTCGGCGCGGCACGCCCCGCCGCCGCCACCTCGGCCAGCGTTTCGAGCACCGTGGCGGGGAAATCGACCGCCTGGTTGTAGGCGAAGCGCTGGCCCGTGTTCTTCTCGTGCCAGTCCTGCAGGCTCGCGAGGTCGGTGCGCGAGTCGGCGAGGCCCCGGGCGTTGGCCGGGCCCTGCAGAACCTCGCGGTAGATGGCTGCCGGGTTTTGGGTCGGCTCCGGGATCCAGTCGGTGCCGTTCCACTCGGGCAGGATCGATTCGACCACGCCGTTGATCGCCTCGATCTGGCCCTCCAGCTGGTCTGTCCTCTTGATCCTCAGCGCGGTCAAGGCCAAGCCGCCCATCTTGACGGGGTTGCGCTGCGTGATGCTCCTGAGCGCCGTCCAGACCACCTGGTCGACGATCCGGCCGCCGGGCGCGGCCTCCGGCGTGGTGCGCCGCAAACGTACGTCGTATTGGCCGCGCTGCGGCGGCGTGAAGCGCAGGGACCGGCGGATCGCCGAAGCCTTGCGCGCCACGGTCCGGACGCCGGCGAAGGTGAGCGTGCCGCTTCCGATGTCGAGCGAGCGGCCCGGGGGGACGCTCTCGCCCGGCACGAAGTCGGCGGGTCCGAACTCGGGGTCCGTGGCATTGGGGCCCCGCTCGTCGGTGATCAGGCTGTCGCTGACCACGGTCTCGCCGGAGCTGCGCAGGACCTGGGCAATGCCCATCTGGTGGGCCGGCAGCGCCATGGGCCGGCCGGTGAACCCGCTGGTCGGCGGCGGCACCGGATCCGAGGGTTCGAACCCATAGTTCGTGCCGGCGGTCACCGCGGTCTCGACGGTCCGGCCCCGAAGCACAGTCAGCACACCCGAATATCGGTCCATGACGACGCGGTCGATGCGTTGGCGCTGGACCGTGTAGGATTCGCCCTGTGCCTCCCGATAGACCCGGGCGCTCGGCGGCGCGGCCAGCGCCACGGTCCGCAACGCGAAGACCTTGCCCAGGACGCCCACGCTCCAGTCGTCCCGGCCGGTCAGCGAATACTCGGCCTCGACGATCACGCTGCGGTCCCGTTTGGCGCCATCGTCTTCGAAGCGCACCAGTCCGGCCGGGAAGGTGATATCGATGGAGATCTCGTCCGCCTCCGGCTGTGTGGTCTGGACCTGGAAGGTTTCATCCAGC
>JAOUCL010000367.1 GCA_029859805.1 Rhodospirillales bacterium | reverse complement strand
CCGAGCCGTCGATTGCCACCAGAATGCGTTTGAACACCTTGGCCTCCCTTTCTCAGAACCGGGGCGCAAGCCTACCATCGATCGGCGCCATCCGTTCAAGCGGGTGCCCGACCGGCGCCCCGGCGGGACCATCAGACCGGGGCATGCAAATTTGCATATCGAAAAGCCAATAATATAATAACGCAGTCGCTGACCCCGGTCTCGATCCCGACAATGCCCACGTGCACGCCTGTCAACCACATTCGGCCTTCTGTTTGGCCCGGTCGATCAGCTCCGGGAAGTCTTTCACCCCGGGTGGTATGTCAACGACCAGATCCGGCTTGATCTCCACCGATTTCCGATAGGAGGCCAGGCTTCTGTCGAATGACAAGCACGCCTCAGCCAACCTGCCGGCGAAGTAATGACTGCCGCCAATGTTGTAGTGCAAGTTCGCTATCAGACCTTGCTGATCATTTGCTTCCGCTATGGCCAAGGATTTTTCAAAATACTCGATCGATATGTCCATTCTCCCGTCCTCGTTCGTCGGGGTCTGGCTTGGATCCGGGGGGGCGAGTCTCGTGATGACGTCCACTCCGTTGACGCGCACGAGGAATGCGTACCTCCGATAGGCTTCGGCGAGACCTCGATCATCTCCCTGTTGCTGGAAAATCTCTATGGCCTCAAAAATGTGGCGCCTCGCCACAGAAACTCTTCCCGCTTGCTCGAGGTGCCCGGCTTGAGCCAGTTTCTTGTAGGGATCGGAGGTCTCGATAATACCTGCCGCGGAGCACCCCGAAACAGCCAACAAGAGGAGAAGTTTGAAACCGTAAGCACCAAACGCCTGGACAACGACAGCTTTCCACCTCTTCACTCCCCAAGGGGACGAGGACCCTAGTGGCTTCATTTCGACACCTCGGAGAAAGGTCATTCGGAGCACTCCCAATGATAACCAACTTTGTCGATTATGGGCAGTCTGAGACGGGGGTCAGCCGAGAAAGGTCTCGATGACGCAGTGGGCAAAAAAGGCGTGATGGGTAGCCCGTTCAATAGCGTGATTTCTTATATGCCATTGTCGTAGCTGAGGTAGTACGCCTCGCCGTCATTTCGGAAAATCATTGTTGATGTCCTGGAATCGTATGGAGGGCAAAGATACTTTGAACCCGCATTACTCTCTGCAATCTTTTGACAGACCTCTTCCATCGACTTCACGTCGCTCCTGTCATACTTGAATGCTGCCCAGACACGATTGGTATCGATGTTGTGGCCTTCGCGAATTCTCGTGGCAGATTTCGGGAAATACTCCGGCAACCAACCCCGGGAGATCAACCCGGCGGATTCCATTTCTTCGAAAGTCGCAAACTCACTCTTCGGGTTTTCGAGGTATTCGAAATATGAAGATGTGGCAAGGACGATGCCCACAAACGCTAGAGGAATTGACAAGATTAGGACCATGTTCTTCATGACATATAACAATGACTAGATGGACAACCTGTTGAAAGCTCACACCTAGGCCGAGCGCGCGAGGCCGCCGCGCGGCTCGCCGCCAGCGGCGCGCATGACCTCGTCCATCGCCTCGGTCAGGGTCGGGCGCTCCTCGCGGTAGAAGAGGCCGAGGGCCGGGGTCGGGGCGTTGGCGGCGGTCAGGGCCGCCATCAGGTCGCCGCTGTCGTGGTCCTCCGGCAAGTCCCTCACCTGGAGGTCGAGGTTGGCGTAGGTCATGTTGGTCTTGTCGAAGGTCACGCAGGGCGAGAGCACGTGGAGGTAGGAGAAGCCCTTGTGCGTGATCGCCTGGGCGATCAAGTCCTTCAGGTGGTGCTGGTGGCCGGCGTAGGCCTGGGCGACCCAGCTGGCACCGTAGGACAGCAGCATCATCAGCGGCCGGAGCGGCTGGTCGCGGTTCTCGTAGGGCGTGGTCGAGGTCTTGAAGCCGAGCGCGGAGGTCGGCGAGGTCTGGCCCTTGGTCAGGCCGTAGATGCCGTTGTCCATCAGGATATAGGTCATGTCGACGTTGCGCCGGGCGGCATGGCTGATGTGGCCGCCGCCGATCGCGAAGCCGTCGCCGTCGCCGCCCACGGCGACCACGGTGAGCGCGTCGTTGGCGACCTTCACCCCGGTCGCCACCGGCAGGGTCCGGCCGTGCAGGGTGTGGAAGCCGTAGGCCTCGAGGAAGAAGGGAAAGCGCGAGGCGCAGCCGATGCCCGAGACCACGACCACGTCCTTGGTCGGGATGTGCAGCTCCTTGAGCGCCTTGGTGACGCCCTCGGACACGCTGAAGTAGCCGCAGCCTGGGCACCAGGTCGGCAGCGACTTGGAGCGGTAGGCGAGATGGCCGTCGCTGCGGATCTCCTCGAGCTTCTCTTCGAGATAGACGGGCCTCAGGGGTTCGTTCACGGCTTGGGCTCCTCGGTTTCTCGGTCAGGCCGCGGCCCGGCCTTTGGCCAGCGCGCGCACCTGCTCGAGGATCTCCTCGACCTGCATCGGCGCGCCGGTCACGCGGTTGAGCCGGCTGAGCGGGCGGCCGAGCTGCCCGCTGACCAGGTTGGCGAGCTGGCCTTCGTAGTTCAATTCCGGCACCAGGACCTCCTTGCAGTCGGCCAGGAAGCCGGCGATCAGATCGACCGGCAGGGGCGAGAGCATGACGACCTTCATGGCCGAGCAGCGGATGCCCTCGGCCTGGGCGGCCATCATGGCCTCGAGGCTCTCGCCGAAGGTCGAGCCCCAGGCCAGGATGCCGACGTCGACCGGGCCCTCGTCGCCGAAGCGCTTGCAGATGTTGAGGTCCCCGTGCGCGAGCGCGCCCTCGAGCTTGCGGTGGCGCTTGGCGCTCATCCGCGTGTGCATCTCGCCGCTATCGCTGGGCCGGCCCAGCTCGTTGTGCTCGAGACCGGTCACCGTGTGCATGCCGCCGACGTCGCCGGGCACGGCGCGCGGGCTGACGAAGTCGTCAGTCAGCTGGAAGCGCTGGTAGGCCTGGCCGGGGTCCTGTTTCTCGACGGCCTTCGAGCAGTTCGGCTCGAAGATGTTGTCCTTGGAGAAGATGACGGTCTCGTAGCGGTTGGAGAGATAGAGGTCGAGCAGGATGACGACCGGCGTCTGGAACTTCTCGGCCAGCTCGAAGGCCTTGCCGGCGCAGCGGTAGCAGCCCTCGACGTTGGTCGGCGCCAGGACGATGCGCTGGGCGTCGCCGGCGCCGCCGAAGACCGCGAGGTTGAGGTCCGACTGCTCGGTCTTGGTCGGCATGCCGGTCGAGGGCCCGCCGCGCTGGCTGACGAAGATCACGCAGGGCACTTCGGCCATCACGCCGAGCCCCAGCATCTCGACCATGAGCGCCAGGCCCGGGCCCGAGGTCGCCGTGGCCGCCCGCGACCCCGCATAGCCGGCGCCGATGGTCGCCGCGATGGCCGAGATCTCGTCCTCGGTCTGGAGCAGCCGGGCGCCCGCCTTGGGCATCTCGACGGCCAGGCGCTCCATGATGGTGGTCGCCGGGGTGATCGGATACCCGAAGAAGCTGCCGATCCCGGCGTCCAGGCAGCCCTGCACCACGGCGCCGTTGCCGGTCATCATCACGGTATCGGCCCCCTCGGCGACGTGCGAGGGCGGTCCCAGCGTGACGTCGTCCAGCTTGAAGTAGGCGGTCGCGGCCTCGAAGCCGGCGTCGAAGGCGCGGATGTTGCTTTCGCCCACGACGGGCGCCTTAGTCTTGAACTTGTCCGCGATGATCTCGTGGAAGGCCGCGACCGGCAGGCCGTACATCCGGGCCAGGAATCCGAGCACGACGATGTTGCGCGAGCGGCTGCTGCTGGTCGCGCGCTCGCAGACCTCGCGCTGGGCGAGGCCGTAGGGGACTTGGCCCGGCTTGACATGAGCGCTCATATGCCGGCCCTCGCGGAGCCGCGCGATCGGCGCGTTCTCGAAGATCACCGCGCCGAAGTCGCGCACCTCGCCGACGTGCTCGATCGCGTGGCTGTCGTCGAGCGAGACCAGGACGTCGGAACGGCGCTTCAGCGAGTAGACCTGCTCGGTGGTGACGCGGACCCGCGCCACGCACTTGCCGAAGCCGCGGATCTCGGCCGGGTAGAGGTCGAAGGCGATGACCTTGTAGCCGGCCCGCGCCATGGCGCGCTTGAGAATGTCGCCCGCCGCGATGGTGCCGTCGCCGGCCGAGCCGCAGATGATGATCTGGAGGTCGGTGCTGTCCATCGCAGGTGATCCTAGTCGTGCTGCCAGAAGGGCGAATTGATATGGCCGCTCTTGTCGACGTAGAGATCCTCGTCGCCGATGCTGACGAAGGGCTCCTCCTCGCCGGTCATGTTGCGGGCCGCGACCTCGCCCATCGCGCGGACGTTGTTCCAGCCGTAATAGAAGCGGTAGGCGTTCTCCTCGGCCGACCAGATCTGGCAGACGTCGCCGGCCGCCCAGATCCGCTCGTTGGTGGTGCGCAGCTGCGGATTGACCAGCAGGCCGCGCTCGATGTCGACGCCCGAGCTCAGCATGAACTCGACCGAGGGCACCAGGCCGCAGAAGGG
>JAOUCL010000366.1 GCA_029859805.1 Rhodospirillales bacterium | reverse complement strand
TCTGCCGCCTCGCGGACGAGACGATGTCGCCGTCGCCGATCTTCAACAAGATCAAGGACAGCCCGGGATTCCGCGCCGCCGAATGGGGCTTTACCAAGAGCGGCACCCGTGGCCGGCCATGGTGCCGGGTGGCGTCCAACGTGGGCGCGCCGCTCGATGCCACGCTGATGGAAATCATGGAAGCCTACATGCACTCGATAGAAAACAACCCGGTACACCCGCCAAAAATCGTCGATGCCAAGGATGCGCCCTGCAAGGAGAACAAGTGGGTCGGGGACGAGATCGACCTGTTCAAGCTTCCCGTGCCGCTCCAGCACCAGGGTGACGCCGAACGGATGCTGCAGTCCGCCGGGGTCAATATCGCCCAGACCCCGGACGGCAAGTGGACCAACTGGTCCATCAACCGCTCCGCCGTGATTGACAAGAACACGATGGCGGGCTTCTGGATCCCGACGACCCAGCACAACGGCATGATCTGGAAGCAGTGGCAGGAAAAGGGCGAGGACATGCCCTTCGCCATCGCCTTCGGCGTGCCGCCGGTTTGTGCCTGGCAGAGCGCAAGCCGCGTTCCCGACTATGTGGATGAGTACGATGTCGCCAGCCAAATGCTCAACGCGCCGATCGAGATGGTCAAGTGCGAGACCAACGACCTGATGGTTCCCGCGACGGCCGAAATCGTCATCGAGGGCTTCGTCTCGGTTTCGGAGACGCTCATGGAGGGGCCATACGGCGAACACGCGGGCTATCACTTCGAAGACAAGAGACTCCCGAAGCCGCGGCAGGACATCACCTGTGTGACGTTCAGGAACAACGCGATTCTTCCGACCGCCGTCCCCGCCGTGACGCCCAACAGCACGGTGATCGGCATCGCTGTCTGCAACAGTGGCGACGTGGTGCTCAGCCTCAAGAAGGAGGGCTTTCCGATCATCGACGGTCTGGCAACCATCGAGTCCTCCGGCAGCTGGTTCGTGCTCCGGGTGAAAAACAACTGGGCCGAGCTCACCGGCTGGAGCCTGGACGAGTTCATGAACAAGCTCGGCAAACACATCTGGTGGAATCACATCGGCGGCTGCTTCACCAAGATCCTGGTGGTGGGCGAGGACATCGATCCCGAAGACCCGCTGGCCGTGACCTACGCCTTCGCCGGCCGCAACCACCCGAGGAAGGGAGTCTGGTACTTTGACGATTCACCATTCTACGGCGTCGGGACGGAGGCCTACCACAGCAAGGAAGACTACATGGGTCGGGTTGGCGTCGAGGGACAGGAGATTCAAAGCGACTCGGGAATAGCTATCTACAGCTGCATCGGTCTCGAAGAGCATGTTTGCCAACCCAAGCCCGGGATTCTGACCTTCCGGCGGGCCTGGCCGAAGGCCGTGCAGGACAAGGTGCTCGCCAACTGGGACAAGTGGGGCTTCCGCACCCCCGACCCGGTATTGCAGAAGCATGCCTCGCAGAGCACACCCTGGGTGTACTTCACCAAGAGCGGTAAAGGCGAAACCGGACGGGGAGACAATCTTTGAATTAGTTCCAGTTGGCGGGAGGCGTCATCGTCGACCTTCAACACCCCACGCTTATGGAGGAGATCGTTTATTCGCCGAGATATAGCCAAAGACCGTGACCACAGGGACTGTTCAGGGTGAGCCCAGGCTGACCCTGTCAGCGTGAAACAACCCGGACTTGAGCCGTGTGCTCATGCGCCTGCAGACACGATGATAATAGGAGGAGAAGAGTCCGCTATGACGATCCAAATCGACCGCAGCAGCATTCCGCGCAGCTATCGCGACTATCTGAAAAAGATGGTCGAGATGGGCGAATTCTTCGAGATCGACGACGAGGTCGACTGGAACCTCGAGATGGGTGCCATCTGTATCCGTGCGGGTGAGATCGGAGCCCCCTCGCCGATCTTCAACAAGGTCAAGGACAGCCCGGAAGGTTTCCGCGCCGCCGAGGTCGGCTACCAGTGGAGCAGCACGCCGGGCCGGGAATGGGTGAAGATGGCCGTGCAGCTCGGCTTCCCGCCGGAAGCCGGCATCATGGAGATGCAGCACGCCTACAACGAGATCATGGAGAACGGCACGGTGCGCCCGCCGAAGGTCGTCGAGAACAAGGATGCGCCCTGCAAGGAGAACATCTGGACGGGCGACGAGGTCGACCTGACCAAACTGCCGGCCCCGCTCGCTCAAACCGGGGGCGGCGGTCGCCACCTCCAGACCGCCGGCATGTACGCCGTCACGACGCCCGACGGCAAGTGGACCAACTGGTCGACGGCCCGCGCCATGATCGCCAACCCGCCGGCCGACAGCAAGAACACCATGGTCGGCTCCTGGCTGCCCTGGCAGCACAACGGCATGATCCACGGTATGTGGAAGAAAGAGCGCAAGGACTGCCCCTTCGCGCTCATATTCGGCGCCCAGCCAGCCGTGAACATGAACATGGGCACCCGGCAGGACGATTGGGTCAACGAGTACGACGCTTCCAGCAAGCTGCTCGATGCGCCGATCGAGATGGTCAAGTGTGAGACCAGCGACATTCTCGTACCGGCGGACGCGGAGATGATCATCGAGGGCACCGTCTCGGCGACCGAATCCCTCCCCGAAGGCCCCTTCGGCGAGTATCCCGGCTACATGTTTGTGGAACATAAGCACGTGTTTGGCATGCCGCGGATGGACATCACCGCCATGACCTTCCGCAGCAACCCCATCATCCCGATCGCCATCCCGAGTGTGCCGCCGGACAGCACGCACGTGTCGATCTCGTTCTTCACCAGCTCCGACACCATCGCCTACCTGAAGCGGGAAGGTTTCCCGGTGATCGACGGCCTGATCACCTTCGAGTCGGCCATGCATTGGTTCGTGATCCGCGTGAAGAACGACTGGCACGAGATCACCGGCTGGCGGCTCGAGGAGTTCATGAACAAGCTCGGCGAGGCGATCTGGGGCACCCATTTCGGCGGCTCGATGACGAAAATCCTGGTCGTCGGCGAGGACATCGACCCGATGGACCCGCTGGCGGTGACCTGGGCCTTTGCCAGCCGCAATCACCCGAAGTTTGGTGCCTTCTACTTCCCGCACCTCATGTCGGCGGGCATGGGGCCGGAGTCCTACCACGCGATGTCCGATTTCAACGCGCTCATGAGTAACGACCCCGACATGGCCAAGGGCAACTCTCTGGTCATCTACAGTTGCATCGGCATCGAGGAGCACACCGGCCTGGCGAAGCCGACCCAGCTCACCTTCGAACGGTGCTACCCGGACCGCATCAAGGACAAGGTCCGCGCCAATTGGAAGAAGTGGGGGCTGCCTGAGCCCAACGATCCGAACCGGGTCCCGGCCTGGAAGTACTTCGAAACCACGGGCAAAGGAGAAACCGGCCGGAGAGGATAATGTGCCCAGGTAAGAGCCTTCCCGGCACAGTTCCTTTGCCGAATTGGGGTGCCGGGAGTGCTCAAGCTGACCCGCGTCCAGGAGGCAGACCACTGACAACCTTCCAGGGCCTCAAGACGTGCATGTCGGTAAATCAAATGAGGGGGCGTGCTATTGGGAGGCTCGCGCCCTTTCTTGCGGGTCTCGCATACCTGATCGGCATCCTGCTCCCCTCTAATGCCGGCGCGGACCAGTATGTGTCAGACGACTGGACGTTCCAATTGGCGCCCTATCTCTGGGCTACCCAAGTCGAGGGAGACGCCACCTTTAGGGGCCAGGAAGGGGAGCTTGATCTCAGCTTCGGCGACATCTGGGATGAACTGGACGGCTTCTTGATGGTGGAGGGGGAGGTACGCAAGGGGCGCCTGGGCGCGTTCGCGAATCTCGTTTACGGCACCATTAGCCCTAGTTTTGACACCGTCCTCTCCAGCATCGATACCGACATCACCTACTCTTCGGTCGGTTTCGGCGGTTACTACCGCTTGGGCCCCTATGATCTGTCTTCGGCGGTCGAGAGCGATGGGCCGCTGCTAATCGTCGACCTCTATGCCGGCGCTCGCTACACCCACCTCGACGTCGACGTCGACCTAGACCTTGGCCCCGGGCCCAGCCGTTCCCTCGCAGGTGATGAGGGGTGGATCGATCCCATCGTGGGCCTCAGGACGATGTGGCAACTCACCCCCAGATGGAGCATCACCGCGTATGGTGATGTCGGCGGTTTTGGAGTCGGATCGGATTTCAGCTGGTTGGCGAACGCTCTGGTCGGTTATCGTTTCGACCTATTCGGTGAAAAGGATTCCAAGTTCTTGGTCGGTTACCGGGCGCTCTATCAAGATTACAGCAGCGGCAGCGGTGGCAATAAATTCGCATGGGACGTCACTATACACGGCCCGTTGGTTGCGCTCGCAGTCGAATTTTGAGGTGCAGGCGTGCCAGCCCATCGGGCTGAGAGGCTCGGCGCTGGAACGCCGGTCGGGCTGTTCCTACCCACAAACCTTCTACCCGAGCTCCAAGCCGCCAACACAGAAATCGCGTCGCCTTATCACCCGAAAACGGTTGTCTGATATCCGCTTTCGTTATGACCGC
>JAOUCL010000011.1 GCA_029859805.1 Rhodospirillales bacterium | reverse complement strand
CAGGCTGAGCGACAGGCCCCACGAAGACCAGCCAAAACTGGATCTTCTGGCCGGCATTGAACTTCTCGGAGGACACGTGCACCCCCTTCTTGAACAGTCCGCCGCCCTTGGCGAGCCACTCCAGATCGTACTTGTTCGGGATGTTGTGGCGCACCCAGATCACGAACATCAGCACTATGCCGACCATGAACCCGAAGGAGACGAAGTTGTGCACATACTTGCCGACCTGGGCCACAGCGGAAAAGGCCTCCGGTCCCAGGACCGGCAGCAGGACGTGCTTGCCGTAGAGCATGTTGAGGCCGGTCAGGGCCAGGGTGAGAAAACAGGTGGCCGACAGCCAGTGCGCAAAACGCTCCAAGTCGTTGAAGCGCTCGATCGTCCGGCCGCTCGGTCCGCCTTCGATGCGGATCCGGCCGCGCCACGCGAAGAACAGGGCCGTTATCGCCAGCATCCCGAGGATCGCCCAGATCCCGCCCTGCGTGATCGGACCGTTGCGCCGGGCGCGCCAGGTGTCCCCTTCGGACTGGATCATCTGGCCGGCCAGCTTGTCCGGGATCGAGACCGTGCCCCGGGCACCGTCGCGCACCGCCTTCCAGATCTGGCTGTCGCTCGTGGCGCCCAGGTGGCCGCCGGGGACGTTGCCGGAGAGCGGCGAGGGTTCCTCCACGCTCCGCCCTTCGGTCTGGGCGTAGGCGGCTTGTCCGAACGGATCGACCGGCGAAAGTCCGGCGACGAGCATCAAGCAAAGCCCGAACGCCGCCAGCCCGGTCGTCAGGCGCTGCAATCCCAATCTCATGGCGTCACGCATGACTGCCTCTCCCAACAGAGTTTTCCGTGTGGTAGCGCGTTTTTCTCGTTCGGCTGCCTCGAGACGGCGGCCGTCCTCAGCCGCCTGCCTGCTGCATCGCACGATGCCGCAATTCGTTGACCTGTTCTTCGGTGAGCGGCGTGTCCGGCTCGCCGAGATAGGTCCCTTTTTCATAGCTCAGGAGCCGGCCCTGCTCGTCCTGGTCGCAGGCGGCAAGCGTCATCCCCGCAACCAGCAGGGCGGCGAAGGTCAAAACCGGGGTCTTGCTGTACATTGCAATTCGGGCCTCCACTTTAGCCCGGACAAGCGGGCGAGGGGGTCGATCGGCATTCCTGGTTATCAGTAGATCGTTAAAATCCATTAAGGGTGTGGCGGCCCCGGCGGGGACCAACCAGCACGCGCAATTGAGCGCCCCGGGGGGAGATGTGCCGAAACGGGGGCGGCGGCTGGCCGCCGCCCCCGGATTTCGACCCCGCCCGTCATCGGGGCGATGCAGGGTTCAAGAGCCCGACTTCTGCTGATAAGCCGTGCCCCAACCCCAGGCGCCCGAACCGAACCCGCGGGCGACCACGCGCTCGCGGTAGATATCGGACACCACGTCGCCGTCGCCGCCGAGCAGCGCCTTGGTCGAGCACATCTCGGCACAAAGCGGCAGCTTGCCCTCGGCAAGACGGTTGCGCCCGTACTTCTGGAACTCGGCCGAGGAGTTGTCCTCCTCCGGCCCGCCGCCGCAGAACGTGCACTTGTCCATCTTGCCCCGGCTTCCGAAGTTGCCGGCCTGCGGATACTGCGGCGCGCCGAAAGGACAGGCGTAGAAGCAGTAGCCGCAACCGATGCACAGGTCCTTGGAATGCAGGACCACCCCTTCCTCGGTCTGATAGATGCAATCCACCGGACAGACCGCGATGCAGGGCGCATCGGAGCAGTGCATGCAAGCGACCGAGATCGAACGCTCGCCGGGCTTGCCGTCGTTGATGGTGACGACGCGACGGCGGTTGATGCCCCAGGGGACCTCGTTCTCGTTCTTGCATGCGGTGACGCAGGCGTTGCACTCGATGCAACGCTCGGCATCGCAAAGGAACTTCATACGTGCCATAGCTCAGGTCTCCTTAGGCAAGTTCGATCCGGCACAGGGAGGCTTTGGTCTCCTGCATCTGGGTGACGGAGTCGTAGCCATAGGTCATGGCCGTGTTTGCCGCCTCACCCAGGACGTAGGGGTCCGCGCCCTTCGGATACTTCGAGCGCCGGTCCTCGCCCTGCCAGTGGCCGGCGAAGTGGAACGGCAGGAACGTGACGCCGCGCCCGACCCGCTCGGTGACCATGGCCTTGACCTTGATCTTGGCCCCTTCAGGCGTGTGCACCCAGACCATCACGCCGTCCCTGACGCCGTTTTCGTTGGCGTCGAACGGGTTGATCTCGACGAACATGTCCTGCTGGAGCTCGGCGAGCCACGGGTTGGACCGGGTCTCGTCGCCGCCGCCCTCGTACTCCACGAGACGCCCAGAGGTGAGGATCAGCGGATAGTCGCCCGAGAAATCCTTCTTCTGGATCGATTCGTAAAGCGTGGGCACGCGGTAGGCCTGCTTGTCGGCGTAGGTCGGGTAGTCGGCCACTAGGTCGCGCCGCGAGGTGTAGAGCGGCTCGCGGTGCGTCGGCACCGGATCCGGGAAGTTCCACACCACGGTACGGGCCTTGGCGTTGCCGAAGGGCGCACAGCCGTGCTTGATCGCGACCCGCTGGATGCCGCCCGACAGGTCGGTCTTCCAGTTGGTCTTGTCGCCGGCGACCTTCTCGATGGCCGCGCGCTCGTCGTCGGTCAGATCGCCGTCCCAACCGAGCTTCTTGAGCATCGCCATCGTGAACTCCGGATAGCCGTCCTTGATCTCGGAGCCGACCGGATAGCTGCCCTCGGCGAGCAGGTTGTCGCCGTTGCGCTCCACGCCGAACCGGGCGCGGAAGCACAGGCCACCCTCTGCCACGGGCTTGGACGGATCGTAGAGGATCGGTGTCCCCGGATGACCCATTTCCGCCGTCCCCCAGCACGGCCACGGCAGGCCGTAGTACTCGCCGTCGACCGGGCCACCCACCGCCTGGAGCGTGGTCTTGTCGAAGGTGTGCTGGTTGGCCATGTGGGCGCGCAGGCGATCCGGCGACTGGCCGGTGTAGCCGATCGTCCACATTCCCTTGTTGAACTCGAGGGTAACGTCCTCGACCAAGGGCTCGTTCTCGTTGACCTTGATGTTCTTGAACATCTCGTCAGCGAAGCCGAGCTTCTGCGCGAAGAGATACATGATCTCCTGGTCGGTCTTCGACTCGTACAGCGGGTCGAAGATCTTGTCGCGCCATTGCAGCGAGCGGTTCGACGCGGTGACCGAGCCGTAGGTCTCGAACTGCGTCGCCGCCGGCA
Source organism: Rhodospirillales bacterium (assembly GCA_029859805.1). GTDB lineage: Bacteria > Pseudomonadota > Alphaproteobacteria > Kiloniellales > JAKSDN01 > CAMYKD01. The sequence continues at coordinate 36,682 of JAOUCL010000011.1, read as the reverse complement.
GCAGATAAACGCCGTCCGTGCGGTCGTGCATGATCGCGGTGGCCGTCGGATAGGGATCGATCACCACCAGGAGATCGAGCTTCTCCATGGCCTTCTTCATCTCGAGGCCGCGGGTCTGCGAGTTCGGTGCATGACCCCAGAACACCATGGCCCGGAGGTTGTCCGGCTGATCGATGTTCTCCTTGGCTTCGAGAACGCCGTCGATCCAGCGCGAGACCGGGATGCCCTTGCTCTCCATGAGCTTCTTGTCCGCGAAGCGTCCGAGCAGATAGTCGTACTCGACATCCCAGACACGGGCCCAGTGCTTCCACGAGCCGGTCTTGAGGCCGTAGTAGCCGGGCAGGCTGTGCGACAGCACGCAGAAGTCGGTCGCGCCCTGCACGTTGTCGTGGCCGCGGTAGATGTTGGCGCCGCCGCCCGAGGTGCCGATCACGCCCAGCGTCAGACCCAGGGCACAGTAGGCACGGGTGTTGTTGTTGCCGTTGGTGTGCTGGGTGCCGCCCATGCACCAGATGATCGTGAAGGGCCGGTTGTTGGCCAGCGTCCGCGCGACGCGCCTCAGCTGCGAGCCCGGCACCCCGGTCACGCGCTCGGTCTCCTCGGGCGTCCACTTGGCCACCTCGGCCTTGACTTGGTCCAGCCCCCAGACGCGTTGGCGAATGAACTCCCTGTCCTCCCAGCCGTTCTCGAAGACATGCCAGAGGATGCCCCAGATCAGCCCCACGTCGGTCCCGGGACGGAACCGCACGAACTCGTCGGCATGCGCGGCCGTGCGCGTGAAGCGCGGATCGCACACGATGAAGGCGGCGTTGTTCTGCTCCTTCGCCTTGAGCATGTGCTGCATGGCGACCGGGTGCGCCTCGGCGGGATTGCCGCCGATCTGGAAGATGGCGCGCGAGTTGTGGATGTCGTTGTAGCTGTTCGTCATCGCGCCATAGCCCCAGGTGTTGGCGACACCCGCGACCGTGGTGGAATGACAGATCCGCGCCTGGTGATCTCCGTTGTTGGAGCCCCAGAAGGCGTAGAGCTTGCGGAACAGGTAGGCCTGCTCGTTGCTGTGCTTGGCCGAGCCGAGCCAGTACACCGAATCGGGACCGGACTGCTGGCGAATCTCCAGCATCTTGTCGCCGATCTCGTTGATGGCGTCTTCCCAGCTGACCTTCTGCCACTTGCCGCCGACCAGCTTGGTCGGAGTCTTCAGCCGGCGCTCGCCGTGCGCGTGCTCGCGCACCGAGGCGCCCTTGGAGCAGTGGGCCCCGAGGTTGAAGGGGCTGTCCCAACCGGGCTCCTGCCCGACCCAAACCCCGTTCCGGACCTCGGCCATGACCGTGCAGCCGACCGAACAGTGCGTGCAAACGGATTTGACCATTTGCACCTCGCCGCCGGAAGTCGAGGCCTGGGCCTCGGCCTTCTTGACCATTCCCGAAGACAGACTCGCCACCGCCACGGCACCACCCGCGGTCAGCCCCGAGCGTTTCAGGAAGGTTCGACGGTCGATTGCGCTGCCGACCATGCCAGCCAAGGCTTTGGACAAACGGGGGCCATTCGCCACCCCATTCGTCTTCTTGGTAAGCATTGACGTCTCCTAACTTGCTTCTGTTATCAGAACCTGGATAGCTCGTAGTACTTCTTCACGTGCGCGGTCTCGCGGTACCCGGCACGGCCCGGCGCTGTCTTGGCGGGCTCGGCGGCCTCGCCTTGCTCGGCCGAGAGACCGACCGCGGCCGCGCCGACCGCGCCGGCCCCGAGGCCGGCCTTGCGGAAGAAGTCACGGCGTCCGATGGAAGCCTCTTCCTTCTTTTTGCTCATCTGCCCACCTTTCCTTCCTTGGTGAACGTTGCACGGAGCGGATCGTCGCCTAGGGGGCCCGCCCCGGACCCCTATCACTCTTGCGTGAAGCGCTAGGCCGCCATCTCGAATGCCTGGCTTTCGACCGCCATGAAGAGGCGGCCCAGGGTGCCGACCGGCATGTAGAACGCGGCCGAGGGCGCGGCCTCCAGGTTCTCGAAGAACCGAGGCGCCCAACAGCCGATGTGATCGTCGAAGAACTTGCGCTGGGTGGCCAGATCGGCCGGCGCACCGAACGCGCCGGTGATAAGGCCCGCCATCATGTCGCAGAGCGCGGCGATGTGGTCCTCGGATTCCGGCACTCCCTCGGACCGGGCAATGCGCAGAGCCGCCATGTCGTCGCGCAGCCGCGCCAGGGGCTTCTCGTGCAGGAACCCGGTCAAATAGTAGGAGCCGTAGGGCACCAGCTCGCCCTGCCCGACGCCGACGAAGAGATCGAAAAACTCCTGCTCGACCGCGCTTGGCGAGGCCGCCCCGGCAGCCGCCTTGAGCGCCCGGAGCGCTGCCCCCAACTCGGTCTCGTCGTCCCCGAGGCCGCGCAGAACTGCAATGACCTCGTCGTCGGCCGGCGCGGCCAGAAGGCGCGCGAGCAGGGAGTACCAACCGGCCCGGAGCCGGTCTTCCTCTGCTGCCTGCTGTGCCTGCAAAACCGCCGCCAACTAAGCCGTGCCTCCCCGCTCTCGGCTCACCCCCGCGACACGCTCCCTCCGGATAAGGATAAAGGACCGCTACGCAGGACTTTTAGGCCAATGCCATTACCCCTTGTTTTTAAAGGGGTTTGGTCTTCGTTCCCGTGAATTAGAGACCCAAGATCGGGGTTCTGTCAACAAGTTAGCATGCTGCATGAGCGAACACACAAAACCTCTGTGAAAACTTGCTCAAGAAGTAGGCAAGCGCAGGCAAATCACCCGCAATAGAAAGGTGACATTATTTCACCACCGGAACTTGATCGGCCTCACAGAATTATTGACGGGAGATCCATGAATTGAAGGAATCGCCCCACAGGGCGAATCCACCGGGCCCTTGGCACAGTTATACCGTGGATTCAGCTTTCGAATCGACCCCAGCGGCGGCGAGCGGCGGAACGGCCGGTCGGCGCCTGAGCCGGCTCGACCGGGGCGCCGGCGGCCTCCGACTCGACCGTCCGAGTCGCTTCCGCCCCTTCTGTGGAATCCGGAGCCGGCGCGTGCACCATTTGTCCGATCTGCCCAGGGCCGGCCTCGGCGCCGCCGTCGGCGGACCCCTCCACCTCCGCCAGTGGCTCACCCGTATCCGCGACGGGGTCGGTATCGGCCGCAGCCTCCCTGGCCGGCTCTTCTGGCAGGACCATGCCTTTGCCGACCTGATAGAGGGTCTTCACGCCCTCGAGTGCGGCGCCAGCGGCGGTGAAATCCTCGTCGTAGTCGTTGAGTCCATCCAGGTTGGCGAAGACCGGATTGAGGCGCCACAGCTTGCGCAACGCCCGCTTGCGCAACTCCTCGGGCACGCCCTCCTTCAGGAAAACGGTGAAGTCCGCGCTCTCGTCCAGACTGTCGATGTCGGGGAGGTGCTCGACGACCGCGCTGTCCGCCGGGTCCGCGACCTCGGCGTCCCCCGCCGGCAGCGGCGCGGGCGCCGGCCCGCGCTCGACCGAACCGGGGATCTCGTCGCGGATCCGCTCGCCGCGCTTCAGACGCGACCAGCGTCCGACGAAGCCGTCGTCGGACTCAGCCATGGCGGCCGTTGCCCCGCCGTCCGGGATCGAGCGCCGAACGCCGGCCGAAGCTGTCGTCGCCGCTCGCGTGGCGTTTGCGCTTGCGCTTGTGGAAGGGCTCGTCGACGTGGTGCGCGTCGATATAGGCCTGGACGAAGGCGATCACGCCGTCGGGCATGGTGACCACCTCGACGGTCTCCTCGCCGCTGTCCATATAGTCCTGCGCCTCATAGGGACAGGCGGTGACCAGGAAGGGCGCCATATCGTGATCGCAGTCCATGTCCTCGCCGCTGCGCAGGACGACGAAGAGGCGCGGCGGCTTCTGCGTGAGATTCACCTTGTAGCCCTCGGTCTCCTTGCGGAAGAGCTCGAGCGGCAGGGTCCCGGCGTGGAATTGGGCCCAGTCCTCGCCGGCTTTCAGGACGGGCCATTCGCCGCGCGGATCGCAGGCCCCGGCACCCGGGATCACCGCCACCGGCTTCCAGGCGTAGTCCTGCCACGGGTTCTCCATCCTGCGCCGCTCGAGCACCACGCCAAGCGGCAGGGTCTCCTGTTTTTGTACCACTCCGCCTCCCTGTAGCCAGCCGCCGACGGGCGCCCGCGCGTCGCGGCAACCCCACGCCATGATAGAGGAATATGGGCAGGAAGGCGAAATGTTAAGCGCCCGCCTCCGATGCCCCCGGAAGGGGCCTTGCCTTGGCCGGGAAAAGACAACAAATTCCCGAGATCCGAAAAGGAATTGGCTTTGTGACCTTGCCCGCCGCCACCGGCACCGACGAAACGGAGGACGCCGTCCCCAGCGCGAGCGCGGCGCCCCGACGGGTTTGGCTTCTGACGACAGAGCGGGCCGGTGACAGGGCACAGGTCCTCGCCCTTGCACAGGCTCTCGGCTGGCCCTTCGAAGAAAAGCGGTTGGTCTTCAACAAGCGCTACAAGCTCCCCAACGTCGTGCTGGGCGCGTCGCCCCGAAGCTTGGACAGAGAGGCATCGAGCCGGCCTGCGCCGCCCTGGCCGGATCTCGTGATCGCGAGCGGTCGACGCTGCACGCCGATCGCGCGCTGGATCCGCAAGCGATCGGGCGGCCGGACGCGTCTGGTGCACATCGGCCGGCCCTGGGCTCCGCTCCAGCACTTCGACCTGATCGTCACGACGCCGCAGTACTGCCTACCCCGCCGATCGAACGTACTGCACAACACGCTGACGCTGAACCGGGTCGATCCGGCCCGTCTGGCCGAGGCGACGGATGCGTGGAAATCCCAGCTGGGGCGGCTGCCCAAACCTCACGTGGCGCTGGTCGTCGGCGGCAGCGCCCGGCCCTATCATCTGGATGCAGCGACAGCGCGGAAATTGGGTCGCCAGGCCAACGCCTTGGCCGCGGCGGCGGGGGGATCCCTGCTCGTCACCACCAGCAGACGCACCGAGGCCGGGGTGGTCGACGCGCTCTTCGAAGCAATCTCCTGCCCGGCCTATCGGCATCGCTGGACGGAAGGCGCGGAGAATCCCTACTTCGCCTTCCTGTCCCTGGCCGACAGCTTCGTGGTGACCGGCGACAGCGCCTCGATGCTGTCCGAGGCCTGCGCCACCGGCAAGCCGGTCTTCGTCTTCCCGCTGCCGGAGCGGCTGGATCGGAAGATGCGCAATGCCCGGCGACTGCGGGCGCTCGCCGCGCGGCACCGCAAACGGCCGGACGCGGGCCGTGAACGGGAGGGCTGGCTGGCCCGAGCCTACGATTCTCTGGTCGACTTGGGATTGATCAAATCGACCCGGGACATGTCGCAGTTCCACCGAAGCCTCATTGATCGCGGCCTCGCCGTCCGGCTGGGCGAGACTTTCGCCGCCCAGGCCGACAGACCGGCCGACGATTTGGAGCGGGCGACCGCGCGCGTACGCGCGCTATTTCCGTGAGGCCCGCCGGCCGGGCAATTCTGCTCAGGCCATGACGATGTTGTCGCGGACGCCATGTAGGCCACGGGTGGCGTTTCGGGTATCAACGACGAGCGGCAGGGCCTCGACCAGCGCGGTATAATCAACCTCGTCGTGATCGGTGCAGATCAGCGCCGCGTCGTAGCCACCGGCGAAGATCTCGTCCCAGGCCACGCTGGTCCGGCCGGCCAGATGAGGATGCTCACGGGACAGCGGTATGCGCGCCACGTAGGGATCGTAGTAGTCGACCCGGGCGCCGCGCGCTTCGAGAAGCTCGACCAGTTTGAAGGCCGGGCTTTCGCGCTCGTCGCCGACATTCTTCTTGTAGGCAAAGCCAAGCAGAAGAATCCGCGAACCCTTGAGGCTCTTGGCGAATCGGTCGTTCAGGGCCAAAGCCAGGCGCTCGACGACGTAGCTCGGCATGGTGGCGTTGATCTCGCCGGCCAGCTCGATGAAGCGGGTCGGCACTTCGAACTCGCGCGCCTTCCAGGTTAGGTAGAACGGGTCGATCGGGATGCAGTGGCCGCCCAACCCCGGGCCCGGGTAGAAGGGCATGTAGCCGAACGGCTTGGTGCTGGCCGCCTCGATCACCTCCCAGATATCGATGCCCATGCGCGAGTAGATCACCTTGAGCTCGTTGACCAGAGCGATGTTGACCGCGCGGAAGACGTTCTCGGTCAGCTTGACCGCTTCGGCCGTGTCGACGGAGGAGACGGGAACGGTCCGCACGGCGACCTGGTCGTAGAGCGCGCAGGCCAGCGCGGTCGCCTCGGCGCCGTCGCCGCCCACGACCTTGGGGACGGTCGTACCGCTGTGAACCGGGTTGCCGGGGTCCTCGCGCTCGGGCGAATAGGCCAGGAAGAAATCGACAGCGGACTTGAGCCCTCCGGCCTCGAGCTCGGGCCTGAGCTCCTGCATCGTGGTGCCCGGATAGGTGGTCGACTCGAGGACGACGAGCTGGCCGGCCTGAAGGTGCGGGGCGATCGAGCGGCCGATGCCGAGGACGAAGGACAGGTCCGGCTCGCGGTGGCGGGTCAAGGGCGTCGGGACGCATATGAGGATCGCATCGAGGCCGGAAACCTCGGCGAAGTCGGAGGTCGCGCGGAACCGGCCCGAGGCGACCAGCGCGCCGATGTCATCGGCGGGGATGTGGCGGATGTAGGACCGGCCCTCGTTCAGCTGGGCCACCTTGTCCGCGTCGTTGTCCAGCCCGAGGGTCGTGAAGCCGGCGTGGCAGATGCTGCGCGCCAAGGGGAGCCCGACATAGCCGAGCCCGATGACGCCGACCTTGGCTCGATGTTCCAGGAACCGAGCCTCGAGGTTCGCCGCGGATGTCTGAGCGTCTGTCTTCACGTGCGTCACGACTCTGCCTTTCTCGCCCGCCAATCGGTCCCCAGCCGGCACCGCGTGTGCCCCCCTGCTAGATCGTCAGGCGCTTGTCGATCGAAAGGGACGCGGTGGAGAGTGCATCCGCGATCCGCCGGCTCGCCTGGCCGTCGCCGTAGATGTCGCTGGAAGGGTAGGGCCCGCGCTCGCACTGGATCCCGATCGCGTTCTCGATAGCTTTGGTATCGTGCGCGACATCGATCACGTTCGGCCCCCTGTCGCGGCCGTTCTGGCGCGTCCCGATGTTCACCGCCGGGACGCCCAGGTAGGCGCATTCCCGGATCGCGACGCTGGAATTGCCGACGATGCACAGCGACTTCTTGAGCAGCCTCAGAAAGGCCTCCGGAGGCAGGTTCCTGAAGAAATGCACATGCTCGAGCACGTGCCGCTCGCGATACACACGGATGCACTTGGAGGTTCCGTCGGACCCGGCATCGACATTCGGCCAGAACCAGAGCGTCGGCCGGTCGAGGCGGTCGATCGCCTCGATCGTCTGACTGGCCTGTTGGTAGGCGGCCTCGTATTCGGTCGTTACCGGGTGCTGCATGACCACGAGAAAGCCCTCGGAAAGGTCGAATTGCGCGCCGACGCCGCCGAATTCGAACACGTCGGGCGCCTCGCGGCCGTTCTCGACGCAGGCGCGCGCGATGTCGATGGAGGGACAGCCTGTCACGATGGTCCGTTCCGGTTCCTCGCCCATGCGGGCCAGGCGCTCGGCCGCGTTCGGGCTCGCCACGAGATGCAGGTCCGCCAGCTTGGTGACGGCGTGGCGCACCTTGTCGTCGATCGAGCCGGTGACCTCGCCGCCCTGGACATGGACCAGCGGGATGTTCATGTAGGATGCGCAGACAGCCGTCGCCAGGGTCTCGAAACGGTCGGCGATGGTCACCACCATATCGGGCTTGAGATCGTCGAAGACGGTGGCCAGCTCGACCAGGCCCAGGCCGGTGGACTTGGCCGAGGTCACCAGGTTCTCGCCCTCCAGGATCATGTGAACCCGCCGGTCCACCTTGAAGCCGTCCTTCTCGATGACGTCGACCACGCTGCCGTAGCGCTCGAGCAGTGCCGAGGCGGCCAGCACGAGCTGAAGCTCGAGCTCCGGGTGCTCCCGTATCGCCGCCAGGGCGGTCTTGATGCGCGAGTAGCTGGGGCGCGCGGTGATCACCACACAGACTTTACGTTTCATGAGGTCTCCGGCTGCAAGTCGTCCTCGGTGAGGGGCTGGTCCCGCGCCACGCCCCTGGCAAGCGTGCGGCCGACTACGAGGTCCAGCCGCTGGACCGGGATGCCCGTGCCCGGCTTCTTGGCTGTCAGGTCATCGGGCTTGAGCAGATGGCCAGAGGGCAGATCGCGACACGGGGTGAGGCTCTTCATGAAGATCTCGCGCAGGGGCGCGGCGGCGGCATCGGCCAGGCTCTTGTCCACGGGGCTGTCGCGCAGTGCCTCCATGTAGCGCACGCCTTGGACGAGCTGGGCCAGCTCGGCCGTGGTCAGCGAGGCCGCGACGTCCGGGCCGAAGGCTTCGCGGCTCAAGGTCACGTGGACCTCGAGCACCTGCGCGCCCATAAGCGCCGCCCCGAGGCCCGGAAAGATCGTGGCCGAATGGTCGGAAAGCCCGACCGCACAGCTGTAGCGTGTCTTGAAAACCTCGAGCAGGTTGAGCCCCACGGCCTCCGGCGGCGTCGGATAGATCGAGGCGCACTGCAACAGCGCGAGCGGCACCTTCGCCGCCTTGACCTGCGCGACCGCGCCGTCGATCTCGTCGAGCGGCGACATGCCGCTGGAGAGCACCACAGGCTGGCCGGTCGCGCAGGCCGCGGCCAGCAGGGGCGTGTTGGTGATCTCGCCCGAAGCGATCTTCCAGGCCGCCACGCAGACGCGCTTCAGCAGCTCGACAGCTTCCAGGGAGAACGGCGAGGACAGGAACAGCAGGCCCTCTTCCTCCGCATGCCGGCGCAGGCCGGCCCACTGGTCCTCAGAGAACTCCATGCGCTTCCAGTAGTCGAAGCGGCTCTCGTCCTGCGGGCTGAAGCGCTTGCGCCAGGGCTCGTGGGGCGAGCTCTCCGCCTCGGCGATATGGGTCTGGAACTTGACCGCGTCCGCCCCGGCGGCGGCAATCGCGTCGATGAAGGCGTGCGCCATGCCCAGACTGCCGTCATGGGCCTGTGCGACCTCCCCGATCACGGTGCAGGGCGCGGCAGGATCGCAGGTCTGTAGCCAGGTTTCAGTCATCAAAGGGCCGCGTCGCGCATATAGGGCAGCGTCAAGGCTAGAATGTTGGGACGCGCGGTCATCGTGTCGAGTGGGTGTCGCCAATCAGCCTCGGCACGCCTCGCAAGTGGCCTCGAGCTCAAGACGGCACAGGCTCGCTCGGTTCCCGCGTGCCAAGGCCGCCTCACCTAGCCCAGAAGCCGGGCGCTTTCAAGGCTTATTAAGATCCCCACCACGGCGCCGCACGAGCCACCCGTCTTGTCGGGGAACGCGAGTCGACGATGAGCCGCCCGACCAGCAGGCGATGTGGGCCCTTCGTTCGATTGCACAGGCGGATCGAATCCGATACGACGACTGTTCCAACACAAGGCCGGCATGTCGTCTCTCGCCGTCCACCGCAGGCCCTCATTTCAAGGAAGAGCCCGATTATGCGTCGACAGCTCGGCAACTTTCTGGCGCTGTTGGTCAGCCTCTGCGTGGCGTTGGTTTTTATCGAGATGTCCCTGCGGCTCTATTTCTACGGCAATCTCGACCAGCCGGACTACCACACCCAGCTTTACGAACCCCATCCGACCCGTGGCTGGGCGGCGCGGCCGAACCTGGAGACGCGACTTCAGGATCTCGCTTTCAACGTGCCGCTGAGCATGAACTCGCGCGGCCTGCGTGGACCCGAGCACAGCCTGGAGCCGGACCCAAAGCGATTCCGCATCCTGATCGTCTCGGATTCCGCCATGTTCGGCACCGGCGTGCGCGACGATGAGACGACGCCCGCCCAGCTCGAAGCGCTCCTGGGCAGAGACCGCTTCGAGGTGATCAACCTCAGCCTCGCCGCCTACAGCACGGTGCAGGAGTACGTGTTCTTCCTCGAGGAGGGGCTGAAGTACCGGCCCGACCTAGTGCTGCTTGGCTTCGCGCCGGTCAACGACATCCAGACCAACTACCAGCCGCTGCAGGAGAAGTACCAGAAGTCACTGGGCCGGCCCTACGCCTCGCTCCAGAACGGCAAGCTGGCGATCGACTACAGCACTGCGGGCGACCGTACCGAGCGCCGCGCCAAGAAGCGCGCGCTGCGCAGCTGGCTGCGGAACTACGTGACCGATCACAGCGTGACCTACCGCCTGCTCCGCGCGGCTGTGGGAAAGTTCCGCGGCGGCAAGCCCGTCGATCCCAACATCTTCCTCGGCTGGGCCTTCCTCGAGGACTTCGCGATGGACTACGCCGAGCCCGGCATGACGCGCGCGGACTACGAGCGCCTCTGGGCCGGAGGCTGGGCGGTCACCAAAGCGCTCATCCTGGACATGCGCGACAAGGCGCAAGGGATCGGCGCGAAGTTCGCCATGTTCATTGCGCCCTCGAAGATCGAGGGCGATTCGGAATTCCGGCAAAGCGTGCAGGAGGCCTTTCCGGCCGCGCGCATCAACATCCGAAAGATTTATCGAGAGCTGAAGTCGCTCGGCGATGCCGAGGGCATCCCGACCTTCGAGGTAGCGGCCGCGCTCGACGAGGCGATCCGCCGCGGCGAGCAAGATGTCTATTTCGACTTCGCCGACGAGCACTGGACGGCGCGCGGCCACGAGATCGCCGCCGAAGCGCTGGCTCGGCAGCTGACGGCGGGCGACCTGTTGACGAAGTAGGGCTTGCGCTTAAGGAGTTTAATTAGTCCGTCTTTTGTTTGGACGATGACGGCTTTCCATAACCAAATTTGCTGATTTCGTCGACAACGCCAGCAGATCGGTATGAGGCTATTGTAGGGCGATCCATGTCCATGTCTCCCTTCGTGACATGAAGACGGGCCACATCCATCAGGTCGATCATGTCGTCGCGAGCCCAATAGATCATAGAAGTGGTCGGAGGCGTCCGCCATTCTGGGGGATAGAACAAAGGAATGAATTGGAACCAGAAATCATCGACCATGGAAAACCAACCCCTAGCGCGAAAGTGGCGGCTGATCGCCGGCGCAGTACAGTAAAAATCTGTGACCGACGCCGCGTTTTCCAGGCAATAATCGTCGATGAAACTCACGGCGCCGGCAAGCGCGGCGTCGCTTCCAAAGCAGTCGATGACATGCACGACTTTCATCCCTGCCACATGATCGACTCGCAAAATGATGGCCGCCTTTCCCCCTTGGCTCTCTATGAGAAAAGACTCGTAAGCGAAGAACGGATGTCTGTCGTAGCGCCACGCAAGCAAGTCTTCGTCGCGCGTGAAATAGTTGAATGACCCCTCCAGAAAGTGGGCGCAGTCTACCAGTTTGCCCGCTTCCACGGGGTGAACAGCGTAAGGGGTCCTTTCCGCTTGCTTCCAATTGTGAATTAGCCTTTCGCCCAGCTTTTCGATTTGCGCATGCTCGGCAATGGCCTCTATGTCGAAGACGCGAACAAATCTGGGCACATAGCGCAAGTACTGAAAACCGGATGTCATGTATAGAACGAGCGCCTGTGGCGTGACGCCCAGCCCCAAAATCGCGTCGTAGCTTTCCTGAAGAAAGCCAAGGACTTTGCGACCCAGCCCCTTGCCTTGGAGCCGTTCCGCGATGATCCAGGTTGTCAAGTCGGCGGCTTTTCGAGGCTTTCCATTGAGCCAGAACGTCCGCCTGTTGACGCCCACAATGCCGGCGACCTCGTCGTTCTTGTCCAGCACGACGCAATTCACATCTTTGCCGGCGTTTTCCGGCGTTTCGCAGAACTGCCACTGATAGAAGGACGGAAGCCCAATGGCGACCTCACGCCGCCAGTGTCTGCGATAGAACGCGCACACGTCTTCAACCGATACGCCGAGGTCCCCGGCTTCACCGACCCGATAGTCTGCTGACCTCTCGGCCATAGCCTTCTTCTCCTCGCGTTTTTCCGCTCAATGTTACTCACAGCTGGATTTCTGGCGTATCGCCACGCACCATGAAAAACACGCCTCAAATTACCACGCCATGCTCAGCCTCGCTGCAGCCCAAATCTGGCTGAGTCATGAATAAGTCCATGACTTAGGCCTCACCCGAGGACTTTGCCAAAGAGGGCAAACTGAAAAACCAAGCCGGTGCAGTCGAATTCCGCCTCACGTCATTCTAGCCCGTGGCCAGCGGCTGGTTGAGGGCTCACAGGCCGCTTCGGCCCAAAGGAGGCCGTGCCAAAGGGGAACTTATTGCAGTCATAGCGCGGCAACGCTTGCGGTCTAAGCCGAACGTCGTCAGCTGTCACGTCGCGCGCCTCTACATTAAACGAGAACAAGGCGCCCTGTGTCGCCAGCAGCTGTTCGGTCTCCCTAGTAAAGGTGTGAAAGCCCCCATGTGGATAACAGAAGGTGATTGGCCGACTTCCCGTTGCATCTTCAAGGAAGGCGAACGAGTCCACGATCTCGCGCTCCTGTTCCTCTAAACCGAGCTTGCTCATGACCAGGTGGCTCACGCCGTGGCTGCCGACGATCATGCCCGCATCGTGAATTGCGCGAATTTGCCGCGGGGTCGTATAGAACTCGTCAACTAGATCTCGCTCGTTACCGCCAGCTAGGAAACGCTCCATCAGCTGGTCCAACACCCGTTCTCGCCACTCGTAGGAGATGAAGAAATTGAGAATGCGCTTGAACGAATTCGTCGCAGGATCATTTCTCTGGGAGCCATATGTGGCCTCGTGAAAATCCTTGACGTGATGGTGTGACATCATCTCTTCAGTGAGAATATCCTGGAGCAGTTTAAGCGCCATATCGCCGCCAAAGCGCCCCAATAAGAGATGAATTCGGTGCACGTCAAGCAACTTGCCCTTGGAGTACATGCCCGTTGGCACATAAAAGACGCCCCAAAGGCCGCGCTTGATCAGTTCGGGGACCACATAGCAATAGTGATCAGAAAGACCGTCGTCGAACGTAAGCACGACACCCTCGCAGGCACGTCCTTCCCGCAGCGACCCAAGGAAGGCATCGCGCTCGATAAAAGTGTAACGAGCCGCGAACCAATCGAGTTGTCGGCAGAAGTCGTCGACGTGCAGATAGCGAGAGTAGTCCAACTGTGTCGGAACCGGCCGGACATAGTGATACATGATCGACTTCACGGACTAGGACCCGCCTATTCCTGAGAGGTTAGCCGCCGCATGTGAGGGTAGCCCTAAGTTTCCAGCCAATGGAAACAAACCTCTTGTTTGGACGCAATGCTGGGTTCGAGGTCGACCGCGTCGGCCTGCCCCAATTGCCCACGACTGGCAGCACTGATCGGATCATCAACACCTGGTTTTCCGCAGACAAAGCTACAGCTTCCGCCTTCGAGGTTGAGAGTTTGAATTGCCACAGACGTTCAGTTCGCCTTGATCCGGAAAATATTGCGAGAAATCTGGTCCACTTCGAGATTTGAAAAGCGCCCGAGCAGCCTCCGGAACCGGCCCATGCGATCACGAACCTCTTCGAGCGATATTCCCGGAAACCGGCGGCGTTGATATTGGGCACTGTTCTTGTGGCCGGGTTTGAGGGCGTTCAATCGCTTCCGGGCGCCACGTGCGACCGCCTCGAACCAGCCGCCAAGAAAATCATTCACACTGGGCTTTGCGCCTTGTTTGAAGGCGGCTTCGTCTTGGTCAAGAACGTCTATGATCCGCTCCGAAGCCAGCTTACCGTCGAGCGAAGCGAGATGGAGTTCGATAAGCCCCCATTGCGCCGGTGCATCACAGCTGCCGATCTGGCCGTCTATGATAGAGCGCAGTTTCGCGCACAAGGAATCAAAGTCATACATCTCGTAGCAAAGAGCGTTGGGCAGATCACGATCGAATTCTTCCGAAGCAATCGGCCGGTAGGAGATTGCCGGGACGCGCATCACGAAGGCCTCAATACCTGTTGTACAGTTGTTGTGGATCAAGGCCGTGGAGGCCAGGAGCCACGGAACGACGCTGCCTTCATGGACAACATCGATGTTGTCCAGGCCAGCGGCCGCAGATTCCCAGGGATCGTGATTTTCCGCTGGATGTGGGCGGATGATGAAATGCTGACTCGGAAACGCGCCGGCAATCGCGGGAACAAACTCCAGGAACTTGGAAAACAACGCCGTCCGATATTTGATCAAGCCCGCGTCGTATCGTTGGGATTGGCGGCTCGCGATCGACTTCCCTGGCTGTGATCCGGGCGTCACCAAAGAAAGTTCGGGGATATAGTGGTTGTTCGCGCCAAAATTCGTATTGATTAGGACAAATTTACCAAAGCGCTCGCGAATCTTCGCCACTTCTTCATCGAAGAATGGTTGAAACTCCGCACGCATCATGTCAAATCGGACATTGCCCGTGACATGAACTGGCGCATCTTTATAGGCGGGAAAACCTTTGATCATATCGGCGTTTTCCTCACCCCAGGCGAAAATGTCCGAGACATGGCTCATCGAAGCCGCGCAGAATCGAATCTTGTACTCCCGTTCGCGGTCGTAGGGTACCAACCCTTCTTCGTCCCAGGCGACGATCTCGTGTCCGAGCTTGTGCATTATCTCAAACATGCGCAGGCTGCTCTGCCGCATGTCCTTGGCTAGGTAGATGCTCCTCGGCATCGAGGAAATCTTCATATGGATTTCAGTGCGTTGCCCCATAATCACCGGAAATCCGCGCTCTGCGGCGACACAGGCGAGCAATAATTTGGCGTCGAATTCCCGGCTTTGGGTTTCAACAGGGATGATCAATGACATCCTTGACGATGGCATGCTGCTGGCCTTGCGGTGTCGACTTCTTGTCTGGCCGGGCTACAGATACGCCCTACTTGATGGCCAGAAAGCCCTCGAAACACACGAACTTTGACACGCTGACTATATCGACGAAACCTGCGCGCTTGAGCAGATCAATGTTGCCTTGCGTGGAAAACGGTTCGAGCACACCCTTCAGGCTGCGCGACTTGCCGATGATTTCCTCCGCCGTATAGCCCTGGGACAGTTTGAAATCGAGATAGAGGCCGCTCATGATATCCTGGAACCGCGCGTCGTTGGCCCGAACCTTCTCGAACAAGAGAAAGGCACCGCCCCACTTCAGGCTGTTGTAGACCTTGTTGATCAAATCCTGACGGACGCTTGGCCGCACGAACTGCACCGTGTAATAGGCCGTCACGAGATCGCAGGGTGCAAGTTCGGCTACCACGACGTCATCCATCTCGAAGCGCGCATTTGTTACGTCCGCCTCTTTCTGCTTGGCACGGGCCCGGTTGATCATGTCGTCTTCGCAGTCGATGCCTATGAATTCCGCACCCACGCGATGCTTGTTGTGCGCCGCGAGCTTGAGTGTGAGAGTGCCTGTGGAACAGCCGAGTTCGTAACACGTCGAGCCGTCCTTCACGAAGTAATCCGCCAAATTGCAGATCAGCTCGTGCCCTTCGAGGTATAAGGGCACGGATTTGGCGACGTGCTCGTCGAACTTGTCGACGACGTCGCCACGAAACCGCCAGTTTGCTTTCTCGACCTTCAGGCCGTCGCCGACTGTCATGTTCAGTGTCCCGTTTGTTTGCCGCTTCCGATTGGGGCGCTGCCGTTCCCAGTCTTCTGGCTCCCAGTATCCGCCGGAATCCGTCGGAACACGATGTGATAGCGGCCAGAGAACATCTCTTCGGCGCCGAGGTCCGGATAGTTTTCCCGTGCCATATCCCAGAAACCTTCCACGCTTTCCGCCAATCGGTGGAACTCCGCCAGATTGCGCAAGGGTTCGTTGATGATCGTCACCGGAAGGAAACCGTGCTCATAAGCGATTTTCACGAGGCCCGACATGGTCTTGCGCGGATAAGCAAGGCCGGTGAAGTAGAAATCGATCATCTGCTCAGCCCGATGACCATGAAACTCCTTGGCGAAACGCCGGTATTCGTCATCATTCAGAAGCAGGTGACCCCAGGGGATGTTGGTCGTGGCATAGCGATGCGGACCCAAGAAGGAAAAGAACGAAAAATGCTTGATGCAGAAGACCGCATCCTCGGCGGCAACCGCTGAAGCCGCAGCGAAGATGCCGCTCCAGTCGGGAATGTGATCGATCGCCTTGACATAAAGAATGTCGAATAGCTCATCCAGCTCGCTGAGATCGTGAGCGCCGATCTGCTCAAAACGGTACGGCTTGGCAGGCTGCACCTCGTATGGGAAGCGGTCGGGTATCAGCGTGTGGTGCTCGTAGCCCATTAACTCTCGATAGTTGCCGTAGTCCAGAGCAACCGGCGAGGCGGCACGAATGAAATCCCGCATTTCTCGCAAAGCCTCGTCCTCGTTGTGGCCTTGCCAGCTGGTCGCGTGCTCGCCACTGAGATAGGGATCTATGCCGACCGCAGAGCCCAAATCCGAGAATTCCAGCATGAGGCGCGGAATGAGTCCCGGCCCTGTGCCGATGTCCAGTAGCTTCCTGCCTTTCAGTTCGACGCCGCATTTTCGCAGAAGCTGCAGCACCTGGTGGACTTGCAATACCGTCCGTCCCCGCTGACGGTCCGTTACCGGCCCCGGTGGCGGGGAGTCCCAATAATTCGTGCCGGGGCTGGTCGGTGACAGGAACGGCAACAGAAAATCATCGCTGACCGGCAGCTGCCGCCCATCATCTTTCGTGAAATACTGCATGAAGTTCTGGAGCCTCGCGCCTACGGAAGTGACTGGGATATCAAGAAAGGCCGACGCCGAACCGGCGCTCGGCATTCTTGACGTCAGCAGCCTTTGCATTCGGATGCGCTTAGATAGTGTTTCCACCGACTGCGGTCAAGCAGCGATGAGATCACAAGCATGCAGCTAAAAGGCTTCTTTTTCGCCCAGGGCTTAGACATGAGAAGAGCAAAGTCGCCCAGGCCGCACGGACCAATTCGAACCATCTAAAGTGTTGGAAATCGTCTCCCCGAGGACTACAACGGGTCCGTTTGCAGCCCTCGAAGCGATGAATACGCGAGAAAGCCGTCCCCGCCAAAATCATGGTATTCTCGGGTGCGGCTAGGAGAACACATGCAGGGACAGCCTCTCACTGCTCAGCCGAAAATCTCGGATATCGACCTTGACCTCGAGACCATCGCGCCGGTCCTCGATCCCTATGTAGTCGAACGCATGCCGTTGGACAGCGAACGGTGGCGCGATTACAGGGCTGGCTTGGAAAAACGCTGGCGGCGGCGGAGGTGGCGGCGTGCCTTCTTCGGTTGGCTGCCAAAGGGCGGGAATATCCCGAGGGTCCTGCGGGGTCGACGCACCCAGGACTATGTCCGCCAAAGCTACGAACAGACGTTCGCGGCAAGAGCCTGGCCGGAAACCACATCAGTCCCCCCGCGCAAGGAACTGGTACCAGCGGAATGGCGAGGCGAGGGACTGCTGGTTCGCCGGGGTGGTCTGCCGAGGGTCCATCTCATGCTGATGGCCCGGGCGATCGAGGCTCTTCAGCCCCGCTCGGTCCTCGAGGTGGGGGCCGGGCATGGCATCAACCTGTTCGTCCTGTCGTGCCGCTTTCCGGAGATCACTTGGCAGGGCATCGAGCTCACGACGAGTGGCGTGCAGCGGGCGCAAACTGCGCAGCAAAGTGAAGCGTTCCCTGATGCGTTACGTGCATACTGCCCATGGGATCATGTCGATGAAACCGCGTATCGCCGAATCGAATTCCGGCAAGGCGACGCGACCAAGCTTCCGTTCGAGGACAAGGCCTTCGACCTTGTCTTCAGCCGACAGGCCGTCGAACAGATGGAAATGGTACGTGACGCGGCCCTCTCGGAAATTACCCGGGTAGCCCGCGACCATGTTCTCATGGTCGAGCCCTTCGCGGACTTCAACCGGAGTGCGCTCCAGCGGAATTACGTCCGGGCGAAGGATTATTTCAACCTTCCGGTGGCAGGGCTTGCCGACTTCGGCATCGCCCCTGTGCTCGAGACGTCTTCGTTCCCGCAGCACGTCCTGCTGGGTCAAGGTCTAGTCGTCAGTCGCGTTAATTGACGCACTCGTCGACAAAAGTGCGCGGCCTATCGGAAAGGACCGGCTCCAATCAACTCCCGCGCCGTCTCCAGGTCCTCCGGCGTGTCGATGCTGACGTAGGGCCGTTCGATGACAATCGCGCGGGCGCGCGTGCCGAAAATCGCCCCCGTTTCTCTGAACGCCGGGACGCGTATGGCGTAGCACATGCCATTGTGCACGTAGGTCGGCGTCAGCTCCTGGCGGTTGATCACCTTCGCCGCCTGCTTCACGAAGCGCTGCGAGCGCCCCTCGGCATCGACGACGAGCTGTTTGAGGGGGTGCATCTGAGACGGAACAGGGCTGACGGCCATGGCGGCGTCCCAGCCCTCGGCCTCGGCCGCGGCGACGACCTCGCGGACGATCGCCACGCTGCGCAGGGGCGAGGTGGGCTCGAGCAGGGCGAACAGGTCGAACGCGCGCCCGGCCGCCGCCAGCTCGTCGAGGACATGCCGGATAGCGTCCAGAACGACGGCTCTGTCGCCGGCCAAGTCCGCCGGCCTCAGGAACGGCGCCTCGGCGCCGGCGCGCTTGGCCTCCTCGGCATAGTCCGGCGAATCGGTCGATACCAGGATGGTGTCGAACAGGCCGGTTTCCCGCGCTACGCGCACGGCCCTGGCAATCAGGGTCTCGCCGCCGACCAGCTGCATGTTCTTGTCCGGCACGCCCTTGCTGCCGCTGCGCGCCGGGATGATGGCCAGCCGTTTCGGGGCCGGACCGTTGCTTGCTGACATCGAACTCCTACAGCAATCCCCGGCGTTGGTTAGTCCTGGAGAACGCGGTCACCCGGCGCCGCCCGCCGCGGCGCCGAGCACGGAGGGCTGGTCCGGAAACAGCGTCTCGGCGCGCTCGAGGTCCTCGCGGAAGTCGACCTCCCCCCAGGTCAGCCCCTCGATCGAGCGGGTCTCGACCAGGGCCTGGTCGGCCAGCACGCCGATCGCCTTCAGGTACCACCAGCTGATGCCGTTCGGCGTGTGCATGATCTCGTCGAGCACACTGGCAAAGCGCCTCGGCCCCTCATCCAGGAAGCGCATCATGCCGATCGACTCGCCGTCGACCAGCTCGCTGGACAGAGTCTTGCCGACCTCGACCAGGCGGCTGCCGTTGAGCCGCACCTTCATGTCGTCCGAATCGTAGGCCGCCTTGCGGTCGATGGCCATGGTGATCGGTGCCGCCGGGGCGGAGAGCAGGCGGTCGAGCACCGCCGGCTCGAACAGGGTGTCGCCGTTCAGCAGAACGAAGTCCCGGTCCATCTCGCCCCTGGCCATCCAGCAGCTGGCCAGGTTGTCCGCCACGTTGAAGAAGGGATTGAACAGGGTGCGGATCGCCGCGCCCGTGTGATCGAGCTCCTCGAGGAAATGCGCCACGGCCGCCGCGCGAAAGCCGACCACCACCGCGATCTCGTCGATCCCGCAGTCGATCAGCGCGCGGATCTGCAGCTCGATCATCCTGGAGGAGTTGATCGGCAGCAGGCATTTGGGACGGTCCTCGGTCAAAGGCAGCAGGCGCGAGCCCTGCCCGGCGCTAAGGATGAGTGCTTTCATTTGGGCTTTCCACGAGTCGCTAGGGGTCAAACGAGTAGATGGCGGATGGCGGGTTAAGGCTCCCTTAAGATATTCCGGTTGTCGACCGGACCGGCGCCCGCCGTGTCACGAGACCTCGTTCCAATCGACGACATCCAGTCCTCCTGACCGGGCGCGCCGGCGCAGCCTGCGCGACGGGTTGACCGCCACGCCGCTGTCCGCCCAACACAGCAAGGGCAGGTCGACGTGGCTGTCGGAATAGGCGACCACCCGATAGCTCCCCCGCAGGTCAGGCAGCGCCTCTTCCAGCCGGCGCAGCTTTTCCGCTCCATAGCAGTTCTCGCCATCGATCCTGCCGAGCAGACGCCCGCTCTCGTCCCAGGCCGAACGGGTGGCGATCACCGCGTCGAAGCCGAGTTCCCGGCCAAGGCGCTCTACATAGAAGTCGAAGCTGGCCGTTGCAAGGATCAAGTTGTGGCCCCGGGCGCGGTGCTCTGCAATGGCGCGCAGGGCGCCGGGACGGAGTCCGCGGCCGACGCACTCGGCGACGAAGGCCTCGGCGTAGGCCGCGACCTCGGCGCGCGAGGCTTTGCCCAGAATGGCCGTCAGCATGAGCTCCTTGACCCGGCCCCTTGAAATCAGGCCGATCTTGTAGGCCAGCCCCGCTCCGACGATCGGCACCACGTAGAGCAGCTTGAAGACCTTGTGACGGGCAACCGACAGCAGAAAGGGAATGTAGGTCGCCTGCCTGGTGATGGTCTTGTCCAGATCGAAGACGGCCGCCACCGGGCGCGCCGCGACATCGGGGGGACTCGACTGTCCGGTCATGACGGTATCCGATACCGGCCGAGCCGCCGCCGTCGAACCGACGCGCGTCGCCTTGCCGCTCACCCCGGCTCGCTCAGCCAGGACGTGATCCGGCCGCCTCGGGCGCGGACGAAGGCGGCCTGGGCGATGCGCTCGACATGAAAGACGATGGAGAGGACGGTCCAGGCCGCGACGGCGATGAGCCCCAGGTCGGGCCGGCCGAAGACCGTGGCCACCATGAGGATCGCCAGGTTGGGATTGCGCCGCGCGGTGATCGTGCGGAAGAAATAATCGACGGGACGCCAGATGTGGGTCTGGATCTTGAAGGTCCAGTGGAACACCCCCTCCAGGAGCCGGCCGACGACATAGCCCACGACGACGATCCACAGCGCCAGATCGAGGGTCGCCGGCGCGGCGGCGGTCCCGGCCTGCTGCAGACCATGCCACCAGGCCCACCACCAGAAGGGCGGATGGATCAGGTCGATCCCGTGGTCGTAGACGTTGCCCCAGGCGGAGGAGGTCATGGTCACCCTGGCGAGCTTGCCGTCGACCGTGTCGAGAAAGGTCATGAACCAGGCCGCGGCCACGCCCAGCAGGAACTGGCCCTCGGCGAAGAGGTACATGGCGAGGAGCACGAAGACCAGGCTGACCGTGGTGACGGTGTTGGGCGAGATGCGCCATGCGGCGGCCCAGCGGGTCACCCAGCGGGCGGGGACGGGCCAGCACCACTTGGTGACGAAGTCGGTCGCGCCCTTGTAGACCGCCGCGAAGGTCTTCTTTTCGACCTCGGCGCGCGAGCGCTCGTTCAGTGGCAGGACGAAGGGAACAGCGCGCTTGCGCAGCGACCTGTTGTACGAGGGACCGAGCTCCTCGGGCGACAGAACACGCAGGTTCGACGGCACATGATCGTCTCCGCCGAAGACGCCGCGCGCCAGGAGCTTCTCGACCACGCCGGCCTGCGCGGCATCGATGTGGGCCGCGACGGCCATCCTTTCGCCGGGACGCTCGCTCTCGACCGCGAGGACGACACCCGGCGTCTCGGCCAGGGCCTGGACCAGCTCCGCGGCAAAGACATACTCGCTCCGGACCATGATCACGGCGCCCTCTTGCGGCAGGGGCTGTCCGGCCGACAGAACCGAGGACACGCCGGCCCGCCGAAAGGCGCGGGTGTGACGCTCGACCTCGGTCAAGCCCCAGATCTCGGTGTCGCAACTTCCGACGAGATACAGATTGGGCGACCCGGCCTCGTCCGCCCCGGGGACAGTTGTATTCACCAAAGCATCACTCCAAAACTTCGTCACCCGGCCGGCGAAGCTGCGGCCGAGGCCCTCCCCCGCATCGGCCACGCCCCCCCGCGCGGCGGCAGTCCAGTCGACCCTGGCCAGTCGGCCCTGGCCCGTACCGACGGCCCGCCACCCGGACCCTGCGGATTTGGCTGGGTACATAGTGCATCCCATGCCGAAAGGAAACGCCCAGATGGCTTGTGCTTTGCGATTTCCCCGCTAACGCTTAGACTGCCGGCGCCACCGGGCGACGCAGCTACGATACGAAGGACGTGGAGACCGCCACATGCCCCAGGACGCTGAACATCCGGTTGCCGCCAACGAGACCATCGCGAAGTTCGGATATCCGCACACCCTGCTGGCGAATTACGAGCACTGGACTGTCCTGCTGCGGCCGCAGCAGGTGACCCTCGGGTCCCTTGTGCTGGCCTGCCGGGAACAGGCAACGCGCTTCTCGGACATCAGCCAGGGCGCCTTCACCAGCCTGGCGGCCGCAACCGGAGACATCGAGGCCGTTTTGGGCCAGGCCTTTTCTTACGACAAGCTCAACTACCTGATGCTCATGATGGTCGACCCGCACGTCCATTTCCACGTCATTCCGAGGTATGCGGAAACCAAGGAATTCGGCGGGGTCGCCTTTGCCGACGCCGGCTGGCCCGGCGTCCCCGACCTGAGCGCGGCGGCCGCGCTCGATCAAACCCAAATCGCGGCCTTAGCCGATTTTCTGCGCGGCCGTTGGCCCGCCGGATAATCCGGCCTTGCGGCCCGGGCCCTGCTCCAGCCCGTATTGGTAGCTGGCGAAAACTCGTTCAGTCTGTTAGGAAGCCCTTGATTCGCCAAAGAGTCGTGCCTGGAACCTTGACTCGCTCCCGGGCGGGTGTTCCGGGCATATGAAATCGCGACCGAAAGGAGAGTCCGCTTTAGGCGGCGAAACCTGTGCTCGGTGTGATACGCATATTCCTGGCCTCCCAGGGCACGACCCGCTGGACGGTCTTGATCCTCCTGCTGCTCGCGGGCCTGGCGGAGGGTGTTGGCCTGACCAGCCTGCTGCCCCTGGTCTCGATCGCCGGCGGCGACGCCGCGGCGCAGTCCTCGCCGGCCAGCCGGCTGGTGGTGGAATCGCTCGAAAGTCTCGGCCTGTCGGCCAACCTGGAAACCTTGGTCATCATCGTGGTTCTAGGTATCAGCCTGCGGGCTGCGCTGGGTATCCTCGCCATGAGGCACGTCGGATATGCGGCGGCCGAAGTCGCGACCCAACTCAGGACCAGGCTGATCGACAGTCTCCTCCGGGTCAAATGGAGCTACTTCACGCGCCAGCCTGTCGGACGGATCGCCAACGCAGTCAGCTTCGAGGCTACGCGCTCGGCCCAGGCCTACGTATTTGCCGTCCAGTTCCTGGCCGGCGCGATCCAATGCCTTGCCTACCTGGCGGTGGCCTTGCTGCTGTCCTGGAAGCTTGCCGTCGTGGCTTTCGGTATCGGCGGTCTTATCGCGCTCGTGCTGAGTTCGATGGTGCGCAAGGCGCGCAAGGCAGGCCGGCGCCAAACCAAGCGGACCAAGGAACTGGTCACCTATCTGAGCGACGCGCTGGTCGGCATCAAGCCGCTCAAGGCGATGTCCCGGCAGACCCATTTCGCCAATCTGTTCCGGCGAAAGACCGGTGAGCTGCGGCAGGCCCTGCGCCGCCAAGTGATCAGCCGCCAGATCATGCAGAACCTGCAGGAACCGCTATTGACCGTCTGCCTGGCGATCAGTTTCTACCTGGTGGTCAGGATCTGGTCCCTGCCGATCTCCGAGTTGCTCGTCATGGGTCTGGTGCTGCAGCGGACGGTCAGTCGGATCAACAAGATGCAGAGACTCTTCCAGGACGCCGCCATCGTCGAGAGCGCCTACTGGTCGATCCACAATCTGGTGGCCGAATCCGAGCGGGAGAGAGAGGTCCTCTACGGCACGGTCCAGCCGACGCTCGACCGCGGCTGCTCGATGCGGGATATCTCCTTCGCCTTCGGATCGAAGCCCGTCCTGCAAGGCGTTTCCGTCGAGATCCCAGCCAAGCAGGTGACGGTGATCATGGGGACGTCCGGCGTCGGCAAGACGACGCTGACCGACCTCCTGCTCGGCCTCTATCGGCCCGACCAGGGCGACATACTGATCGACGGCGTACCGCTGGAGCAGATCGACCTGCAGGCATGGCGCGCCATGATCGGCTATGTGCCACAGGAGCTGATCCTGTTCCACGACACGATCCTGGCGAACATCACCCTCGGCGACCAATCGTTGGGAACCGAACAAGTGCGCGCGGCGCTCGAGGCGGCCGGCGCGTGGGACTTCGTTTCGGCCCTGCCGGACGGCCTCATGTCCGAGGCGGGGGAGCGGGGCATCAAGCTGTCGGGCGGCGAGCGCCAGCGCATCGCCCTCGCGCGCGCCCTGGTCCACAAGCCCTCGCTGCTGATCCTAGACGAGGTGACCAGCGCGCTCGACCCGGAAACCGAATTGGCGATCTGCGGCAACATACGTGACCTTTCGAGCTCCTTGACGATCCTCTCCATCACGCATCGGCCGGCCTGGATCGCTGTGGCCGACCAGCTCTTCGAGTTGGGCGCGGACCAATACAGCCTGGTTCGAGAGTCAGAGTCCCGCGCCAACCTGCTGTGACCGGAGCGCCCCGTTCCCCGTTCATGGTGGCATCGGCACGATTTGCCACTTTTGCGGAAGATACGGCCGGTTGCCGTTTCCTTCGGAGACTTCCGTACCGGTCGGCGGGATGTTTCCCGAAAATGGATCGGCAAATTAAGAAGATCCTAAGGGCCGCTCAGGCACTTTGAGCTTGCTTTTTGGGCAAAATGTTGGAGAAAGCATCTTCGCGGGCGGCCGGCCGAGGGACTCCACTGCCAGGCGCGCATACGGCTTCGTTCGCACGAAACGGAAGACAAAAACGAGGACGGTCGTATAATCACCACCATGGATTCCTGGCCGAGCCGGCCTTCTCTGACACCGGCGAACGTTTCTGCGTGTGATACACCGCAACCCTGATGCAACGCCCTACCCCGACATCCAATAACGCCCTACCCTTCCAACTAGGCACGTTTGAAACTCTGGTGGAGGGGCTCGATTACGCCGCCAAGGGCGAAACCGGTTACAATTACTACACGAGACGAGGCGAACTCAGGCAAATCCTCTCCTATGCCGAACTTCGCGAGAATGCCATTTCGCTGGCCAGGAAGCTGGTCAATCTCAAGCTGCCGCGCGGCGCCAGAGTTGCCCTGGTCGCGGAGACGACACCGGACTTCCACTGTTTCTTCTTCGCCTGTCAGTACGCCAGTCTGCTTCCGGTCCAGCTTCCCGTTCCCATGAACCTGGGCGGCAAGGACGCCTACGTCGAGCAGCTGCGGCGCATGATCGTCTCGGCCGATCCTTCGGCCGCCATGGCCTCTTCGGACATGATCGATCTGCTGCGGCAGGCGGTCGACGGCCTGGAAATCCCGATGGTCGGCACGCCGCAAGACTTCTACGCGCAGCCAGAGGGCCCGGAGTTCCGCCCGACCGGTCGGGACGATCTCTGTTATATCCAGTATTCCTCGGGCAGCACGAGCGATCCTAAGGGCGTTATCGTCTCGCAGCGTTCGGCCAGCAGTAACGTCAGGGCGATTACCCTGCATGGCCTGGACGTGCGCCCAGGCGACCGCTGCGCCTCCTGGCTTCCCCTCTATCACGACATGGGGCTGATCGGATTCTGCATATCGCCCACGCTATCCCAGCTGTCCGTGGACTACATCGCCACCGCCGATTTTGCCCGGCGCCCCCTGATTTGGCTGCGCCTGATCTCGGAAAACCGCGGCACCGTTGGATTCAGCCCCTCCTTCGGATACGACCTGTGCCGGCGCCAGGGCGGCAACGGAGCCGCGGAATCGTTGGACCTGTCCTCGTGGCGCGTGGCCGGCATCGGCGGCGACATGGTCAGGGCCGGTGTCCTCAATCGATTTGCCGAGACTTTCGCCGGCGCGGGCTTCAAACGTTCGGCATTCGTACCGAGCTACGGATTGGCGGAATCGACGCTGGCGGTCAGCTTTGCCCCCTTGGACGGCGATTTCGAGGTCGATAGGGTCAATAAACAGGAACTCGCCCAGGCCGGCCGGGCGGTGCCGGCGGCCACCGATGTGCCCGCCGAGAAAGCCAGGTCCTTCGTACTGTGCGGTAAGGCCATGCCGGAGCACGAGGTGGAGATCCGGGACCAGGACGGCAAGCGTCTGCCCGACCGCGAGGTGGGCCGCATCCTGGTCAGGGGGCCGAGCGTAATGGTCGGCTTCTTCCAGGACCCGGAAAGCACCGCCGCCGTGCTGTCGGAAGACGGATGGCTCGATACCGGCGACCTGGGATACACGATCAACGGCTCCCTGGTCATCACCGGCCGAAGCAAGGACCTGATCATCTGCAACGGCCGAAACATCTGGCCGCAGGACATAGAGTGGGCGGTGGAACGGCTGCCGGGCATCCGTAACGGCGACGTGGCAGCCTTCTCCGTGGACTTCCCGGAGACGGGAGAGGAAGTGGTCACGATTGTGCAATGCCGAACCAATGAAGAGGATGCGCGCGAGCAGCTCTTGCAGGACGTGACCGCGATCGTACGCAAGTCGGTTGGGGTCGATACAAAGGTCGTTCTGGCACCAACACGAAGCCTGCCGCTTACATCGTCGGGAAAGATAAGCCGGACCTTTACCAAGGTCAGGTATCTATCGGGATATTTCGCGGCTGCGCCGAACTAATCGGGCTTCGGCGCAGTTCCAAAGCGGCAGGGCAACCATGGTGAAGAGCGTAGCGCTGACCGGAGCGACCGGCTTCATCGGCCGCCATTTGGTCGAGTCCCTGCTGGCCGCGGGGCTGCAGGTGCGCGCTCTGTGCCGCCATCCCGAGAAGGCGCGTTTGCCGGCCGGGGTCACCGTCATCGAAGGCGCCCTTGAGAACGATGCAAGTCTGGCGCGCCTGGTAGAGGGCGCCGACGCCCTGGTCCACTGCGCGGGCCTGATCAAGGCGGCCGCGAGCAAGGACCTGCACCGGGTCAACGCGAACGGGACGGCAAGGCTTGTCCAGGCTTGCGCCCTCCAGCCAAGGCCGCCGCGCCTGATCTTTCTGTCTTCACTAGCTGCGCGCCATCCCGAGCTGTCCGACTACGCCGCCAGCAAGAGGCGCGCGGAAGAGGAACTGGCACAACAGGCCAAGGGCGTTCACTGGATCGCGCTTCGGCCACCGGCGGTCTACGGTCCCGGCGACCGGGAGACGTTTCAACTGTTCCGGCTGTTGCGTCATGGCTTGCTTCCCACACCGGCCCTTGAAAGCGCACGCATTTCACTCATTTATGTCGAGGATCTTTGCGAAGCCATCGGGACGTTGCTTTCGGCCTCGATCGAAAGCGGATCCCTGTTCGAAATCAGAGATGCCTGCGAGGAGGGCTATTCGTGGCGCGCGGTCGCCGAGGCAGGTGGTCGCCATATCGGACGGAAGATCACCTGCGTGCCGGTGCCCCGGTCCCTAATGCGCGCGGCCGCGGTTGCAAACCACTCTTTATCGCGGATCACCGGGCATGTTCCTAGAATTTCCCCGGGCAAAGTGCGAGAGCTATACCATGACGACTGGGTGTGCCGGGACAACCCGCTGACGCGCCTTTCGCCGTGGCGCCCGAAAGTGGGCCTGGACGAAGGAATGCGACTGACCCTGAATTGGTACGAAGACCACCGCTGGCTCTAACGGGAAGCCTAAGGAGACGCAGGTCGTCACGACAAAGCGCGGAGGAAGGGACCGATGGTGCCCGGTCGGGCGGTGCTGGACGCCGCGCCGGTCAGGGCCAAGAATTACGGAATTGTTGGCGATTAGCACAAAGGCGCTAGCGCAAAGAACACAGCATGGTGACCTAGAAACATATTGTAACAAACGGTGATTTGAGTGCTTGCAGGCAACATTGCTAAACACTTTGGGCAGGTTGCGGCGGAAAGTCACCCGAAGAGCTAAACCAAACAGTAACGATTAGGATGGTATCTGGCTCGATGGATGTCGCAGACGACTTGGTTTTGCGTAAAGTCTGCCGAAAGTTGCAGCAGTTCAACGTCAGAAACCTAGATCTGACGGCCGAAACCGACATCACGGGAGACTTGGAGATCGATTCGGTTGCAGTGCTCGACTTGATCATGGAAGTCGAGGATGAGTACGGCATTTCATTTCCGATGAATCTCTTATCGGAAATTCGGACAGTTGGGGATCTGGTCCGAGCAATACACAAACAGGCGGGGGCCCAGTAGGCACATGGATCTTTTTGACAAAATTGCCGGTCTGCCAGGACTGCACGAGCAAATCGTTGCAGCCGGCAGTGACCCCTTCGGTGTGTGCATGGATAAGATGTGCTCCGCCACGGAAGCTATTATCCGGGGGCGAAATGTCGTGCTGGCCGGCACCAACAACTATCTCGGCCTGACCTTCGACCAGGATTGCGTGGACTCAGCCCACGATGCGCTCGATCGGCTAGGCACGGGCACGACCGGATCGCGGATCGCCAACGGCACCTATTCGGAACACCGCAGGCTGGAGGACGAT
Organism: Rhodospirillales bacterium; assembly: GCA_029859805.1. GTDB lineage: Bacteria > Pseudomonadota > Alphaproteobacteria > Kiloniellales > JAKSDN01 > CAMYKD01. The sequence continues at coordinate 8,542 of JAOUCL010000011.1, read as the reverse complement.
ATCGCCTCCTTCTTTGGATTCGCCTCGTCCATGGTCTTCCCGACAGGCTATCAGGCCAATCTCGGCGTAATCTCCGCCCTGGCCGGACCCGGCGATTACATCCTGCTGGACGCCGACTGTCACGCCTGCATCTACGACGGCTGCCGCATGACCGGGGCCACGGTCATCCGCTTCCGGCACAACTGCCCGGAGGACCTGGATAAGAGGCTTAAGCGGCTCGACAGCAAGGACACGAACAAGCTGATCATCGTCGAAGGCCTGTACAGCATGTTCGGCGACATTGCGCCGCTGGCCGAGTTTGCCGAGGTCAAACGCCGGCACAAGGCCTATCTCTATGTCGACGAGGCCCATTCGGTCGGCGTCTTCGGCGAGAAAGGCCGCGGTGTTGCCGAGCACGCCGGGGTGCTGGACGACGTCGATTTCGTCGTGGGCACCTTCAGCAAGAGCCTGGGCTCGATCGGCGGCTTTTGCGCCTCGGACCATCCGAAGTTCCCGTTCCTGCGCTTCGCGAGCCGGCCGTACATGTTCACGGCCTCCCTTTCGCCGTCCAACGTGGCCTCGGTCACGACGGCCCTCGGGCGGCTGCGGAGCGATCCGGGACTGCAGGAGACGCTGTGGCGCAATGCGCACGCGCTGTACGACCGGTTGAGCGGTTTCGGATTGACCCTCGCCGCGCCGCCCAGCCCAATCATCGCGGTGAAGATCGCGACGCAGGAGCAGGCGGTCATGTACTGGAACAAGCTGCTCCAGGCCGGCGTCTACGTGAACCTCGCAATACCGCCCGGAACGCCGAACAGCACCTCGCTGCTACGTTGCAGCGCGTCCGCCGCCCATACGCCGGAGCAGATCGACTGGATCGCGGAGGCCTTTGGGCAGGTGGCCGAGGAAATGCACGCCTACGAGGCGCAGAACGCCGGGCGGTATCTGCTGCGCCAGTCGGCCGAGTAGCCTGACCGCGCGGGCGCGGCCCGCGTTCAGCGGAAGGCGCCGCGCCGATAGAGCCGCCAGGCTAGCGATGGCGCAGCCATGAGCGGATGACGCCGCTGCCATGGCGTGGGGGTCGTGTGCACGCCCGAGTGCTTCTCGATCTTCCAGAGGATGTAGTCCAGCCCGTCCTTGAAGGTATAAGCGGCCTTCAGGAGCCTCAGCACGTGCGTGGTCTTCCCAAGCAGACGCCTGATCATCCAACGCAGCCGGGCCGCTCGGCGCTTGCCCGCACTGGCCCGATGGCGGATCGCCGGCGCGCCCGCTGCCGCTAGGCACTCCGAACCGGACAGCGCCGCGGCGGTCAGGCCGTCATAGCGCTCAGAGTAGGCGCAATACAGGTCCTGGGGCCGATTGGATCGCTCGGCCCTCAACTCCGTGCCGTAGCTTTCCCGAAAGGCCCGGATCCAGAGCTGGTCCGGCGTGAATTCGGCCGGCATCAAGGCAAGCGTCTCGGCCGCCATTGTCTTTGCCGCCGCCGCAAGCGCGCCGGCCACTGTCTCTTCGACCACGGAATCGCGCGCATAGACCAGCGCGCAAGGCTGCGCGAGCCGGCCCCAGAGCGAAGGTTGGAAGGCCGCCGGCGAGGTGCGGCGGATCAATTGCCCGAGCGACACGACCGCGTACTTCGCCCGGACCACCCGGTCTCCGAAATTGGTTTCGAGATAGTAGACGTTGGGCGGCAGTATGGCGTTCAGGACAGCCGAGAGCCGGCTATCGTAGAAGTGCCGGTAGTCGTCAGCTATGGCGTAGAAGTCGATGACACGGTCCTCGTCCCGGCCGTCCCTGAGACAGGACCCATAGAACAGGCACGCGACAAGCGAAGCGCCGTGACGCCGACGGACCTCCTGTGCGGCCGCCCGGACCGATGCCGCGACCGGCTGGCGAAGTTCGCTCAGAATCATCGCGCCCATCGACCGGTCGCCCGTCGGCGGTTCGCTCAACACTGTACGAAGCGCAAGCGGCCGGCCCCGCTCAGTTCCACCGGCGTGCCGGGTTCCGGGTCGAAGAGCTCGCCGTCCAGCGTAAAGGGACAGGTCATCTCGAAGGCCACCTTGTCGGCATTGTGGCTCACGTAATTCTCCGGCAGACGGCGATCCGGGGGGCCGTAGAGGACGCGGTAGGCCGAACGGCCCAACCGCCTGGGCGGATAGGTGATCCCCATGTAGCGTAGCCGCCCGGCTTCCCGGCCCCAATAGGGCCGCGATTTCAACATCAAGCGATCCAATGTGGTGACCAGTGCCAGGAACTGGGTCACTTCCTGGCCCGGCGCGCCATCGAACCGCACGGTCATGTCGTCGCCGGCCAGCAAGGGATCGGCTGTGCCGCGCCCGAAGAAATAGCGGCCCAGCATATAGGCGAATGTCGCGGCCGCGGCGGTCGTGGATTTGAGCTTGACCGTGTGCACCCGTTCGCTGCACAGCACGATACCTCGATAAATGGCGGCCGTGCCGAAAAACAACCCGTAGACCGGAGGCTTGTTCCTGCTATGGCTCAGCCGGATCACCTCGCGCTCGATACAGGCGCCGGCCAGATCGGGCTCGGCGGCACGCGCGGCCAAGCGTGCCAAGGCTTTTTCGGGCGGCCCTCTGAGGCCCGCGTCTGCCGCGCTCATGTTGAGCATACCGCCGGACAGAAGCGCAAGCGGTGGCAACTCCTCGAAGCGTGGCCGTTCCATGAGCCCGGTCAGGGCCGCCGAGATGGTCCCGTCGCCCCCGTTGACGGCGATCAACCCGACTTCGGCCGCCGCGAATTCGTCGAGAACCTCGGCCATGCCGGTAATGCCGTCGAGCGGCCTGTGGAGCACCTCGACGCCGTAGGAGGACGCCCCGGAAGGCCTCGGCAGGCCGCGTTTGTTGCGCTGGCTCAGCGTATTGCTGATCAGACCGATCTTCATTGCTCCGCGATCACCTCATATTCTTGGCGTTAATGCCCATCCTGACGCAGGATCATCGCGGTGGCGATGGCGCCCAGAACGAAGGGCGCGGCCCAGGCTGCCAGGACCGAGGGCAGGAGCCCCGCCTCGCCGATCGTCACCACCAACTCGTCGAAGATCCAATAGACGAACCCTATCCCGATGCCGGCCGCCAGCATGAGCCCGGCGGGCCGGCGCGGATGCATGCGCTGCACCGACGCCACCGCCAGGAAGACCAGAAGAACGGTGCCAAGCGGGCGGGCGATCCTTTTCTGAATCCAGACGTCGTAGAGATAGGGCGGTTGGTTGCCGTAGCCCGACTTTCCGGCCAGCCGCTTGACCTCGGTCCAGGGCAGTTCCCGGGGATGGATGCTGAGCGAATGCAGCACGGCGCTTTCAATGGCCCCCGGCCAGGTCAGGCGCGCGACGCGGGTCGGCACTCCGGTATCCCGATCGGTCCGCACAACCTCCCTCAGGGTCCAGTTTCCGTTGTCGTAGGCGGCACTCCGGGCCTCGACCTTTTCGATCAACTGACCCTCGATATCCCGGTGAAAGATCGTCACGTCGAAGATCTCGTCTCGAGCCGCCTCGACGCGGCCAATCCGAACAAGATTTGCGCCTTGACGGACCCAGGTCATATGGTGCGATGCGCCCGCGGCAAAAACCTTGTAATCACCGACGCCCCAGACGCGCAGGCGAGCGCTGGCCGGCGGCACCGCCTGGTCCTCGACCAAGAACTGCGCCACGGCGATCGACAGGGTTGCCGGCATCAGCATCAGGATCACCCTGAAGTGGGACAGCCCGGCGCCAAAGATGGCGGTGAGCTCGCTGTGCCGCGCAAGTCCGATCAGCAGAGTCAGGGAGGCCAACAGGACCGATATGGGTATGACTTGTGCCAGAATGGCCGGCAGCCTGAGAACGCTGTATCTGCTCAAGGACCACGCCACGTCCTGATTGGTCTCGATGATCTCGTCGCTGTTGGCCAGCAGATCGGCCATGACCATCAGTGCGGCAAGCGCTACCAGGATCACCAGCAGGCGGGCGAGGAACAGGCGCGCAACATATCCGCCGACGATGGAGATCATCTGCGCCACCGCCGCCATGGTCTCAGACGTCTCCTGATTGCGAGGAGGATCTCGACGGGTGCCGGCAGCCTGCGCAGTCTGCCTTTCGAAACCTTGGAGGCCGCCCGGTAGGACAGGAAGCCGCTGCCCGCTGCCAGCACGGCGAGGGGAAGCCACATGCCGAGCCATGGCGTAAGACGATCGAGGTCCGCCATGGACTCGCCGAACTTTACGACCTGCTCGTAAACCACCAGAACCAGCAGTCCGACGGCGATCCCGTAGGATTGGCCGCCGCGCCCGCCACCGAGGGCCAGCGGCACGGCAAGCAACGGCAGGACGAGAATCGACGACAATCTGACCAGGCGGGCATGCAGCTCCGCACGGGCCTCCGATGCACTGATCCGGGCCAGCGGCGCTGACATCACCGCCCAGAGTTCCGGTATGGTAAGCTCTCGCTCGTCCTTGCCCCGGGCCCGAACCGCCTTGTCGGATGAGTCGATGGGCCATTGGAACTGCTCGAATATGAGGGTGCCATCCCCTTGATCCCGGCCGATCTTGGATCGCCGTCCGTCTCTAAGGACCAATATCGAGCCCGCATCGTCGGCGGCCCTGCGCAAAGTGGCATCGTTGGCGGTCGTGACGATGGACTTTCCGTCGTCGTTCTCTTCGTAGACGAAGACCTTGCGAAGGTTCTGGCCGTCGCGCGACGTCTCCTCCGCAATGAAGGTCATGCCGTCGGCATGTACAAAGGTACCCTCCTTTACCGCCGCGCTGAGCGATGCGTGAGCCGCCGCCACGTTCAAGGCCCGATAGTTGTAGCGCGCCAGCGGTTGGAGATAGCTGAGGGTGATTGCGGCGAACACCGCAAGCAGCAGGGCCAGGCCCATGACCGGTGCCATCAGCCGCCGCAGGCCCGCCCCGGCAGCAGTCATGACCGCAAGCTCGTTGTCGCGGTTCAAGCGGTTGAAGGTCAACATGACGCCGAGGAAGAAGGCGAGCGGCAGGGAAACTCCCAGATAGTGCGGGATCAGGGTCACCAACATCCGGGACACGTAGCCGAGCACCTGGTCGGCGTTGACCGCGCGTTCGAGGATTCGGAGCAGCCGCTCCAACAGCAGGACGGCCAGCGCAACACCGATCATCGCCGCCGACGTCATGATGACCTGTCGCAGGATGTAACGATCGATGGTGTTGATCATGCCGTCTGCTTGCGTGCCCTATGAGTGCCCTCTGCCAGCGGGGGGCGTTCCTTGGCGGGGCTAGGTTTAGCGCGCCGGACCGGCCGAAAACAGGCCTTTCGTGCGGCGCGCCGCACCGCCCGACGGCCAATGCCGATCAGGCCAACGCCGTATGCGCCGTGGTCGAGACGGTGCACCAAGCAAAAGGGCGATCCGCAGGACGTTCCGACCGACGCAACGGGTGTCGAACGATACTAGGATAATCCCTTGAGATCGGTTAAAAGGACGCGCTATCAGCGGATCGGCCCGGTGGGCCGCCGCGAGCGGGACCTGCGCCGTCGTCGTGCGGCATCGCCAAGCGCAGGCGCTTCACGGCCCAACGGCTCTCGCAGACGACTAGCTGGAACAGGCACGGCGTGGGCGGCATTTCGGCAACATCGGGTGACTACGTGGATATCGGATACAAACGCTGGCTCGAGCAAGACTACCTTCTCGACAGAATGACCCTCAGCGATCTGGTGAAGGCCTATTTCACCTATCCCGCGATCCAGGTCTATCTCCTGCTGTTCGCGGTCTGCGTCGGCGCGGCGGTCTATCTGATGGAAGCCCCGCTGCCGCTGCTTCTGGCAGCAGGGCTGTGCTTTCTGGTCTATCCTCTGGTCGAATACCTGCTGCACCGCTTCCTGCTGCACGGGCGCTGGCTTTACCGGTCGCCGAAGACCGCGGCGCTCTGGAAGCGCATCCATTTCGACCACCACCAGAACCCCAACGAGCTGTCGGTCCTGTTCGGTGCCCTGCACACCACCCTGCCGATCATCGTGCTGGTTACCGCCCCGATCGGCTGGCTCGCGGCCGGACTGCCCGGCATACCCGCCGGCCTCGCCGCAGGCTTCGTGATCATCTGCTTCTACGAGTACGGCCACTGCATCCAGCACCTGTCTTACAAACCGAGACTGCGCTACCTGCAACGGATCAAGCGGCTGCACCTGGCGCATCACTTTCATAACGAGACCGGCAATTTCGGCATCACCAGCAATATCTGGGACCACGTGTTCGGCACCTACTACGGCAAGCCCGGCGCCGTACCGCGCAGCCCCACGGCCCGGAATCTCGGCTACACCGACCAGGAGCGGGAGCGTTACCCCTGGGTGGCGGATCTGACCGAAGCAGAGGGCGACGACGCACTGGCGAGGGAAGGCCATGGCGCTTCCTGAGTCCCGTCCGGACCCGGCGGGCGAGCAGCGGGCATCCGGCACTTCGGCGGTCGAGATCGTCCAGGTCCGGAACAAGGCCGATCTGGACCGCTTCATCCGCGTGCCCTGGCGGATCTACCGGGACGACCCGCAGTGGGTGCCGCCCCTGGTGTTCGAACGCCGCCAGCACCTGGATCGCGCCGCCAACCCTTTTTTCGGTCACGCCGAGGTGCAGTTTTGGTTGGCCCTGCGCGGCGGCGAGCCGGTCGGCCGGATCAGCGCCCAGATCGATCAGGCCGCGCTCGACCAGCACCGGGACGCCACCGGGCACTTCGGCTTCCTGGAGGCCGAGGACGACGGCGAGACCTTCGCAGCCCTGCTGCGGACCGCCGAGGACTGGCTCAGGGACCGGGGCATGCGCGGCGTCCGCGGCCCCTTCAGCCTGTCGATCAACGACGAATCCGGCCTGCTGATCCAAGGATATGAGAGGCCGCCGTCGCTCATGATGGGCCACGCGCGGCCTTACTATGCCGGACGTCTGGAGGACCAGGGCTACGCCAAGGTCAGGGACCTCATCGCCTACGACTTCGACGTGGTCACGGCCAGATCGGTGCCGCGCGCGGTGCGGCGCCTGGTCGACAACCTGGCCAAGAGGCCGAACGTGACCGTGCGCCGGCTGCGGAAATCGCAGCTCGGCCGGGACCTGAAGGCGGTGCTGGAGGTCTTCAACGACGCCTGGTCGAACAACTGGGGCTTCATCCCCTTCTCGGAGGTGGAGATCGCCAAGATCGCCAAGGACATGAAACCGCTGATCCGGGAGGACTTCGTCTGCATCGTCGAGATCGACGGCGATCCGGCCGCCTTCGCGCTCGCCCTGCCCGATCTCAACGAAGCGATGGCCGACCTGGACGGCGCGCTCCTGCCCTTCGGCTGGGCCAAGCTGCTCTACCGGCTGAAGGCCGGCAAGATCACCCGGGTACGGATGCCGCTCATGGGGGTGCGCAAGAAATACCAGGGGGGCGCGATGGGCGCGGGGCTGGCCTACACGGTCATCGAGAAGGTCCACGAGAACGTCCGGCGGGCCGGCTACAAGGGCGCCGAGCTCTCCTGGGTGCTCGAGGACAACCTGCCGGCCCGCAAGGTCATCGAGGCGGCCGGCGGGGTGCCCTACAAGACCTACCGGATCTATGAGAAGGCCCTCGCTTGAGTGGAGAGACCCAGGCCGGTAACGGCCGGCGCTTTACCGCCCTGATCCTGGCCGCCTCGCGCGGCGCGGCGGACCCGGTCGCGAAGAGCGAGGGGACCAGCCACAAGTGCCTGGTCGACGTGGTTGGAACCCCCATGCTGACCCGGGTCGTGGAGACCCTGATCGCCAGCCCTTCGATCGGCGCCATCGCCATTTCGATCGAGGCGCCCGAAGTGCTTGAGGCCCTGGCGCCGGTCGCCGAGGCGGTCGCGGCCGGCCACATCACGGTGCTGACCAGCGGACCAACGACGAGCGCGAGCGTATTACGCGCCGCCGAGGCCCTGGGCAACCCCTATCCCCTGCTGATCGCGACGGCGGACAATCCCCTGCTCGCCCCCGGGATGGTCGAGCACTTCTGCGCCGGGTCCCTGGCCTCGGACGCCGATCTGTCCGTGGCCCTGGCCTCGGAGACCGTGGTCCGGGAGGCCGTCCCGACCGCCCAGCGGACCTTCCTGCGCTTCCGCGACGGGCGGTATTCCGGCTGCAACCTCTATGCCCTGACGCGCGAGGCCGGCCTCGGGGCGGTCCGGTTCTGGGCCGCGGCCGAGCGCCACCGCAAGCGCCCCTGGCGCCTGGTAGCGACCTTTGGCCTCGGGTCGTTGGTATTGTTCCTGCTCGGCTGGCTCACTCTCGACGACGCCTTCGCGCGCGCCTCGCGGGTCATGAAGGTCCGGGCCAAGGTCTTGAAAATGCCGTTTCCGACCGCGCCCATCGACGTCGACAAGCCCGCGGACCTCGCCCTGGTGCGGCAGATCCTCGCCTCGGGCGGCAGCTAGCAGGTTGCTGAAGAGGTGCGAAGGCTCACCCTCGCACTGCGTCCCTCGACAGGCTCGGGATGAGGAAGCTCAGTGTGAGGGTGAGCTTTTTCAAGGAGTTGCCCTCATCCTGAGCTTGCCGAAGGACGAGGGCGACGGGCCGCTGCGGGCTTGTTCAGCAGCCTGCTAGCCTTGCCTAAACGGCGT
>JAOUCL010000105.1 GCA_029859805.1 Rhodospirillales bacterium | reverse complement strand
GTGGACAGGCAGGTCGCGGCGGTTGGCCTCGGCCTGCCAGTCCATGGCGGCCGCGTGGGCCGAGACGAACTGCGCCGCCTGGATCCGCTCGGCGATGCCCGGGCCGGCGGGGTCCAACACCTCGCCGGCGAGGCCCGAGACGGCGGCCCGCGCGCCGGCCATCTCGCGGGCGTGCTGATCCACGCTCAGGCCCTCGGGCAGAGTGAGCCCGCGGGTCAGCAGCCCGCCCAGCCAGTCGGAAAGCCGCGCCCCCTCGTCGGCCAGCACGTCCCCCGGCTCGATCCGATCGCCCATGGCCCTTCTCCCCGTACGATTTCCGATATTAGGAAATATACCCTACTACAGCGCCATTGTCAAGAACAAAAAGGGAATTTTCGACATGTTTTTTCCCCGCCCGGTGTCTTCCCCCTACCGAGGGGCGAGGGGTTCCTGCGTGTCTTGTTCCCGCGGCTTACGCGGCGCCACCGGCGCCACGGTCCACGGGAACCTTGGTGGTTCACCCGTTGGTTTCTCCGTGCCCTCTGTGCCTCTGTGGTAAAATACCCTTGTTTTTCAATGATTTACGCCGCACGCGCCCGGCCCCCGAGGCGCCCTAACACCTTGAAAACACACGATCTTTTACCGTGCATGGGCTCGTTTGCTCACAAGGCCGGGGCGGTCGGGGCGGCTTGACCGTGCCGGGGGCCGGGCCGCAGACTGCGCCCATGCTGTTGCCCTGGAACGCGCCCGCAAATCCACGCCATAGGGACGCCATAGGCGCCCTAATCGTCGCGAGCGCCATCGTATTCGTTCTGCTGGTTCTCGCGCCCGGGCTGGCGTGGTGGATCTATCCGATCGTCTGGCTGATCGTCGGCGCCAGGATCCTCCAGGGCCTCGGCCGGCTCAGGCGGGCCGACGGGCGGACCCACGGCAAGGACCACCGCGCGGGGGCCTGAGCCGTTCGCGCGCCGGCCGGGCCGCGCGGCCCCGGTTTCGGCGGCCGCGGCGGCGTCCTTCAATAGATCCCGTTGGCCGCCTGGACCTCGCGGATGAATTCGACGATCAGCGCGGACTGGCCGCGCGTGACCTGCGGCTGGGCCGGCATGTCGCCGAAGCTCCAGTGGTGCTGGCGCACGCCGCGCCGGACCGCCAGGAAGAACGCGCCGTCGGAGTGATGCCCGGACTCGTAGATCTTGTGGACCAGCGGCGGGCCCTGGTCCGTTCCGCCGCCGCTTTCGCCGTGGCATTGGGCGCAGTTCGTCTCGAAGTGTTCCTCTCCCGCCTTCGCGCTTTTGGAAAGCTCGGGCATGGTCACGCTCACGCTGCCCGCGCCCGACCGGAACTGTGCGAACCAGATCCAGGCAGCGGCTATGGCGACGACGACACCCCCGAGGGCGATCCACTGAAGCGTCGGGGAAACGGCTGGTTTCTTCTTGCGGGCCATGGCCGGCTCCGGTGCGGCTGCGACATCGAAGGTCCACGAGGGTGTCTAGCCTCTGCTCCCTCGGTGCGCAAGACCGGCCCTGCTCCTTCCTTCGGGTCAGTTCCTCAGGAACAGGATCACCATCTTGATCAGGCTGAGGCCGATGAGCGCCCGGAACAGGAACACGAAGGTGGAGATCAGCAGGCTGTCGACGTTGTGCGTGATGGGCGTCGCCGAGAGGCCGTAGATCTCGGGCACGTCCCAGAAGATCACGCGGAAGATGTTGTCGATCGCGAAGACCGAGAAATCGATGATCGATGCGTTCGTCGTGTTGATGAAGAACCTCGGCTGGAACCCGTTCAACAGGTAGCAGATGGTGGCGAAGGAGAACACCAGCGCGAAGGGCGAGAAGATCTTGTAGTTGATCTCGTGATAGGGCGCATCGTGGATCCTCTGCTTCTGGGACGACGAGAAGGACACGTGGATGATCATGCCGGCGGCGATCAGGAAGATCACCGCCGCCGTCACGAGCGCCTCCCATTTGGGCAGCCAGAACAAGGCGACCGCCAGCATGCAGACGACGATCACGGCATAGAATATGAAATCGAAGACCTTGCCGATCAGCCGGACCTGCTTGCCCCTCTCTACCCGCTCCCCCTGGACATTGGGCTTGTTCCGATCGTCAGGTGTCGCCCGGCCGGCCGGCACCGCCCCGCTGTTCGGTATCGCCCGGCCGTTCGGCACCGTCTGGCCGCTCGGCACCGTTTGGCGGCTCGGCTTCCTTTGGCTGGCCGGTTTTCTTGGCTTCGTCTGCTCCATGGGCCCACTCTTCCCTTCCCCCGGATCGACCTTCGGACTCCCCGGACCACATGTCATACCGGTGAATTGGTAAAGATATTGTGCTGCCCGAGCCGAAGTCCCGCGGCTTGGGCTTGGGCTTGGGCTTGGGCTTGGGCTTGGGCCTCGACCCGACGCCGCCGGTTCAGCCGATCCGTTCCCAAATGGCCGTCTCGTCGTCCAGCCGCGCCTCTTCCCCGCCGAGGAAGTCGCGGCGGGAGACGACCGCCACCACCCTTCCCGCCGCAACCACCGGCAGATGGCGGTAGCCGCCGTCCTGCATGCGGCGCAGCGCGTCCAGGGCCGTGGTGTCGGGCGAGACGGTGTCGGGGTCCCGGGTCATCACCTCGCCCAGCGCCGTGCCGTCGAGGTCACGACCCTCCGCGACCACCCGATGGACCATGTCGCGCTCGGTGAAGATTCCCTCGAGCCGTCCGTCCTCCACGATCAAGACGGAGCCGACGTTGCGGTCGCGCATCAGCCTGGCCGCGGCGCGCACGCCTGCCGCGGCGGGCAAATGAACCGGCTGCGGATCGTGAATCACGTCGGGGATGATCTTGCGGAGCATTGCACAGCCTCCCTTTGCCGGATGTCCGACCCCGTTCCAGGAGCGGCGTCACCGCTATCTTGCCCCCGGCCCGAATCCCTGTCACGGGCTGATTCGAGGGGGCGCCCGGCTGTCGAGCGCGCCCGAGGGCCGCGACGTTCCAGTCCCTCATGGACGAAAGCCGGAGACCTCGCGGCCCCCGGCTTTCGGGAAGAGACGGTGCTGATGATAGTCAGCGCAGCGGTCAGCCGCCGTCGTGCTGGCCGGTCCAGCCGCCGTAGGAGGGCGAGCTGGGGGTGTTGCTGCTCTGATCTTTCATGCCCGAGGTGGCGGAAGCCCCGCCGGTATGCTCGACCATGAACGAGCGCTCGGCGATCACCGCGCCGCTGGCGTCCTGCAGCTTGACGCGCCAGTTGCCCGGCCGAAGGTTGATGCTGCTCCAAGTACGCCAGCCCCCGGAGGTGCCGATGTTCATGTCGATGGAGGCATGCATTTCGTCGCCATAGTACCAGACGAAGGAGACCTGGGTGGGGGACCCGTCATTGGCGATCCGGGCAAAGGCGTACCCGCGCTCGTCCGCGGACGCGAAGGTCTCTGTCGTGCCGACCGGCTCCCTCTCATAGATGCCGTGCGTCAGGACGAAATCGCGGATCACGATCGAGCTTTGGGCCGCAGCCGGCTGGGCCGTCAGGAAGGGGACCGCAAGGAGCGCCCCAAGAACCGCTCCGGCCACGCGGCTGCTGATTCTGGCAAAAGTCATCATAAAACTCCTACAAAATTCCTCTCGGTTTGATTTGTCGGCACCAAGACTCGCCTGTTCAAGAGAAAAGATTCGGCGGATATCCAAGCGCGTTCTCGGACAAGACAACAGTAAACGCTTAAGATTTGGTGTAGCCTAGAGAGACCACGGCGCGTTTCAGCCGACGGTAGCGGCACACACCCCCGGAACATGGGCCGCGCGGCCGGACACGCCCGAAATTTGACACGGAGCGGAGGCGCCCCGTTCCGGATCGCCGCGTCCGCGGGCCTGTCCCTCCGGGACCGGGTAAGGAACGGCCCTGCGCTGGACCGACGCGCCCGGCCGACGCGCTCGGCCGACGCGCTCGGCCGTCGGGCCCTTGATATTTACGAGACCTTCAGACTATACCGCCACCATACGAGCCGCTCTGCGCGGGCCGTCCTGCCCCGGGGGGCGGATCTCGGCGACGCCTCGGCCGCCGGAGCAAAGGGATCGAGCCAAGCTACCGATATGTCCCGCAAGCGTCGCACCCTGGCAAGCCGACTCCGATGGATCGTGTTCTGGACGCTGGGCACCGTCCTGATGGCGCCGGTCGCGCTCGCCCTGCTGTTCCGCGAGGTCCCGCCCCCCTTCACGCCCCTGATGGTGATCCGCATGTTCGAGGGCGAGGGCATCAAGAAGGACTGGGTGCCCTTGTCCGAGATTTCGCCCAACGTGGTCAACGCCGTGATCGCCCTGGAGGACAACAACTTTTGCGCCCATTCCGGGGTCGACTGGGGCCAGCTCTTCGAGGCCGTGTCCGACTACTACAAGGGCGAGCGCCTGCGCGGCGCCAGCACGATCTCCATGCAGACCGCCAAGAACCTCTACCTCTGGCCGGGCCGCGACTATGTGCGCAAGGTCGCCGAAGCGCCGCTGACCATTCTGCTGGAGGCCCTCTGGGACAAGCAGAGGATCCTCGAGGTTTATCTCAACATCGCCGAATGGGGGCCGGGCATCTACGGCATCGAAGCCGCCGCAAGGGCCAACTTCCACAAGCCCGCGTCCCTGCTGAACCGGCGCGAGGCGGCCTTGCTGGCCGCAGTCCTGCCCAATCCCCGTAAATGGTCGCCATCCAGACCGACCGCCTATATCCAGAGCCGTGTCCGAGCGACCCGTGACCGCATGACCTATCTCGGCCCGCTGCTGACCTGCACACGCGCCTGATCCGACGACGCCCGTCCGTTACCCGAAAACTTGGCTGGCAAAGGCGCGGGGCGCTGCACCTGCGCGCAGCCCGTCGATAGAAAGACGGGATGCGGCGGACTCGGACAAGAGGGCGGAACTCAAACCCGCGGCAGTCGTAGACCCAAGCCAGTGCCGCCGAACCTCACTAGCTTCCGCCCAGAACCGCCATAGCCCAATCCGGCGCGAAAATCACGAACAGGAGGTTGGCCGCAGCAGACAGCCCGATACAAAAGATGACCTTGGTGATAAACGACTTGCTGGGAATGACGAACATGAAAAAGCTGAACGCCACACCGAAAGCCAAGACATAGACTGGCATCGTTCCCTCCGCCGCCGATGCGGGTCGGTTTCGCGGCCGTACGCCTGCGCCGGGTCCGCGGAGACTACGTGGCCAGTCCTTCACCAACCCTTAACGGCCCTTCGCCGGCTTTCGCCATGCGATGCAGACGTCGCTCCTCGTCCAGAGCCCGGCCAAGCCTACGGTCTCTCGCGCCCCGACCTCTGGCGCGAGGGCGGGCTCCGATCACTCGCCGAACAGGCTGCGCAGGGCGTCATAGGCCCGGGAGTCCAGGGACGATCCGATCAGGGCCTTGCCCTTCTCCTGAACCGACTGCTGCAGGTCCCAGGCGTCCTGCTCCTCGGGAAGATGCAAATGATCCGAGGCCTTGCCGCCGTGTTGAATCGTTTCCAGCACGCGGTCCTGCGGCCGGCGGCGTGCGCCGAACAGGGAGTCGTACCAGCCGCGCGTCACGGGCAGCAGGTCATGGGGGAACTGGCTCCGGCGCTGGGCCGCGTACTGCACGATGGAGCCGGGCAGCCCCATGGTGTCGCGCAGGTCGCTCTCGGCAACGCCGGCCGCCGGGTCCGCGGGCTGGGCGCCGCAGGGCAGCGGAAATTGTTCCGCCAAGACCGCCTGGGCGCAGAGGTACCACTGCTCGCCGTGGCGCATCTCGTGGTAGACCATCGACACGGTGCGAAGCCAGGCTTCCCCGTCGTCGGTCGACCCCTCGACGAAGGCGTCGGCGACCTCCAGGCTCCAGTTGTTCCTGTCGCATCTCAGTTGTCCGTCCTGACCGGGCGGTAGGGCCCGGCAGATCACCTCCCAGCTGGGTTTCTGCACCGCGTTCGCGGCGCCGTCGACGGCCGCCTGCAGGCTCTGCCGTCGCTCGTGCGCGGCGAGCTTCCGCCAGGTTCGGTGAAGGTCGGCCACGGCCGACGCAAAGTCCTGTTGCACGCCCTCGTCGCGCAGGTTCGCCATCCAAGTTGCCCCTATCTCGATGCCCGGGAGCGGCGCCTCGACCCCTGCCCGGCCCGTCATCCGAAAGTACGAATTTATTTCATATTCATGGAAAAATTTACTTTTCGTTAATCAAACTGGATCAGTCTCTATCTGTCCTGGACGTTCAGGCGTCCCTGTACAGCAACCTCCCCTTCCCTGATCAGAGCGACCCCGCCGGAGCGACCCACCCGGCGGGGTCTTTCTTTCGGCGCGGCGGTTCCAGATGGGCCGCGCCTAAAGCCGGCGTGGGATGAAGCGGGCGTAGTAGGACAGGACCAGCAGGGCCGCGCCCCCCGCGGCGAAGACCGCCGGCAGCTCGAAGAACCTGAGCAGCACCGAGAAGATCCCGGGCGGCGCCAATTGCGCGGCGTCGCGGTAGGTCGCGAAGACCGTGGTCATTTCCGGGCGTTCCAGGGGGTGCACCGCGCGCAGGAACGGCAGGTTGCCGGCGCCGTCGATGCTGCCGGTGGCAAAGGCGGCCAGCAGCAGTGCCGCGGCGCCGAGCCAGGGCGCGCCGGCGATCGCCGCGACCGCCATCGTGGTCAGGCCGCCGGCGACGTAGCCACCCACCAGCAGGCGGCGCATGCCGAAGCGGCGGCCGAGCCGGCCCCACAGCGGCGCCAGGAAGACGCAGGCCGAGCCGGCCGAGACGATGGCGCCGCCGGCGATCTCGCCCAGGCCGGAAGTCACCGCATAGATCGGTGCGTAGATGAAGAACATGGACCACCAGGCCGAGCGGCCGACGGCAAGCACCCAGGCCAGGCGCAGCCGCGGCTGGCCGAAGAACCGCGGCAGGTAGACGAGCGGCTTGGGCGGCGGGCGCTTCATGGGCGCCACCACCGGGTTCTCGGTCAGGCGCAGGAACCAGAAGTATCCGAACAGAACCAGCGCCGCCAGAGCGGTCAAGGCGAAGGGCGCGCCGTGATCCAGGTGGCTCCGAACATAAACGCCGAGCCAGGGACCCAGCGTGAAGGCGCTGCCAGCGAAGAACACCCGGAGCGGCTCGAAGCGGTTCAGCTCCCGGCGCGGGACGTGATCCATCAGATAGAGGTTCAGCGAAATCTCGAGAGACGCCACAGCAAAGACGTGAAGCACCATGCCGGCGACGAAGACCGGAAAGGCCTGGAAAGTGAACAAAAGGGCGGCGCTGGCCATGCTGAGCGCACCCAGGCTGAACACCCAGCGCCGGCGTAGCCGATGCACCATCCAGGGGATCGACAGGCTGCCGCACAGGCCGACCAGGGAAACGCAGAGGTAGAGCACGCTGACCTTCTGGGCGCTGCCCAGAAAAGCCAACGCCTCGAGCGGCAGCACGGTAATCAGCAGGGTGCGCGGCAACACCGCCAGCGTGAACAGCGCGACGAAGGTGGCAGGCCGCGGCAGGGCGCGGGCGCCCAGCCAGACGGGTAGATGGATGTTGCGCAAGCTTCCTCGCCTGGCCCGTCGTGTCGCACCGGACTGGTTGCGGACCATACGATCCTAGACGAGGTCGCATCGGTTGAGACTTGCAGATTTCGCAGGCCTGACCTGGATTTTTCGGGGACCGGTGCGCTTCGGCGGACAGCTCGGGCCAGAGCGAACCCATGTGCCCCGCCGAGCGCCGGGCTATTCCAAGTGCAGCGGAACGACCTTGCTGTCCGGCGTCCGCGCTTCCGGCGCCGGACCGTCCGGCTCTATGATATCGCCGATGGTGCTGCCCTCTTCGAGCACCTCCTCGACGAGGTCGAGAAACTTGTAAACATCGAAGGGCTTCTCGAGGGTCCGAACGGCGCCCAAATCCCTCGCGAGTTTCAAGTGAAACGAAGCGTCGAAGCATCCGCCGCCCGAAATGGCGACGAGTTTGATATCCGGGTTTATCCGGCGGAAATAGGCCAGCGTCTCTATCCCCTCGACACCGGGCATGATGATATCCGTCACCACGAGGTCGAAATCGACCCCGGTCCGGCCTTCCAGAACCTGGGCACCGTCGTCAACGGCCGTGACCTCATGGTCCGTCCTCGCCAGGACCTTGCACAGCAGGTCCAGGAAGTCGGGTTCATCGTCGATAATCAGAATCTTGGCCATCAATCCCTCTCGCCGTCTTGTCCCAATTGCGCATCGGCAATCGAACACCCATAGCGCCGCCCGTGTAAGCGCTGTGATTCAGGTCCCGGCGAACACCGTGCCAATGATCGACCCGCTGTATTCGGTGCGGCGGTTTCGTGGCCATCGTGGACGGGCTATTCTACACGGCAATCCAGCCAAGTTCTACCTCTTTCAGCTAGTCTTTATAAGCTAGTTTGTGTTCAACGGTGCCCTTCTGCGATGTGCGACAACGCTCCGGCTCCGACCAAACCCGATACGGACGGATATCCTTCTAAATTCACCTTCTCCCTTCGATAGCATTTTCTTTGGTTTTTTCAATCAAAAACCAGGACCGTCGGCCGCCCGCTTAGGCCAGATACAGGAGAACACAGTTCTGAGGACCCGTGGCGAGACACCGAAGCGTCTCGACTCTTTCGCGGTCAATCCGGTTCGATCCAATCTGAGGCTATTCCCCGCGGACAGAATTCTCTGCTATAGAGACCTTCCTTTGGACGAGGCAGCAGACGCTAGTCTCTTTTAGCTAGCGATCAAGCTGCGATCGGATCCGGTCATATTGACCTGCGGAGAGGGCATTGCAGCATTCAACGGGCCCGACGAACCCACCGGCCCAAGGCACGCTTTCGGAGGATGCGCGCCGAAAGGCCAAGGCCGAGCGCAGGCAACGGATCCGCGGCGAGCAGTTACGGCTGCTGTTCAGGTCCCCCCTTCCACCCCTTGCAAATACCATCAACGCCGCAATCCTCGGCGCGGTCCTATGGAGCGATTTCCCGCATTCGCAGCTGATCGTTTGGGTGGCCCTGATGACCGCGATCACGGCTGTCCGCATCGGCCTCTGGGACCGTTACAAGCGGCTTCGACCGCCGCCGGAGCAGGCGTCGAAGTGGGTGCATCTCTACGTCGTCTGCACAGGCGTCACCGGCGCCCTGTGGGGCCTTGCGGCATGGGAGGTTCTGGTCGTCGATTCGATCCTCCACCATACCTTTCTGGCCTTTGTGATCGGAGGCATGGGGGCCGGGGCGGTTGCAGCCAGTTCCGTCTACCTGCCCGCTCTCTACGCATACTTGCTGCCGTCGTCCGGTCTCCTGGCGGTGTCGCTTTTGATCCATGGCGAACCCGTCTACCTGGCCATGGCGGCCATGGTCGCCCTGTTCATCGTCCTGCTCTCGATCATCGGGTGGTTCTTCAACAGGTCCCTGCTCGGCACCTTCAAGCTGCAAATCGACAATACGGACTTGATCGACCGCCTCTCGGCCGCGCGCGATTATGCCGAGAGCGTCGTGGCGACGATGCACCACCCAACCGCGATCCTCGATTCCGGGCTCAAGGTGGTCTCGGCCAACCCGGCGTTCCACGATCTCTTCCCGAAGACGCTCCGGACGACCGGGCAGCAGCCCTTGTTCGACCTCGCCGGCGATACCTGGGATCTTCTCGAGCTGCGCGGCCGGCTTGAGCAGGTGTTGTACGAGGGAAAGCCACTGGAGGGAGTCGAGGTTACACCGGACCTGCAAGGACGCGGCCCCTGCACATTCCTGATCGACGCCCGAAGCGTGCGCCAGTCGGAGGTCGGAGCCAGGCAGATTCTCCTGACTTTCACCAACATCACAGAACTCAGGCTGGCCAAGCGCGCCTTGAAGGAGGCCCACGGTACGCTGGAGCTGCGTGTTCAGGAACGGACTGCCGAGCTGCGCACGGCCAACGAGGCGTTGATACAGGAAATCGCCGAGCGAGTACGCGCCGAGGACGCGCTGCGCGAGAGCGAACGGCAGCGCCGCCTCGTGACCGACAACCTGCCTGTGCTGATCGCTCATGTCGACAAAGACCACCGCTATCTCTTCGCCAACAAGACGCACGAAAAATGGTTCGCGCGCCCGGTCTCGGACATTCAGGGAAAACACGCGTCCGAGGTCTTGGAGGAGAGCGTCTACCGGCAGATTCGTCCCAAGCTCGAAAAGGCCTTGGCCGGAGAACGGCAGAATTTCGAGGTCGTGACAGAGCATCCCGACGATGACCCGCGTCACTTCAGTTTGAATTTCGTCCCCCATGTAGAGGATGAGGGCGCGGTTCGTGGAATCTTCGCCCTGGTCCGGAACACAACGAAGCGAAAGCGCGCCGAGCAGGCATTGCGCGACAGCCGGGACCAGATCCGCGCCATCACGGACAATCTGCCCGTGCTGATTGCCTATATCGACTCCGACATACGTTACCGCTTCGTCAACCAGACCTGCGTGGAGTGGTATGGCCGTCCCGCCGAGAAGATCATCGGAAAGACCATCAAGGACATTCACGGAAGCCCATACGAAGAAGCTCGTCCGGACATCGAGGCGGTGCTTTCCGGCAAGGCGATGAATTTGGAAAAGACGATCGCCTACCCGGACGGCGTGGAGCGCAACGTCCGCATGCTCTACCTGCCCCACAGGGGGCCGAATTCGCAAATCCTGGGCTTCTTCGCCTTGGTCGAGGACATATCCGACTACAAACGCACCGAAGAGCAACTGCGCCAGGCCCAGAAGATGGAGGCGGTGGGCCATCTGACCGGCGGACTGGCGCACGACTTCAACAATCTGCTGGGCATCATCCTCGGCAACCTCCAGCTCCTGGAGGACTCGCTCAGAGTCGACGACCCGCGCCGGGACCTGTTGCGTCCGGCGTTGCGCGCTGTTACGCGCGGAGGGGATCTGACGCATCGCCTGCTGGCCTTCTCGCGGCGGCAGCCCCTGAAACCGGAAGTCACGGATCTGAACGCGCGGGTGTCCGACATGAGAGACCTGCTGCTGCGCACCCTGGGCGAGACAGTCAATATAGAAACGGCGCTCGGGAGCGATCTTTGGAATTCGACCATCGATCGGACCCAAATGGAATCCGCTTTGCTCAATCTCGCGGTGAACGCCAAGCATGCCATGCCGGAGGGTGGGACCCTGACCATCGAGACCGCGAACGTGCGACTCGACCGATGGTCCGCGCGGCGGTACCAGGTATCGCCCGGGTCCTATGTCGTGGCGTCGGTGACCGACACCGGCTGCGGCATGCCGCCCGAAGTCGTGGCGCAGGCCCTCCAGCCCTTTTTCACAACCAGGGACGTGGGACAGGGCAGCGGCTTGGGGCTTTCCATGGCCTACGGATTCGTCAAGCAGTCCGGCGGCGGGATCGCGATCGAAAGCGAAGTCGGGCGGGGCACGACGGTCAGGCTCTGCCTTCCGAAGGCGAAGGCCGAACAGGCCCGGGCCGCCGTGACCGAGTCCGTCCCGGGCGTCCCGAAAGGGTCCGGCGAGACGATCCTGGTCGTGGAGGACACCCCGACGTTCTGGAGGTCGCCACGACGCTGCTGTCCAGCCTGGGTTACCGGATCTTGACCGCGGAGGACGGTAGGGCGGCGCTCGCGGTCTTGGAGAAATCCCGGGAGGTCGAGCTGCTGTTTACCGACGTGGTGCTGCCGCACGGCATGAACGGCGTGGCGCTGGCGCAACAGGCGGCATCCCGCCATCCGGCGCTCAAGGTGCTCTACACCTCGGGCTATACGGATAGGGCCGACTTCGGCCAAGGCGTCCTGCAAGACGGCATCAACCTCCTGCGGAAGCCCTACGCGAAAGCGGTCCTGGCACAGCAGATCAGGCGGACCCTGGACGGCTCCGGCCCCTGACCGGCGGGCCGCCACGCGTTGTTTTTCCTGCGGACGAGCGGAAATTAGCTTTAGCCGACCGCTTCCTTGCACCTAAGATCGGCCCCCGGCGGCGGTCGGCCGCGGCAGGTGGAGGTGTTGCGGAATGTCCAGGCGCGGGACGGAGCGGGGCGGGGCCGAGGGACGGCGCGCAAAGCGCGATATCGGCAGGCTGAAACAGCTTCCGTTCCGGCAAGTCACAAACCCCTATCCGCCGATGGAGATTGTCTCGGCCGAGCAGATCGAGGCGATCCACCGGGCCTCGCTCGACGCCCTCCAAGAGATCGGCATGAACTTCCTGCTGCCCGAGGCGCGCGAGATCCTGAAGGCGGCGGGCGCCGAGGTCGCGGCCGACGGCCCACGGGTGCGCTTCGACCGGCATCTGATCGAGGAAAAGATCAAGACCGCCCCGGCGATGTTCCGGATGCACGCGCGCAACCCGGACCACGACCTCACCTTCGGCGGCAACCACATGAACTTCTGCTCGGTCGGCAGCCCGCCCAACGCCTCGGACATCGAGGGCGGCCGCCGCCCGGGCAACTTCGCCGACTATTGCGACCTGCTGCGCCTGACCCAGAGCCTCAACATCGCCCACCTTTCGGGCGGCTATCCGGTCGAGCCCACCGACATCGAGCCGGACATCCGCCACCTGCGGGCCGTCGGCACCCTGTTGAAGCTGACGGACAAGGTCGGCTTCGGCTATTCGCTGGGCCGCCGGCGCATCCTCGACGCCATCGAGATGACGCGCATCGCGCGCGGCATCTCCGAGGAGCGGATGCTGGCCGAGCCCAGCCTCTATACCGTGGTCAACGCCAACTCGCCCCTGCAGTACGACCGCCCGATGCTCTGGGGCATGATCGAGATGGCGAGGCGCAATCAGCCGATCGTGATCACGCCCTTCACCCTGGCCGGCGCCATGGCGCCGGTCACGATCGCGGGAGCGCTGGCGCAGCAGAACGCCGAGGCGCTGGCCGGCATCGCCTTCTGCCAGATCGTCAATCCGGGCGCGCCGGTGTTCTACGGCGGCTTCACCTCGAACGTGGACATGAAGACCGGGGCGCCGGCCTTCGGCACGCCGGAGTACGCCAAGGCGGTCCTGATCGGCGGGCAGCTCGCCCGGCGCTATGCCGTGCCCTACCGCTCGTCGAACGTGAACGCCTCCAACCATCCCGACGTCCAGGCGGCCTACGAATCGCAGATCTCGACCTGGGCGGTGATGCTGGCGCACACCCACATGGTCAAGCACGCCCTCGGCTGGCTCGAGGGCGGGCTCTGCGCCTCCTTCGAGAAGGTGATCATCGACGCCGAGATCCTGCAGAACGTCGCCGAGTTCCTGCGCCCGGTCGAGATCACCGACGCGACGCTCGGCCTCGAGGCCATGCGCGACGTCGGGCCCGCCGGCCACTACTTCGGCACGGCGCACACCCTCGAACGCTTCGAGACCGCGTTCTACCAGCCCATCCTCTCGGACTGGCGCAACTTCGAGACCTGGTCCGAGGACGGCGCGGTCGACGCGACCCACCGCGCGCACCGGATCTACAAGGAGATCCTGGCCGACTACCAGGAACCGCCCATGGACCCGGCCGTCGCCGAGGAGCTGGACGCCTTCGTCGAGCGCCGGATCCGCGATGGCGGCGCGACGGCGGAGGCGTGAGCGCCCGCCAACGTTGGGATCTTGAAATGCGAGTAGGTCGATAGGCAAGAAAAACAAAATTCACCACCAAGGCACGAAGGCACAAAGAACATGTTGAAATCCTTCGTGTCCTAGTGTCTTCGTGGTGAAGACTCCGCCATGAGCGGCGGGTGTTTACGGACGGAACAGGCCCCTGCCGGTAGCGGAGCTCCGCTTGGGAATAGATCCGACTCCGACACCATTTGACCGCACCGCGCAAAGGTCCCCGGTACCACGCTGCAGGACGGGCGACTAGGGAAATTTGCGCTACTGCACCAGCCAAGCCGGGTCGACCACGCCGATCGAGCCCGTGAGGTCCCTGGCCAAGCCGTTCATCTGCCAGATGACGGTGTCGCCCGTGGTGGTATTGCGCCAAAGAATGTCGGACTGGCCGCCACCGTCGTAGTCGCCCAGGCGGACGATCTGCCAGTCCGGGCCCGCCGCGCCGATCGAGGCCGAGTCCTCCTTGGTGAAGCCGTTCATCTGCCAGGCGACGACAGCGCCGGTGCCGGCGTTGCGCCACAGGATGTCGGACTTCCGGTCACCGGTGAAGTCGCCCAGGCCGGCGACCTGCCAGGCCAACGGAACCGTGCCGATCGAGGCCGAGGCCACCGTCGTGGTCCCGTCCATTTCCCAGATCAGGGCAGTCCCGGTCCCGGTATTACGCCACAGGATGTCGGCCTTGCCCTCGCCGGTGAAGTCGCCGACGCCGACGACCCGCCAGTCCGTCGGCACCGTGCCGATCGCGTTCGCGCTGTCCATGGCGAGGCCGGTCATCCGCCAGACGATAGCGGCCCCTGTGCTCGTGTTGCGCCACAGGATATCCGACATGCGGTCGCCGTCGAAATCGCCCAGTCCGGCGATTCGCCAGTCGGCGCTGGCCGAGCCGATCGAGGCCCAGGCCTCCCGCGTGAAGCCGTTCATCTGCCAGGCGATGACATTGCCCGTCCCGATGTCGCGCCACAGGATGTCGGCTGCGCCGCCGCCGTCGAAGTCACCCAGGTCCGCGACCTGCCAGTTCGTGCCGACCGCTCCGATCGAGGCGGTGTCCTCCTTGGTGAATCCGTTCATCTGCCAGATCATGGCGGTCCCGGTGCCGCTGTTGCGCCACAGGATGTCGGACATCAGGTCGGTGTTGAAGTCGCTCGCCACGGCATCGGGAACCGTGTCGAACTCGATGAAGCCGATGCCGCTGTCCGGCGGTAGGGCGGCGCTGGAGACGAGCGCCCCGGTCTGGGTGCTGACCCCGTAGAGCCGGAAGGGGGCGGCCGTGTCGCTCCGGACCTGTCCGACGAAGTAGAAGACGCCGGCCTCGGGATCGAGGGTCGAGCCACCGCCCCAGATCGCGCAGCAATCGGCAATGCTGCCGCCGACCGCCGTCAGCGCGCCGGTCGCCGGATCGAGCCGCGCGAGAGTCGCCGTAGCGGTGGAGCGGTCGAAGGTCATGGCGAAAAGCGTGTCCGACTTGGCATCGAACTCGATCGCGCCGATGCCGTCGTCCGCCGACAGCGTGGGGCTCGAAACGACGGTTCCGGTCTGCGTGCTGATCCCGTAGAGCCCGGTCGACGCCTCGACGTCCCGGCCGATGAAGTAGAGGACGCCGGCGTTGGGATCGAGGGCCGAGGCGCCGAACCTGACCGTGCAGCAGTTCGCAATGCCGCCACCGACCGCGGTCAGCGCCCCTGTCGCCGGATCGATCTCCTGGAGCGTCCCGGTCGAGAAGGTGATGG
>JAOUCL010000365.1 GCA_029859805.1 Rhodospirillales bacterium | reverse complement strand
CCCCACCCCAACCCTCCCCCGTCAAGGGGGAGGGAGCAAGTCATTGGCCCGCCACGGAGTTCCCTCCCCCCTTGCGGGGGAGGGCCAGGGTGGGGGGTGTATCATTCATGCCTGATTCCTGGTACTAGCATCGAAACTCCGGACGGTGACGCCCATGTCCGCTCTCGCCGCCATCGTCGATACCGAGCGCTATCCGCTGACCGACGCGGCGTTCCAGGCCGCCTGCCGCGAGACCCTCGCGGGGACCGGCGCCCTGGTCCTGCCTGGGTTCCTCCTGCCTGAGGCGACGGAGAGCCTTCGCCGCGAAGGCGAGGCCAAGCAGGACCTGGCGTACTTCTGCACGCAGAGCCACAACGTCTACCTGACGGCGCCGGACCCGGACTATCCGGCCGACCACCCCCGCAACCGCGAGGTCGTTTCTTCGAAAGGCTGCATCACCGACGATCAGGTCGCCCCGGACTCCGCCCTGCGGGCGCTCTACGACGCCGAGGCGTTCCGCGGCTTCCTCTGCGCCGTGCTGGGCGAGGACCAGCTGCACGCCTATGCCGATCCGCTGTCCTCCGTCAACCTGCACTACGCAAGGCCGGGCCAGGAGCTGGGCTGGCATTTCGACAACTCGTCCTTCGCGATCACGCTGATGGTCCAGGCCCCCGAGGCGGGCGGCGCCTTCGAGTACGTCGGCGCCGTGCGGGACGCGGATGCCGGCGACATGAACTTCGAGGCGACGGCCCGGGTCCTCGACGGCGAGATCGCGCCGGCGCGCCTGGCCATGGAGGCCGGCGCGCTGGTCCTCTTCCGCGGCCGCAACGCGCTCCACCGCGTGGCCCCGGTCGCCGGCAGGCGCACCCGCATGCTGGCCGTCCTCGCCTACAACTCCCAGCCCGGCATCGCGCTCTCGGAGTCCGCGCGACGCACCTTCTACGGCCGCCTCGGCTAGCTGGGCGGGCGACGTCGGCGCCGCGTTGTCGCAGATCATGCCGACTCGGCTTCGGTATTGGGGCCAAAGGCGGCGGTCCGGCACCACCTCTTTCGCCTTGTCGCAAAGGCCCTAACGATCGTAAGGTTTTGATCGGGGTTGGTCTGCTCCGCCTCGCGAGGCAGGCGGCCCACGCGATAAGGCATGGCAAGGCGCAGGCCATTCAGACCACTCGCAGGAGTCGTGACATGCCGAAAATCGGACTTTCGGTGAACCGCCTGGGGAAGGTGTCCCCCGGCGACCAGGCCGATTTCATCCTCGACGCCGAACGGGAAGTGGATGGATCCGGGTCCTTTTAAGCCGTGTGGGCAGGGCTGGTGAAAGCTATCCACGTGCGGGACTCGAGGGAATTCGAACAGCGAGCGGGACACCGAGGCTTGCGCGCGACGCTCCACGGACTTGGATTACAGCACCCTCGACCGGGAGGAAAATAAAGGGGAGAGAGAATGAAAGACTACCCGAGAGCAGACGCGGAGTATTTCACAAAGGAAAAGCAAAGCATGGAAGTCGGGCTGGCTTTCGACCTGTATGAGATTTTCAACAAGGAAATGCTGCCCAACTTTCGTTCGATGTGCCAGCAATCCATATTGAAGGTCGACAAGCAATGCGGGGCGAGTCCGGCGTTCAAGGCGGCGTACAAGAAGGACTGGCGCAAATACGCGTGCTTTCATGGCCTGCCCTTTTGGCACGCGGACCATGTATTGGGGCTGTCGGAGCGCTGGACCGCTTCGGAGTGCGGCGACTGGATCCGCGTTTACGGAGAAATCATCGAGAAGAAGACGTTTTTCGGAACCGACCAAGACAAGCTTCGAAAGGAACCACAGAAAGGGCCCGCCGGGAGTTGGGACAAGACGGAATTTTCCGAAGGCGTGTCCAAGCAAAAAACCAGCCAGCCAACCTATCAACCTGATAATTTGCGGCGAAGGGTCGAGTTGAAGGCGCTTTCTGCTCCGCAGCGGGGCGATTACATAGACGGCAGCACTCCTTCGCGAGAACTCATGGCGTCGATGCCGTTTGCCGGCATAAAGAAGTGGGCGATCATGGCCAACGACATTACCGGCAAGATGGACAGGGTATTCGGTCTCTTGCGCGGCGCGACCATATCCGGCACCACGACCGACAACATCTACTTCCTCAGGCAGTACGGCCAGGTCGTAGGCGACCCGGTCAATTTCCTGCTGCCCTTGGGCACGATCGTGGCGGGCGGCCACCATTCGCTGATCGAGGTCGCCCTGCCTTTGACCATCAACGGGTTGGTCGATTACCGCGTGGGATGCTATTCGACGCTGTTTCCCGACCGCGAGCCCAAG
The DNA here is from genome assembly GCA_029859805.1 of Rhodospirillales bacterium. Classification (GTDB taxonomy): domain Bacteria; phylum Pseudomonadota; class Alphaproteobacteria; order Kiloniellales; family JAKSDN01; genus CAMYKD01. The sequence continues at coordinate 2,259 of JAOUCL010000365.1, read as the reverse complement.
GGAACGAACGATGAGGCGGCCAGGATCATTCGCCGCGTCCTGGTCGCCTATGAGATCCGCCCCGAGAACCGACTGATGCTGGTCTACTATCGCGGCGGAAGTGTCGACGGCTGCCTGGTTTGCGAAAAGCCGGACGAGAAACAACAGTGGAAGGAAACATTCAGGGCGGACAAGGACCTGATGAACGAGTTCATTCAAGTTCCCCCGGACCCCAGCAAAGGCCAGATCGAGACCTTCGCGATGCGCCACGGGCTGTACGCCGGCTAGGGCGGGTCGGCCGCGACCCGATTCAACAAACCGGCCCTGGCGTACGCGGAATTTTGGGGACAGGAATTTTGGGGACAGAATTTTGGGGACACAGAATTTTGGGGACAGTATACTTAACTCCTCCCCTCGTGGAGTTGAACAACAGGTAGCTTAGATAAGTATACTGTCCATGGAACTCCGATAGCCGCATGGATTTGCCTTTTGTCAGGACGATCGGATAGCGTCAGTTGGCCAAGTGTACGCCCTGTCACGCCAAAAAAAGTTATCTAGACAGCAAGCACAGAGCAAATGTTTTTCCTGAACTCCCCAGGTTCAGATTTCATCCATCATTTCAGAAAGTCTTAGATCACCTTTTATGACGTTATACAAAAGAGGCATTATTTCGATACGCGTCCTGTATAAGATGCTGCCCACTGCTGAGAGATCTGGCTCTGTAGATGCAAAGCTCGGGTGGCCACCTACTGCTTCTACCGCCCGCCTATGTGTCCGAAATCTCCAGGCCATGAATGAAGTCCCATCCTCTCTGACCCGCTCATGCCTGACAATTGCGGGACCTCCGTCGGCCCGTACCAGCACGTAGACCGCGAAAATCAGCGGTGCAAAAAAGACCGCACTGATCACCCCGCCAAAGACGTTCCCGACCTTGGCCGCTGTTCTCGCGCTATTGCTATGTCCTAGCCGTCCTCCAGTAGTCGCCATGTTCCCAACCCCATACGGCAACAAAATGCTAACCTCCCATCTCAGGATCATCTGCACACCAATAAGTGGGATTATGTATCAAATCCTACTTGCAGCCAATAAATATCCGTATTGAACCTTATTGATCGATGATAGAGTTAGTTTTATAGATAGTTTTGCGATGGTCCCGTTTTTCACGTCTTTGCGGACAGGCTGAGCACCGAGGTCGTATTTTTGTTTTCCCCCTTCGATATGCTCGACGCTGATAAGCGCGTTCGGCAACAGGTAGGAGCAAACGAAGACAGATGGCCTGTACATAAGGCGCTCCCCCTGTGGGTTTGCCTTAGCCTTGTGCTCTGGGGGCTGATCATCGGCGGCCTGTACATCTTGCTTTAGCATTTCCACCTAGTACAAAAAGGCCACGTGGCCCAAGCCAAACTTTGCTCCGGGGCACGAGGCGCTTTGGTTCAACTTGCCCAAGTCGGGCTGAGCGAACCCGATCGCTTAATGCTCTCCCGCCAGAAATAGCGTCATCTGACCCGTTTGGCTCCAGATCGCTCTTCTTCCCATGGTTCAGACTTGGCGGTGATTCTAGCCGTGTTGGCCGGGGAAGATGTGATTTTCCCCACAGTCGCAAGCGTGCTGCGCTCCGCGGCCGCTTGAACAATCCGACTCAACCCGCCAGACACCGTAACCCGCTTGCGGCTCTTACACCATTCCTCGGGACACGACCCGCGTCCCTACCGCGAAAGGCGCAGAGGCACAGAGGAAACAACTTTGGGACTACCAAGACACTAAGACACAAAGGTATTGTTTTGCGCGCTGTGCGCGCGAAAAAACGGTTCATCTCCTTGGTGGTCTTCGTGTCTTCGTGGTGAAACTGAGTTGGTTCTCTCTGCGTCTCTGTGTCTCTGTGTTTCAATCTTGTGTTTTGTGGTTTGGCGCCGCCGCTTGGCCGTTCACGGGTCGGGCGGGTCGTCGGGCTGGCTCATCAGGCGGTTGTATTCCTTGACTCTACGGGTCCAGTCCTCGGGCGAGAGGGTTTCGGGGACGACCAGGAAGCCGGGGCCCTCGGTCCGGGTCGCCTCCGGCAAGCCGGGCATCAGGGGAGAGGACTCTCGGGGCGGCGTGGGGGTCGGCGCCTCGCCGTTCTGCCAGGCCTCGAACCAGCGCCGGTTGGCCTTGGCCCCCGGTCGGCCAGGCGCCGGGCCTCGACCTCGGGCGGCCCGCTGGCGGGTACGACGAGGACGCCGCTGGTCGGCGCCCGGTCGTCCGGCCGGGCGGCGGCCTTCTTGACCTGCGCTTTCCGGGCCT
>JAOUCL010000364.1 GCA_029859805.1 Rhodospirillales bacterium | reverse complement strand
AGCCGGCGCCTGCGGAGAAATAAGTATTGTGTCCCCGAATTAAGGCGGCACTTTTCCGGTGGAGCACGCCGCCCGGCGGTACGTGAACTGGAAGATCCCTGTGCTGGACCGGCTGGTGCGCCCGCCGACCACGACGCCGGCCATCCAGAGAGACTGCGCCCAGTGCCTGATCGATGCTGCCGCCCATATCGCCCGGGCCAGGCCGACCGAGCTGGCCCAGGCCCGCTCCGTCGCGATCATCGACCTGCCGGACCTGTTCGGCAGCGAGGTCTGCGTCTTCTTCGACGAGGCCTACTTCGAGTCCTTCACCGCTCGCGACTCGGAAAGGCAGCAGTGGACTCCTCTGCCGAAGACACGCAGCCTTGTCGACGAAATGGCGCTGCGGCTGCCCGACGGCTACAGTGTCCTCGGCTTCGCCGAGGTGATCCGTGACGAGGAGACCGGCGAGGCCCGCGAGAGCGAGGTCTGGCTGGTCGGCGACTGCGCGCCGGCCGACCAAAGGCCGAAGAGCACGCCAACGCCTGCGGCGGAAAAATAGGTACTGTGCCCCAGAATTAGGCCTGAATTCGGGAGGGGCTTGCTGGATGAAACACTTCACTGCAGTTGCGATAGCCGGACTATGGATGCTCACAGGTGTGCAACAGGCGACGGCGGAAGTGAGTGGCGCGGGCGCGGAGCAGGTCCTGGATCGTGTCGCGGCAACGCCCGAAAGCGATACGGCGCTTCAGCTGTTCGGCTGCGTCATGCCGCTGCCGCCCGGCTATGTCCTGCGGGCCGACGCGGAACCGTTCTTCCTATACCGGAAGGATGGTGGTGGAAACATATCGATCAGCCCCTACGAGGTTTTCGAATTGTCGATATTCGAGGTCCTGCGCGAGATCTCCATCGGGCCCGTAACGGTAGTCAAGGTGAGGGCCAGAAAGGCGTACTTACGAAACCAACCGACTGTTGTTTTTATTCACGACGGCAAGGTCCAAATGATAATCATCGGGGATGATGAGGACTGGGCCGACCATATGGCCCGAAGCTGTTCCGAGAATTTGATAGAGAATGCGCTGGATCGCATCGCGGCAACACCTGAAAGCGACACGGCGCTTCGGCTGTTCGGTTGCGTCATGCCGTTGCCGCCCGGGTATGTCCTGCAGACCGACGCGGAACCGTTCTTCCTATATCGGGAGAAGTGCTGCGGGAATATCTCGATCGGCCCTTACGAGATCCTGGAGTCGTCGAAATTCGAGGTCCTGCGCGAGAGGTCCATCGGGCCCGTCACGGTCGTCAATGTGAGGGGCAGAAAGGAGTACTTCGGAACCCAACCGACGCTTGCTCTTGTTCACGACGGCAAGGTCCAAATGATTATCCTGGGGCGCGATGAGAACTGGGCCAGCCATATGGCGCAAAGCTGCTCCGAGAACCTGATAAAGAGGTAAGGCGGCCGCGGCATCCGAAATTTCTCTCCAAGGCCGGAATCGAAAGTGGTACATCTCGCCGGGACGCTTCCGGGATTCAGCTCAACGACACCGAAGGGATAGCCGCGCATGATCGATCTCTACACCTGGACCACGCCCAACGGCCGCAAGGTCTCCATCATGCTGGAGGAAACGGGCCTCGCCTATACGGCCCACGCCGTCGACATCACCGCGGACGAGCAGTTCGACCCGGAGTTCCTGAAGATCAGCCCGAACAACAAGATCCCCGCCATCGTCGACCAGGACAACGGCCTGACCATGATGCAGTCCGGCGCCATCCTGCTGTACCTGGCGGAGAAGGCCGGCATGCTGATGCCCAAGGAGGGCCGGGCCAGCTGGCAGGTCATGGAGTGGCTGATGTGGCAGATGGGCGATCTCGGGCCCATGATCGGCCAGGCGCACCACTTCCTCAAGTTCAACAAGGGCAAGAGCGCCTATGCCGAGGAGCGCTACGGCAAGGAGGTGAAGCGGCTCTACGGCGTCCTCGACAAGCGGCTCGCCGAGCACGAGTACATGGTCGACGACTACTCGGTCGCCGACATCGCCGCCTGGCCCTGGATCTCGCGCTTCGAGTGGCACGGCATCGCCATCGACGAGTTCCCCAACGTGAAGCGCTGGTACCTGGCGATCGCGTCCAGGCCGGCGGTCCAGAGGGGCTATCACGTGCCCAAGAAGGTGAACGAGATCCCGATGCCGTGACGCCCGGGGGCGGTCAGTCATCCTCGAAGGGTTCGCGGGTGATCCGCTCCCCCTTCCGGTAGGTCCAGACGACGATGAGCACGCTGGCCGCGGCGAGCGCCAGGACGATCAGGATGAAGAGGTTGAAGTCCCGGGTGTGCAGGCGCAGCGTTCCGAGCAGGTAGAGAGCCCCGACGATGACCACCCAGAGCAGCCAGTAGAGCGGCCGGCCGAGAAAGACGGTCTTCATGGCCGGGCCCTTTCGCCGGCGGCCCGGCGGCCAGGGGCCGCGCGGCTGCGCGCCAGGTAGATCAGGGCGAAGCCGACGGCCCCGACCCCGTTGAGCAGGTAGCCGGGAAGCCCCAGCGGGTCGAGCCCCGGCGGGAAGATCAGGCAGACCGCGGCCAAGCCCGCCAGCAGCCGCAGCACTGGCGGCAGCGGGCCGTGCAGCCAGCCCTCGAGCGCCACCGACACGGCGCCGACGCCGGCCAGGGCGGCCAGCCCGGAGTAGGCCGTCAGCCACAGGGGCCCCTCGAACAGCAGGCTCGGGTTATAGACGAAGGCAAAGGGCACCAGGTACTTGGCGACCCCGACCCGGGCCGATTCCACGGCCGTGCTCATCGGCGGCGAGCCGGCCAGCGCCGCCGCGGCGAAGGCCGCCAGGGCGACGGGCGGCGTGATCCCGGAGACGACGCCGTAATAGAAGGCGAAGAGATGCCCCGCGATCGGCACCACGCCGACCTCGACCAGCGCGGGGACGATGAGCGCCGCCACCGTGATGTAGACCGCGGTCGTGGTCATCCCCATGCCCAGGATGATCGCCGCGATCGCGGTCAGGACCAGCAGGACGAAGAGCGAGCCGCCCGAGAGCGCGATCACCGAGTTGGTGAACTTCAGGCCGAGCCCCGAGGCGAACATCGAGCCGATGATGATGCCGGCGCAGGCGCAGGCGATGGTCACCGGCATGGCGCTTCTGACCCCGGTCTCCAGGGCGGCGAAGAGGTCGACCGCGCTCATGCGCGTGTTCGTGTTGACGAAGCTGAGCGCGACGATCGAAAGGATCGCCCAGAAGGCGGCCAGCATCGGCGTGAAGCCCAAGGCCAGGAAGGCGACCAGGATCGCCAGCGAGAGCAGCAGGTGCCAGCCCCGGGCCAGCACCGCGCGGAACGCCGGCAGGCGGTCCTTGGCGATCCGCTCGATCCCGTGCTTCTCCGCCTCGAGGTGGACCATGAGATAGACGGTGGCGAAGTAGAGGAAGGTCGGAATGATCGCCGCCACGACCACCCAGAGGTAGCTGACGTGGAGGAACTCCGCGATCACGAAGGCCGCCGCCCCCATGACCGGCGGGGTGATCTGGCCGCCGGAGGACGCGCAGGCCTCGACCGCCGCCGCGAACCTGGGCCGGTAGCCCAGCTTGCGCATCATCGGGATCGTGAACGAGCCGGTCGTAACCACGTTCGCGACGGCCGAGCCGGACATCGTGCCCATGAGGGCGCTGGCCACCACCGAGGCCTTGGCGGGACCGCCCGTGCGGTGCCCGGTCAGCGCGATGGCGAGGTCGATGAAGAACCGGCCGGCGCCGGAGCGGATCAGGATGGCGCCGAACAGGATGAACAGGACGATATAGGTCGAGGCGACATAGACCGGAATCCCGTAGATCCCCTCGGTGCGCAGGAAGATCACGTCGATGTAGCGCTCGAAGGGGGTCGGCGGGCCGTAGAGCAGTCCGAAGAAATAGGGCGCATAGAGGCTGTGGACGATGAAGAAGGACGCGAGGCAGACCATGGTCCAGCCGACGGTCCGGCGCGTCGCCTCCAGCACCAGCAGGACCAGGACCGACCCGACGGCGACGTCGGAGGCGAGCAGCGCCCCCTCGCGCGCCTGGAACGCGGTCACGTCGGCGAGCGTGTAGACCTGGACCAGAAGCCCGAGCCCGACCAGCGCCAGGTCTACGGCGAAGCCGGCGACGCGCTTGGCGTTGCCGCGGCCGCCCGCGACCAGCAACGGCTCCGTCAGGGACCCGCGGAACAGCGGCTTGAGAAGCACCGCGAGCACCAGCATCACCGTCAGATGAGTGCCCCGGAACGACCGGGAGTCGGGCGTGCCGAACTCGGCGACGTAGAGATGGAACAGTGCCAGCGCGATGCTGAGGACCGAGCAGACCAGCGCGACGGCCATGGGCAGGCTGGCGCGGCGGTCGCGCAGCACCGTCTCCAGAAGCGACGGTTCCTTCACTTCCTCGGATGCGACCTGGTCCGGGGCCTGATCCATGGGGACGCCTGGAGGCCTGGGCGCGCGCGGCTCGGGTCGGGAAGAAAGAAGCGCCCCCGAAGGGGCGCCCGAGCCGACCGGCCCGCTATTTCTTCTTCACGCCCTTCTCGTCGTAATAGCGCTGGGTCCCCGGGTGGACCGG